>CAMDBL010000119.1 GCA_945889015.1 Devosia equisanguinis
GCACGCGGCCGAACTTGGCCTGGTCCTCGACCGCGGACTCGAGCCGGTCCATGACCTTGCCGCCCTTGTCCTCCAGGAACGGCCGCCAGGCCTCGACGAGGCCCTTGGCCATCGCCGGCGGCGGCAATCCCGTCAGCCGCTCGCGTACCAGGAGCGCGAGCGCGTCCTCGAGCGGCGCATCGGCCCGCTCGGTGATGACGGCGTAGCGGGCATGGTTGTACTGGTCCTCGACCTTGGCGGTGAGGTTCGCCGCCATTCCGGTCATGCGACGGGCGCCGATCGCCTCGACGCGGGCGCGCTCGACCGATTCGAAAACGGTGCGCGCGTTACCCGAGCCCGGCGCGAGCTTGCGGTGCAGCCTGTTGTCGTGGCAGGCGGCCGTCAGCGCCAGGCTGTCCGCCCAGCCGCGCACGACGGCGATCTCGTTCTTGCTCGGGATGCGCGAGGGCTCGGGCAGTTGGACCTGCTTGCCGTCGATCTCGGGCTTGCCGGCCGAGAAGTTGACCTGCACCTCGTCGTCGCCGGCGATCGCGCGCACGGCGAGCCCCAGCACCCGCTTCAAGGGCTCGGCCGGGGATTCCTTGTTCTTCTTGGGCGAGGCGGGGGGTGAGGCCATGACGATTCCGGAGGTTCTTGGGCGTGCAGGTTCTTGTACGTGGCGGGCAGACTACAGGATCGCGCCGTTTTTCGCCCGGATCGCGTAGTCGCGCAAGGCTGGATCGAGAGATGGGTGGGCTGCGAGAAAGCGGGTGATGATGGTCTCGACCGACCCGGCTTGGTGCTCATCGCAATGGCCAAGGCCGTGAAGTGCACTCTGAATGCAGCCATTACTGTTAGAGGATAGAGCCTCTTCGAGAACAGTCAGTAGCGCTCCCTCGACTTCGCCGCAGATGGGCCTCCACGGCAACTGCATCAGTGGCGACAAGTCCCACAGCATGAAGCAGGCACTGCCCAGGACGCTGCCCCCTTCGATGCCATCGCGGTAGATCGGCAATGCTCGTCCGTCGAGGCACGTCCGGTAAAAAACGCCGATCGCGTGCAGCGCTGCGATAACCTGGTGCCTTGGCGTGCCGTACAATGCTGGCGGCGATGTTGCTGTGCTCGAAAAAGAGCACGCCAATTCCGCGACCCAGCGTGTCATCGCAAAAGCCAGCCAGATCCTCGCCCGATCGAAGCATGGTTGCTGTGAAGAGCGCGAGGATCTCCGTCGCCGTCGCCCCGAAATCGTCCCACGGTTCCCTGTGCGGAGCCGGACTCTTCTCGAACCGCGTGAAGCAGAACGCGATGAACTCGTCGTAGCGCGGAGGCGTCACATCACCTGACCTTCGAGGAGAGAGTGGCTGCGTCTCGAGCGGTCTGCGCGGCCTTGATCGGCTGACCTACAGCCGTCCCAGCAGGTCGCTCTTCTTGGTCTCGTATTCGCTGTCGGTCAGGATGCCCTTTTTGTGCAGATCCGACAGCTTCTCGATCAGCGCGAAGATGTCGTCGGCGTTGGCCTTGGCGGCCGGGGCACTCACCGGCGCTGGCGTCATCGGCGGCGATGCCATGGCCGGCGCCGGACTCGGGTTGACGAAGGGTGGCTGCGGTGCGCTGGGTGCCGAGACGTCCACCATCGGCTGCGACGGCGGCGCGGTGCTCACCCCGCTCGACGGCGTGATCAACGGCAGATCCAACACCCGCACGGTTCCAAACTGGCTGGTGAAGGTGATCGACTGGTCGCCGCTCTGCTGCTGCGAGAAGCCGCCGATCTGGTGATCGCCGGTGTCGTAGACGCTGACCTGGCCGTTGACGTCGATGGCGAGCCGGCGCGACCCCGGGAAATAGGCATAGCGCAGGTTGTTCTGCGCGCCGGTCGAGCCGGCCATGCCGAGATCGGCCGGCCACCAGTTGCTGTTTCCAGAGCCCGGCACGAACAGGCTCGAGCCGCCCATGCCGCCACTGCTCTGCTGCTGGTAGCCGCCGCCCTGCTGCTGGTTGCCCGATTGGCCCTGCCAGCCGCCGCCCTGGGACTGGCTCTGGCTTTGCGCCGGAACGGCGAACATCGGCTGGCGCTGGATCAATCCGGCCAATTCCTGGCACAGGGAATCGACGCGGCCCTTGAGGTAATTGTTGAACATGTCGCCGATCATCGTCATCCCGCCGGACGACCATTGCCCCATGCCGCCGAATTCGTAGTGATTGAACTGCGCCTGATTGCCGTAGCCGGCCGAAACCGCGCGCAGCATCGTCGTCACCGCGTCGCTGGAAAATCCATGGCGGCGCGCCACGTCGTCGACGATCCGCCGGCCTTCGTCTGTCAACTGCTGCATGTCCAAACCCTTACGCTGACGCGTTCCCACGGCACCCGCCGCAGGTTTTGCCCTTGGGCTATCACAACGGAACCCCCCACGACAGCGGACAAGCGGGAATGAGCGACGAAAGAAACGTCGACGCCGTTCACAGCCATTCAAATTGGCGATTTTTTGTGCAACCGGAGTAAATGCCCGAATTGGAAAATCATGGACATGGTTGATCGCACTCGCCTGCATCCAAATTGAGCACTCGCAAATGCGCGCCCCCATCACGCGAATGGCCGATCCCTGGGGAGCGGCGATCTTGGAGATTACGGTGGATCGGTTGAGTCGGCCGGCCGTTGACCCGCGAGAGGCCGGCCGATTTCACGCCTGAAACACGATCTCGCGCGTCATCATCTCGTCGAAGGTGTAGGGGCAGGCCTCCGGCAAGGCATCGTCCGGTAGCTCTGTCTCGGCAAATGCGCGATCCCGCCCGTCCGCATATCCCTCGTCGATCACTTCGGTGATCTTGGGCTTCAAGCCCGGGTTTTTCTTGAGAACACGATGGATCCGGCGGCGCCGCTCGCGAACCGTCAACTGCCAGCTCCGCGACCTTCGCTCCGGCTGTTTGTCCCACTTGAGCAAATGCATCGTCAGGACCGCAATAGCGCTTTCCAGCTTGTCGAGCTGCTCGTTGCCCACGTCCGAGAGCTCCTCCGCGATGTTGAGAGCATCGATCTCGACGAGCCGGCCCGCGCGCAGCAAGGCCATTTGCTCCTGCACCCATGTATACAGATCGTCCTCGTAGCGAGTGCCCGAGGGTGTCGGCGGCTGGGACTTGGCGGACTGGCGGGGCATGGGATGGCCCTGATAATGGCTCGATGCGTTGCATCGTGACACGAAAACGGCGGCGAAGGCTCGGAGCCCTCACCGCCGGTTGTATGCGACACAGATGCGTCGACAGGGCGACTGCCCTTACGACAACGCCACGTTGGCAGCGCTCTCGGGCAGCTCCTCGCCGAAACAGCGCTGGTAGAACTCGGCCACCAGCGGCCGCTCGAGCTCGTCGCACTTGTTGACGAAGGTGAGCCGGAAGGCGAAGCCGATGTCGCCGAAGATCTCGGCGTTCTCGGCCCAGGTCATCACCGTGCGCGGGCTCATGACGGTCGAGAGATCACCGTTCATGAATGCCGAGCGGGTGAGATCGGCGACGCGCACCATGTTGGAGACCTGCTTCTTCTTGGCCTCCGACTTCTGGAACGCCTTGACCTTGGCCAGCACGATGTTGGCCTCGGCGTCGTGCGGCAGGTAGTTCAGCGTCGACACGATCGACCAGCGGTCCATCTGACCCTGGTTGATCTGCTGGGTGCCGTGATAGAGACCCGAGGTGTCGCCGAGACCGATGGTGTTGGTGGTCGAGAACAGCCGGAACGCGGGATGCGGCTTGATCACCTTCGACTGGTCGAGCAGCGTCAGCTTGCCCGACACCTCCAGCACGCGCTGGATCACGAACATCACGTCCGGGCGGCCGGCGTCGTACTCGTCGAACACCATCGCCACGTTGCGCTGCAGCGCCCACGGCAGGATGCCCTCGCGGAACTCGGTGATCTGCTTGCCGTCCTTGAGCACGATCGCGTCCTTGCCGACGAGATCGATGCGGCTGACGTGACTGTCCAGGTTGACGCGGATGCACGGCCAGTTGAGCCGGGCCGCGACCTGCTCGATGTGCGTCGACTTGCCGGTGCCGTGATAGCCCTGAATCATCACGCGGCGGTTGTGCTTGAAGCCGGCCAGGATGGCGAGCGTCACTTCACGGTTGAACAGGTAATCCGTATCGAGATCGGGTACGTGCTCGTCGGCCTTGGAGTAGGCTGGCACCTCGAGATCGCTGTCGATGCCGAACACTTTGCGAACGGAGATGACCTTGTCCGGCAGGCCGGGCACACCGGCTTCCGCCCCGTTCTGGGTCTGGGCGCGCATGTCTTTTCTAATCCGGATGTTGCGTGTTTCCTCAGGACCTACGGTGCACCGCAGGCCGCGTGTCTTTGCAAAGTAGCGCGGCGGGGAATCTCACAAGAGGGAAGGCCCCGTCAGACCAGCCCTGCCTGTTTGAGATAGTTATAGGCTTGGATGATCTCGCGCAACTTCTCCTCGGAGCGCTTGTCTCCACCATTCGCATCGGGGTGGTGCAGCTTGACCAGCTCCTTGAACTTGGACTTGATCTCCTCGCGCGTCGCAGCCTCGGTTAAATGCAGGCAATCCAAGGACTTGCGCTCGAGCGGCTTGAGCGAGCGGCGATACTCGGGCTGCGCATCGCGCGCTTTGCGTGCCCGCCATGCAAAAAACTCGTGCGGGTCCGAGGAGCGCACATCGCCGTTCTTGGTCTTGCCCGAGCGGCCGGTCGACGCGGTCGTGCCCTGCGATCCGGAATTGGCGGCCACCTTCCAGGTCGGCCGGTGCCCGGTCGCGGCGTCCTTCTGGAAATCGGCGACGTCCTTGTCGCTCATCCCATCGAAATAGTTGTAGGTGGCGTTGTACTGGCGCACGTGGTCGACGCAAAACTGGTAGTACTCGCCGTCACGTCCTCGCCCCATCGGAGCCTTGTGCGGACCCGGTTTCTCGCAGCCCTTCCATTGACATGGCGGCGGCTGCTCGGGCCGCTTCGGCTGCTGCTCCGCAGCCCCGCGCTTGGAGGTCAGACGTATGCTGTCGAAGTATTTGGATTCGAGCTTCATGGGCGCGAGTATGATCCAAAGCAGGTGCCGACCACAAGCCGCACCAGAGGCTACGAGGGATGGCCGTGGCCGAACGGCACTCAGGGAGATACGGGGTGTTGCGCGTGGCGGCAAGGCCACGGCTCCCCCGGAGCAGCAGGAACGCCCAAAACGGAACGCGATCATGGCAGGAGGTGATGAATGAGCGCTGAAGCCCGCATGCGCGAGCAACTGATGGTGGCGCTGGAGCCGATCCGGCTGGACGTCATCAACGATTCCGAGAAGCACGCCGGCCACCGCTCGTCGCCGGGGTCCGGCGAGAGCCACTTCACCGTCGTCGTCGTGTCCGCGATGTTTTCAGGCAAGTCGCGCGTCGAGCGCCACAGGCTGGTCAACGAGGCGCTGGCCGGCGAGTTGAGCCGCGGCCTGCATGCGCTGGCGATCAGGGCCTATGCCCCGGGCGAGCCGGTGCGCTAGCTGACGAAGCCGGGCGGCCAGATCGGACCGCCCGGAAAAACTGCCTGCATGGCTCGACGTACAGTCGGCGTATGGTCGTCGTCTACCAGCGGCCGCGGCAGACGCGGATAGGCCGGCAATGCAAGCGGCCCCAGCGCCCCCGCCAGCAGCGCCGCTCCCAGTGGCAGCGCCTGCCGAACCAGCGCGCCGGCTCGATCTGTCTGTGGCTCTGGGCCTCGGCGGCCAGCACCGCGGCGATGCCGGGTCCGGCGGTCGCGGCCTCGGCTTGCGGCGCCGCGAAGGCCGCCATCGTCATCACCGCGCCGGCGAGAAGGCCTCCTCGCAGACCGGAACTCTCGATCATTCGCATCGTGCATTTCCTTGTGCTTTGGCCGACGCCCTGCCTCGAAAGTTTGGCGGCGGCGGGTTGCATTCCCGTGCGATCCCTGCGTCAGCTTGACGGCCCGCCGCTGAACCACGCATGAATGAAATTTATTTAAACCTTTGAAATAAAATGACTATTTCTGATTTTCTGGCTCAAGAGCGGCAAAAGCCGGCGCTGGAACTCCGTGCCGGCCGCTCAAGGGACCGTATTTCCCGAACGCGCGGCCATGCGCGCTTCCAGCATGCACTGGCATAAAAAGAGAAGTGAAAATCGTGCGCTAGCTCTTGGCGAGCGGATGATGCTCGAACACAAGACGCTTCAGCCGTTCCTCGAGCACGTGCGTGTAGATCTGCGTCGTCGAGATATCGGCGTGGCCGAGGAGCTGCTGCACCGAGCGCAGGTCGGCGCCACGGTCGAGCAGGTGGCTCGCAAAGGCATGGCGCAATACGTGCGGCGATACCCTTTCGGGGTCGAGCCCCGCCTCCAGCGCGAGCTCCTTCAGATCCTGTGCGAACCGCTGGCGGGTGAGATGTCCCTCGGCGGCGCGCGAGGCGAACAGGTATTTGGTGGCGACCATCGGCGCGACATCGTCGTCCTCACCGTGGCCGAGCGCGAGATAGGCGTCCAGCGCCGATCGCGCCGAGCCGTTCAGCGGCACCAGCCGCTCGCGTCCGCCCTTGCCCTTGATGGTCAGTACGCGGCGGTCGCCGTCGAGTACCGCCCGCGGCAACGACACCAGTTCGGAGACGCGCATCCCCGTGGCATAGAGCATTTCGAGCAGACAATGCAGCCGGACGGCGCGGACGCGATCGACGCCGTTCGCGCCCTTTGCCCGCTTCTGCGCGGCGCCGATCAGGCGGTCGACCTCGGCGACGCTGAGCGTCTTCGGCAGCGTGCGATCCTTGCGCGGGGCCTCGACCCGTTGGGCAGGATCGGCGCCGATCACCTCTTCGGCCTCGAGAAACTTGTAGAGCTGGCGCAGCGCCGACAGCCGCCGCGCGCGTGAGGAAGCGGCAAGCCCCGCCGCCGAGGTCTCGTTGAGATAGCGCGTGATGTGCGCCGACTGTGCGGACAGAAGGCTCGCGCCCTGGCGGCCGATCCAGCCGTTGAAATCCTCGAGGTCGCGGCGATAGGCGTCGAGCGTGTTCTTCGCCGCTCCGCGTTCGGCTGCCAGCATTTCCAGGAACGCCTCGATGTGCGTCTGTCCTCCTCCCCCTCGTGGGGAGGGGGCAGGGGTGGGGGGAACCCCGGTCAATCCCAGTTTGCGCCGCCCATCGGACATTCTCGTCCCTCTCAGCTTCCGCCGCCGCGCGGCCAGCCCGAGAACAGGGCCTCGAAACCGAGTCGGCGCGCCTCACCGTCGAGTCGCGCGCGCCTGAGGGCGCGAATCGAATCGCCGAGCGCAATCATATGCGCTCCTTCGCCGCCGTTGGGGCCGAGCGACTGGATGGCGAGCAGCACCGTGCGCCCCTGCTCGCCCTTCTTGGCCGCGTCCTGCAGTTGCGACAGCACGCCGGTCGCCGGCAGATGCCCGCCCGCCGGTTGCGGCGCACGGCTGGCCGCTTCCCACAGCGGGATCGGTACGTTGTAGTCGAGGGCGTCGAGCACGGTCGCGAGCCGATGCAGCAGATCGGCGGAGAACCGGCCGCGCAGCGCCAGGGCCTCGACCGAGCCCAAGCTCTGCCCGCGCGGCCCCGAAATCATCGGGTCGGCGATATCGGCGAGCGCCAGCCAATGCTGCAGTGTGGGCCCGCCCGCGGGTCCGGCGTTGCCGCTGGCGAGGTGCGCCCAGCGCCGTGCGCTGTCGAACCGGCTGGCCGCGAGCTGCGCCTCGATGGCGGTTTCGGCGAACCAACTGATCTCCTCGGCGGGCTGGATCATGTCGACTTGACGCGACATCAGGACCAGCGCGTGCAGATAAAGACCGCTACGGCGAGCATCGTCGAGCAGGGCGCGGATCACGCGGGTTTTTTTGAACGGCGTTCGCTCGTTTTCGGCGGCGCGAAACAGCAGCGCCCGGCGCAGCGCCGGATCGACCTTCGCCGTCAACGGATCGGCGGTTTCCGACGGCTGGAACACGGGTGCGCGCCATGCCTCGGCCAGCTGCTCGTTGCCGATCGCGTTGAGCCGGGCCGCTGACTCCGCCGCCAGCACGCGCAGCCGGACATCGCCTGCCGTATCCGTGGCAAGCCCCCCCAACAGTACCGGAGCGGCCCGTTCGATCACCGGGGTCGCGTCGAACTCCGGCAATAACTCCAGCAACCTGTACTCGGTCGCGCTCACGACCTTCGGCAGCGTCAGGCTGGGCTTGGCACCGGCGGCCACGGCCTCCAGCACGGTCATTCCGAACGAGGCCTCGGCCCCGTCCTCGCGCAGCAGGTCGACAGCGAGCCCTGCACCGGCGGTGTTCTTGGCCGCCGCCGCGCAGTATCCAATGAGCAGCATCAGCTCGGCGCGAAGCGGCGCGGGCAGCGCCGCCTTCCTGACCACGGCCGCGCGGGCGAGCTCGCAGCCCGCCTCCCCGTCGCCCGATCCGATCTTCGCCCGCGCCAGCAGGGCCTGGATCAGAGGATCCTCGCCGCCGACACTTTCCAGCAGCTTGACCTCCTCGGCGATCAGGCCGGAGCGGTGCATCGCCTCGGCGCGAATCGCGAGGAAGCGGCGCCCGGCCTCGTCGAAGACGGCGATGCCGGGCTCCGACGTGATCAGCCGCTTCCACAGGCCGTAGACGGCGGGCGAGCGGGGCGGCAGCTCGATCGCCGGCATCATCAGCTCGAACACTGCCGGATCGAGCCCGCGCCACAGCTCGCTCGCCACGGCGCCGGGGCCCACGGACGGTGCCGCGATGGTCGAGCCGGGAATAGGGGGCAGCTCGGTGCGCTCGACCGGACCGTCACGCGGCACCAACGGTGTCCCCGGAGGCGGCATCGGCAGGGGACGCGCGGCGCTGGCGTCATAGCCCGCCGCACGCTCGCCCGGCTGTCCCGGCGCGGCAAAGGGCGGCAGGCCGGCATCGCGGCCGCGGTCGCTGGGCCCGGCCATCGGCGGAAGTGGCGGCGGCCTGACTGCTTCCGACTGTTTACGCGAGGATCTGTTCAGGCTGTCCGTGAACGGCTTCCAGTCCTCCTGCGCCGCCGCGGGCGTCGAGACGATGGCGCCGAGGCCGAGCCACAGGCCGGCGACGAGAAGCAAAACAGCGCGGATCATCGGGGAACGAAACATGGCTCTGACCGGGATCTCACTGCTGCTTGCGAATTTTAACGCCCGGAACCGGCTTCGAGATCTCCTTCGGGACCGGCTCGAAGTAGACGGCGAGCACGTACAGCCCACCGAGCACGAGACCGGCGAAGAGACCCACGACGAACAGGAAACGGAAGAGGCTAGGCATCGCGAGGAACCTGCTGCTGCATCTGTGTGGGGACGCAAGGTGACGCCAATATGGCCCTAACCGTCGTAACGGCGCGAAGCCTCTCCGTCCCGCAAGGGGAGAGGAGAGGTCGCCCCCGCCGCTCGCTTGCCTGGCGGGCACACCGGGTCTATGCCAGCACGCCACGCCATTTGTGCCCAATTTCGACGACAGCCAGAGGACACGATACCGGCATGCCTCCCGCCTCGGGCCCCGAAGCCCTCGCCCACGGAACGATCCTGTCGCCGTTCACCCGCACCCGACAATTGCTCGACGGCATCCCCGCCAGCAACCCCGCCGTGATCGACGTGACGATCGGCGAGCCCCGCGAGACTATGCCACCGTTCTTGATGGACAAGATCGCCGAGGCACAATCCCTTTATGCCAAGTATCCTCCGATTCGGGGCACCGACGAGCTGAGGAAATCGATCGCCGCCTGGATTGGCCGGCGATACGGCCTGAAGACCGAGGTGGACTGGCGCCGCGAGGTGCATCCCCTGAACGGCTCGCGCGAAGGACTGTTCTTCGCCATCCTGCCCGCGATCGGCCGCAAGCGGGTCGAGGGCCGCCCGGCGGTGCTGCTGCCCAATCCATACTACAGCGTCTACATCGGCGCGGCGCTGGCCGTGAACGCCGAGCCGGTTTACCTCGATGCGACCGACGAGACCGGCCACCTGCCCGATCTCGACGCCCTTTCGCGCGACACGGAGCTGCTCTCGCGCACGGTCGCACTCTACCTCTGTACACCAGCCAACCCGCAGGGCGCCGTCGCCGACGCGGCCTACATCGCCAAGGCGATCGCGCTCGCCCGCGAGCACGATTTCATGCTGTTCTGCGACGAGTGCTATTCCGAGATCTATTCGATGGAGCCGCCGACCGGCGGCCTCGAGGTCGCCGCCCAAACCCCTGGCCGCTTCAAGAACGTCATTGTTTTCAACTCGTTGTCCAAGCGCTCCAATCTGCCCGGCCTGCGCTCGGGCTTCTGCGCGGGGGATGGGGACTTCCTGGAGACGCTGGCCGAGATCCGCAACCTGACCGCGCCGCAGATGCCGGGCCCGACCCAGCACGCCTCGGCCGCGATCTGGGCGGAGGAGCAGCACGTCGCCGTGAACCGTCAGGCCTACAAGCTCAAGTACGACATCTGCGACGAGGTGATCGGCGATCGCATGGGCTACCGCCGTCCAGCCGGCGGCTTCTTCCTTTGGCTCGATATGAGCCATCTCGGCGGCGGCGTCGACGCGACGGTAACCCTATGGAAACGTTGCGGTGTCAAGGTCATCCCTGGCGCCTACCTGGCGCAGGCCGGCAAAAGCGGCGTCAATCCGGGTGAGAAGTACGTCCGGATTGCCCTCGTCCACGACGCGGCCACGATCAGGGAAGCGCTGAAACGGATCGTTTCAGTTGCAGCTTAACCGCGTGTTGTCCTTATGTCGCTCGAGAGTGCTCCCCCGGAGCAGCAGCGTCTGCTTCCTGAATTGCTGGAAGACCGTCTGATCGGCGTTTTCGGCCGCGCGGCCGGCTTGATTCTCGTCGTGCTGGTCGCGGCCGGCTGGGTTTCGCTGCTGTCCTGGTCGGTCACCGACCCGAGCCTCACCCACGCCACCAGCGGTACCGCACAAAACTTTCTGGGCGCGCTCGGCGCCATCCTCTCCGACCTGATGTTGCAGACGCTCGGTTTCGCCGCGGGCCTCGCCCTGCTGTCGCCGATGTTCTGGGGCGTCCAGTTGCTGCTGCGGGAGCGCATCGCCGACTTCCGCACCAAGATCATGTTGTACCCGCTCGCCGTGCTGTTGATGGCGGGCGCGCTGTCTGCGCTGCCGACCACCACCGGCTGGCCGCTCAACCATGGCTTCGGCGGCATCCTCGGCGACGCCCTATACTCGCTCGCCGGCGGTGTGCTGTCGATCGTCAACGCCCAACGCGCGGGCGCCGTCGCGGGGCTGATTTTCTTCGCCACGGGTTTCGCCGCGCAAGCCGGCAGCCTCGGCCACGACATCAAAGGGCTGATCGACGTCTGCAAGGGCCCAGCGTCCGCCAAGGCCAAGGTCGAGCCGCGCCTGGTCGCGCCGGGCGGCGTCAGCAAGGGCTGGCTCGCAGCCGGCTTTGCCTCACTGTTCGGCCGCAGGCGCAAGGATGAAGGTGAGCCCGATCCGGGATTCAGGCCGAGCTTCGGCGAGAGCGAGTGGCAGCCGGCGGCTCCTACGCCGACCTTGCGCCGCCCTCAGTCGTCGTCACCCTACGGCGAGTTGCATGTCGGCGCCGACGCCTACGGCCGCGACGGCGATGACCCTGCCGTTCACAATCTCGATGTCCCCCTGCCGGGCCTCGACCAGCCGCCCCGCATCCTGGCGACACCGCCGCATGCCGAGCCTTCGAGCCGCGGCCCCGGCTTCGATGCCAACACCGACGTCGACAGCCAGTCCATCGCCCGGCGTTTCGCGCCGGCGGGCAGCGAACGGCTGCGCGCCGCATCCTCGACGGCGGCGGCCGCCGCCAGCGCGGCCGCCAGCTCCATGACCGGCGCCGCCGCCCAGGCGCTGCGTCCCACCCGGTTCCTGGAAAGCCTCACCCGCCGCGCCACGGCGTCCCCGGCCTACAAGCGGCCGAGCCTCAATGCTTTGAAGCGTCCCTCCGGCGCCCGGCCCGGCGCCGAGTTCACCCAGACCGTGTTGCGCGGTAATGCCCGCCTGCTCGAGGACGTGCTGGCCGACTTCGGCATCAAGGGCGAGATCAAGGACATCCGCCCCGGCCCGGTCGTCACCCTGTTCGAGCTTGAGCCCGCGCGCGGCACCAAGGCGTCGCGCGTGATCGGTCTCGCCGACGACATCGCCCGCTCGATGAGCGCTGCCTCCGCCCGCGTCGCCGTGGTTCCCGGCCGCAACGTGATCGGCATCGAGCTTCCGAACGCGCGCCGCGAGACCGTGTTGCTGCGCGATATTCTGGAGGACGAGGCGTTCAAGTCCGCGGATGCCGCGCTGCCGCTGGCGCTCGGCAAGGGCATCGGCGGCGAGGCCATTGTCACCGATCTCGCCCGCATGCCGCATCTGCTCGTCGCCGGCACCACCGGCTCGGGCAAGTCGGTCGGCATCAACGCCTTCATCCTGTCGCTGCTCTACAAGGTGACGCCGGAGGAGTGCCGCTTCCTGATGATCGACCCCAAGATGCTGGAGCTGTCGGTCTACAACGGCATCCCGCATCTGCTGGCGCCGGTCATCACCGAGCCGCAGAAGGCGGTCGCGGCGCTCGAGTGGGCGGTCGGTGAGATGGAGGAGCGCTACAAGCGCATGTCCAAGCTCGCAGTGCGCAACATCGACGTCTACAACAACCGCGTCCGCAACGCGCTGAAGCGCGGCGAGAGCCTGCAGCGTACCGTCCAGACCGGGTTCGACCACGCCACCGGCCAGGCCGTCTACGAGCAGGAGGCGATGGCGCTGGAGACGATGCCCTACATCGTCATCGTGGTGGACGAGTTCGCCGACCTGATGATCGTCGCCGGCAAGGAGATCGAAGGCGCCGTGCAGCGGCTGGCACAGATGGCGCGCGCGGCCGGCATTCATCTCGTGATGGCGACGCAGCGGCCGTCCGTCGACATCATCACCGGCACGATCAAGGCGAACTTCCCGACCCGAATCTCGTTCAAGGTCGCCTCGCGCATCGACAGCCGGACGATCCTCAACGAGCAAGGCGCCGAGCAGCTGCTCGGCCAGGGCGACATGCTGTTCTCCTCGGGCGGCGGCCAGGTGCTGCGCGTGCACGGCGCCTTCGTCTCCGATCAGGAGGTCGAGGACATCGCCAGGTTCCTGCGCGAGCAGGGCGAGCCGCGCTACGTGCAGGGCATCACCGACGGAGCCGGCGGTGCCGACGACGAGGCGGTGGCGGCCGAGGCCGAGACCGCCGACGACGTCTACGACAAGGCCGTCGCCATCGTGCTGCGCGACCGCAAGGCCTCGACCAGCTATCTGCAGCGCCGCCTCGCGATCGGCTACAATCGCGCCGCCGACCTGATCGAGCGGATGGAAGCGGACGGCATCATCGGTCCCGCCAACAATGTCGGCAGGCGCGACATCCTCGCCGGCAGCGGAAACGGCACCGCGGCCGACGCCGCCTGAGTGCCTCTCGAGACTTCTGCACACCCCCGCGATCGAAGCCTCGCCCATTTGCTGACGCAATGATAGGGAATGTCCACGAATCGTGGGCGTCTCAACCCTTCACCGACGTCGTGGGGCCTAATGTCTCGAACTCGCAGCATCGTCACGCTCGCAGCAACCGGCATCGCGCTGGTGCTCGCATCCGCCGTGTCCGGACAGGTATCCGCGCAAGACGCCAAGAAGGGGGCCGTGCCAAATCCGGTGGGCGCCGGCAGCTGGGGCGCCAACGTCGCGCAGGGCGGCTCCGTGACGCTCGACGAGAAGCAGATGGCGACCGTCAAGAAGGTCACCGCCTACTTCAACGAGCTTGCCGACCTCAAAGGCACGTTCGTGCAGACCAACGCCGACAACAAGCGCATGCGCGGCAAGTTCTTCGTCAAGAAGCCCGGCCGCTTCCGCTTCGACTATGCCGCGCCGAGCAAGCAGGTGATCCTGTCGGACGGCAACCTGCTCGCCATCCAGGATCACGATCTGGGCAACGAGGACGTGGTGGAACTCGACAACACACCGTTCCGTATCCTGCTGCGCAAGGACGTCGACCTGCTGCGCGACGCCCGCATCGGCGATGTCCAGGAAGCCGACGACCTGATCATTGTGAGCCTGCAGGACAAGAATCCGGACGCGCCCGGCAAGATCAAGCTGATCATGGTGAAGAAGCCGGCGCTCGAGCTGAAGGAGTGGGTGACCACCGACGCTCAAGGCGTCGATACCCGCATCGAGCTCGGCGACCTCGTCAAGACCGAGCCCATCGACGCTGACATGTTCAAGCGCCAGATGATGAAGAAGCCACTGTGACGACGGTTCCGAGCACTCGAGTCCGCCGGTTCGCGGTGTGACCGTTCGGTCGCCCCCAAGCGAATTCAGGGGATAAGCGCACAGGGTCCGTTCACAAACGCGTGAACGGCTTATGTACCCCCTATTGAAGTTTGCAGTGTTGCACTTAGATCCTAGAGCCTTTCCGTTTCAAGTGGAACCATAGCCTGCGTTTCGGAAGTAGTTGGTGCACTCGGTTCCGGTGAAGGTGCTGAGCAGATCGCCGATGCGATTGCTG
>CAMDBL010000120.1 GCA_945889015.1 Devosia equisanguinis
CGCAAACTTGTTCGGGACCCGGTCAGCGGATCACATCAGGGCCAGCGGCATCGTCCGCGCGAACAGGCCGGACACATGTCTTGCACCCGACCGCAAGCAGACGCCGAAATTAACCCTTGCCACAAGGGCGTCGTCCACACATATCCCCGCCTTCCGCGCCCGTATTATGCTGTCTCCATCCCATCCCACGAGGGGTGCGCTCGCGAGGCGTCTCGACTGTGCGGGGTGGGAGCAGGTCCGGGACACTGAGGTGACGCGCCTCGGACTCCTGGAGGCTCGCCTGGCCCTCTCCCGTGCAAATCGGGAGCGCGGAGAATCCGCTGAAAAGCCCAGGGTAGGCCATAAATCCTGTGCCGGGGCGGTGGTGAGCCGCTCATAACAACAAAACCGCGGCACTCCACTGCCCCGGCTCCCTCGATCTCCCCTCTCCCCCTCAGCAACGCGCCAGGAAAACCTTGTATGTCGAACCGCAACGAGCAGATCGCCAAAACCAGACGCCGGGTCGCCCGCCGCATGATGCGCACGCAGATCCTCAGCTTCTACGGCCTCGAGCGGCGGATCCAGAACCGCCAGCGCCAGCGCCGCGCGGGCAAGGACGAGCGGGCGGTGTGCTCGCTGAGGGCCGAGCTCGCGTTCCTGAAGGCGCACGGCCACGGCAGTGGTAGCCGCGAGCCCCGCAATCAGCCCCACCGGGAGCCCTGTGCCCCTGCTCGCGCCCTTCACACCGCCTCCGCCTTGGACTAACGTCTTTTCCGTCGCGCGGGAGCACTCCGGCGCGGTCCAGAGAAAAAGACACCCGCCAAAGCGCGTCGACAAACGTGTTCGACAACCGGCGCCTTCGACGCAACAGCCGCCATGGGAGGACCACCGATGTCCGAATTGACCGTCGAGAACATCACCGACGTCGTGTTGCAGCAGATGTCGACGACGCCGAACGCGCGCCAGAAGGAAGTGCTCGGCGTTTTCGTCAAGCACCTGCACGCCGCCGCCAAGGAGGTGCGCCTGACGCCGTCCGAATGGCTGATGGGCATCGATTTCCTGACCAAGGTCGGCCAGAAGTGCACCGACACGCGCCAGGAGTTCATCCTGCTGTCCGATACCATGGGCCTGAGCGCGCTGGTCCACCTGATGCACGACAAGACGGCGGTCGAGCACGCGACGACGACCAGCCTGCTCGGACCGTTCTTCCGCGAGAACACGCCGCGCTACAAGGCCGGCGAGCAGATCGCCAAGTCGGTCAAGGGCAAGGAGGTCGTGCTCTACGGCCGTGTCTCCGACGCGCACGGCAAGCCGCTCGCGAACGCCGAGGTGACGGTGTGGCAGACGGCCGAGAACGGTCTCTACGACATCCAGTACCAGGACGATCCGGACGTGCGCGGCATCTTCACCACCGACGCCAACGGCGACTACCTGATCCGCACCACCGCGCCGGTCGGCTACTCGATCCCGATGGACGGCCCGGTCGGCGATCTGGTCACGAGCCAGGGCCGGCACGGCATGCGCCCGGCCCACATCCATTTCCTGATCTCCTCGCCCGACTATCGCGAGCTCGTCACCGCGCTCTACATCGACGGCGACGCCCACATCGCCGACGACGTGGTGTTCGGTGTCGCGGGTGAACTCGTCGTCAAGATCGTGGACCACGACCCGGCCTGCCCGATCCAGGGCGCGTCGAGCGTGCGCTACGACTTCTCGCTGTCGAAGGCGTCCGAGGCGGACAAGATGTCGGGCCGCGTCGGCGCCGATCCGGCCGCCATCACCAAGGCCGCCGCCGCCGCCGAGTGACGCCGACTTGTCTCCTCCACTACGGCCATCGCGCCATTCCCCTCCCCCTCGCGGGGAGGGGTTAGGGGTGGGGGATCGCAGAGCAACGGCAAAAGGTGATCATTTCAGCAGCGAGGGCACCAGCGTCACGCCGGACACCATCAGCAGGGCCAGCACCAACCGGCGGAAGGCGACCTCGTCGAGGTGGCCGTAGAGCTTGAAGCCGATCTGAGTACCGATCAGCACCAGCGGCAGGCCGAGCAGGAACAGGTTGCCGGTGCCGGCGGGAATGATGCCGGCGCCGCCGAACCAGAGGATTGTGATGACGAACAAGATCACGGCGCTCGGCTGGAACACCGCGCGCTGCTCGTCCTTGGGCAGGCCCTGCATCGTCGTCCAGATGTTGATGACGATCCCCGCGAGGCCGGTCAGCGCCCCGACGATGCCGCCGATGATGCCGACGCTGCCGTCGAGGAGGGCATAGCTCTTTGCGCGGCCGAGGTTGGGTTTGGCCAGGAAGTAGATGCAGAACAGGATCAGGAACACGCCGAGAATGCCGCGCATGGTCTGTTGCGAGACGTAGCGCAGGATCTCCGCCCCGATCGGAATGCCGATCGCGCCGCCGATCACGAACGGGGCGATCGCGCGCCATCGCACCAGATGACGCATCCGCCAGGTCGCATAGCTCTGGATCACGCAGGCGAAGCCCGCGATCAGCACCGCGCTCTGGATGGGCGTGATCACGTGCAGCCAGATGCCCGACGCGACGAGCCCGAACGCGAAGCCGGCAAGGCCCGCGACCAGAGAGCCGAGAAAGCAGGCCACCAGGAACACCGCGAGGTCGAAGGTCATCGCGTCCCGGAACGCGTCCATCGACAGGGCTATGGGCGCAACGGCTGTCAGCATGCGCAACATTTCTCCCTGCGTGGCCGATGGCCCGCATTCCCGATCTCGTTCTCGCCCGCGATTGATCGTCCCGGCGACGGCGTCCCGACCATATCCGAGCCGGTCTCTACCCGGAAGCGCACCATCCGATGCGCAGGGCTGCCCTGCGCGCGTGCTCGCGCAACTTTCCCGATGTGGAATTCGATGCTTCACTGGGCGCCATCAGGCCCTCGCCATCGAAAAAAGGGCGGGGTCTGCAATGACAATGGAGGAGGAAACGATGGTCGATTTCACGCTCACGCCGCGTCAGAAGGAGTTGCGCGAGAACGCGCTCGAGTTCGCGATCAAGCATGTGATGCCGTCGGCTGAACGCAACGACCGCGTTCCGGACGTGGAGCGCGCCTTCGACTGGGAGCTTGTGCGCGAGGCGTCGCGTCGCGGGCTCAGGACCTTGACGGTGCCGAAGGACTGGGGTGGCGAAGGCGCCGACGTGATGACGCTGTCGATGATCGGCGAGACGGTCGCCTATGGCGATCTCGGCGTGGCCGTGGCGTTTGACCAAACCTGGAAGATCATGACCATGATCGCCAACCTGACGACGCCGGAGCAGCGCAAGCGCTGGATGCCGAAGGTCGCCGAGGACCCGACCTGCTTGCTGGCTGCGGCGGCGACCGAGCCGTTGTCGGGCTCCGATTCCATCTTGCCCTACAACGGCTCCGACGGCGGCGTACGGATGACCGCGGTCAAGAAGGGTGACCGCTGGATCCTCAACGGCGAGAAGCGCTACATCTCCAATGGCGGCTTGGCGAACGTCATCTACGTCATGGCACGGACCGATACGAGGTTGCCGCCGTCGGAGAGCACCGTCGGCTTCCTGCTGACGTCGGACACCAAAGGCTACTCCTGCACGGAGGTATGGGACAAACTCGGCCAGCGCACGGTGCAGAACGGCACGCTGGTGTTTGACAACGTGGAGATCCCGGACGAGGATTTGGTCGGCTCGCGCGGCGGCGCCCTGGCCGAACTCGGCGCACTGCTGACCCGGTTCGGCTCCAACATCCAGGCTGGCGCGACCGTGCTCGGCGTCGCGCAGCGCGCCTACGACATCACGCTGCAGTATGCCCGCCAGCGCATCCAGGGCGGCAAGCCGATCTTCGAGCACCAGATCCAGCAGCAGCGGCTCGCGCGCATGTCGATGAAGATCGACGCCGCGCGTTATTACCTGTGGTACTCCGGCTGGACCGCGCAGCAAGGCCAGCCCGATGCGCGCGTCGCCTCGCTGTGCAAGGTGCATGCGGCAGAGTGCGCGGTGGAGGTGGTGACGCAGGCATTCGAGCTTTGGGCCGCGACCGGCTACATGCGCAAGAACCCGATCGAGAAGCTGCTGCGCGACGCGCAGAGCTTTATCCACTCCGACGGCACCAACGACGTGCTGACCTTGAAGGCCGCGGGCCGGCTCGGCAACATCGAAAAGGGTGATCCGCGCTATTCCAAGCGGGTCGAGGAAGCTGCGGCCGGTCGCTGAAATGAAAATCTAATGCGGGGGCGATTCAGACATACGGTAGCGAAGGTGGCGGCTTGGTCCGTCACCGGACCGTGCGATCCGGTAGCTCGATCCGGAACAGCGCGCCACGATCGGCGGCGACGAGCGTGATATGGCCGCCGTGGGCTGCGATCAACTCGGCGACGATGGCGAGGCCGAGGCCGGTGCCGCCCTTGCGCGCCGACCCTTGGAAGGCCTGGAACAGATGCTCGCGCGCCTTCATCGGCACGCCGGGGCCGTCGTCGCGCATCTCGATCACGACGTTTCGCCCGTCGCGTCGCGCGGAGATCGAGATCGTGCCGGCCTTGCCGGTATCGCGGTATTGGGCTTCCAGCGCCTGCGCGGCGTTGCGGCCGAGATTGCTGACGATACGGAACATGTGGTCGCGGTCGGCATCGACCCGCAGTGTATCGGGGATCTCGATCTGCCACCCCAGCATGCCGTCGCGCGGCAGGCCGAGCCCCTCGCCTACCTCCTCGATCAGCGGCTGCAGCAGGAACAGCTCCCGCCGCGGCTCCGCCTCCTCCGCCCGGCCGAAACGCAGGGTGTCGTTGCAGAAGTTGATGGCGCGGTCGAGCGAGGCGATCAGTTTCGGCGCGAAACGCTGCACCGTCGGGTCGGCGATGGAGGTGAGCCGGTCCGAGATGAGCTGTGCGTTGGCCAGCATGTTTCGCAGGTCGTGGTTGATCTTGCTGACGGCGAGGCCGAGCTGGGCGAGGCGGCTCTTCTGGAGGAGCGCGTGCGACAACTCCCGCTGCATCGCGGCGAGCTCGCGCTCCGTGGTGCCGATCTCGTCCTGGCGGTCGGACGGAGTGATGATGTTGCTCGCATCCTCCGGGTGCCGCGAGAATTCGATCATGTTGGCGGAGATTCGCATCATCGGCTGCACCAGCAGGCGATTGAGCGCGAAATAGACGAG
The DNA here is from genome assembly GCA_945889015.1 of Devosia equisanguinis. Lineage (GTDB taxonomy): Bacteria > Pseudomonadota > Alphaproteobacteria > Rhizobiales > Hyphomicrobiaceae > CAMDBL01. Next base: position 5,112 of record CAMDBL010000120.1, read on the forward strand.
GGCCGCGGTGATCACCGAGATGATCACCGACAAGCCCAGGATATTGAGCCCATGCTGCACCATCGCCCGATGCAGCGGCGCCTCCGGCAGCACCACCTCGATGGTCGAGCCGCCCGGGACATCGCCGGTGATCCGTACGGTCCTGTCCTCGGTGCGGAAGAAGACAGCCCACGCCTCGCCGATCAGCCCGAAGCGCCGTGCGGCCTCATCCCAGATGCTTCCCGAGCGCATCATGCCGAGGTCGTAGTGGGCGTCGATGGCGACATCGCGCGTGGCCGGCAGCACCATCCGCCGTTCGCCGGCTCGCTTCACCGCGACGGCCTTGACCTGGGCCGTCTGCAAAAGGTCCTGGCGCAGGCCTTCGGGAACGACGCCACCCGGCGCACCCTCGGCCGCCAGCGAGGCGAGATGGGCCGCGGTCAATCGGTCGGTCAGCCAGCCGACGCGGAAATTGGCGATGGAGGGCATGAAGATCAGCACCTCCGCGAGCATGACGAAGATCAACGTCAGCAACAGCAGCTTCGCCGACAGTCCAAGACGCAACCGATTGAGCCGGCTGTGAAGCAGCGACTGGGCGCGCGCCCACGCCGGAGCGTCCGGCGGGGAGGATGGGGCATGACTATGCCCGGCAGGTGACGCTCGCGCGCGCCCAGCCTGTCCGGCCTGCTCGTGACTGTCGAGTGGCACGACCGTCCTCGTCCCTTCGCCCTCGTCCAAGATTGCAGCGCTCAACCGAGTTTTGCGAGCCAGCCGATCACTGTTCGCAACCACCGGTTGCCCGCAGCCGCCGCATAATAGCGGATCGCGGCCCGCTTGTTGATCTCCGACAGCGTCGGATAGGGCGAGACCCAACCCGTCATCGCCTTGACCCGCAGTCCCTGTGATATGGCGAGCGACCACATTTGGATCAACTCGCCCGCCTGGGCACCGACGATACCGGCACCGAGAATCCGGCCGCGCGTGTCGGTCACGACCTTGACCAGCCCTTCCGTTGCCCGCTCTGCCTGGGCGCGGTCGTTCTCGTGATAGGGCCAGCGCAAGACCTGGATCGTGTGGCCGGCGGCGGTCGCTTGCGCCTCGGTCAAGCCGACATTGGCGATCTCGGGCTCGGTGTAGGTGACCCAGGGAATGTGTCCGGTCCGCGCCTTGGCCGGAAGGCGAAACAGGGCACGGCGGATGACGATGCCGGCGTGATCGTTGGCGACGTGGGTGAACTGCAGGCCGCCGGTCACGTCGCCGATGGCGAACACCTTGGGGTTGGTGGTGACGAGCCCCGAACTGACCGTGATCGCGCCACGCTCGACGGCGATGCCCGCCGCTTCGAGCCCGAGGCCTTTGGTATTGGGACGGCGTCCGACGGCCAGCAGGACGTGCGAGCCTTCGACGGAGCCCTTGCTTCCGCCCGTATCGGTGTAGACCCTGACGCCGCCGGCAGCGGTGCGCTCCACCCGTTCGACCTTGGCGCCTTCGCGGATGTCGAGTCCCTCCTCGCCGAGTGCCTTCAGCGCCACCGCGGTCAACTCCGGATCGTCCTTGCCGAGGGCCTTGAGCCCTTCCAGGACCGTCACCCTGCTGCCGAGGCGGCGATGCGCCTGCGCCATCTCCATGCCGATCGGTCCGCCGCCGATCACGATCAGATGGTCGAGATGCCCGGCGTTGTCGAAGATCGTCTCGTTGGTGAAATACCCCACGTCGTCGAGTCCCGGAATGGGAAGTACGGCGGGAGCCGATCCCGTCGCGATCACGAAGCGCCGCGCCTTGATGAGGTGCGGTCCCGCAGCCACGGTCTCGCGGTCGGTAAATCTGCCCTCCGCCGTGATCACCCGAACGCCGAGCTGGGTGAATCGTTCCACCGAATCGTTGGGCGCGATCGACGCGATCACACCTTTGACGTGGTCGTGGACGGCGCGGTGATCAATCGTCGGCTCGACCGGCCCGATGCCGAAAGCGGTGGACGTGCGCATCGCATGCGCGCGCTTGCCGGCCGCGATCAGCGCTTTCGAGGGAACGCAGCCGTAATTCAGGCAGTCGCCGCCCATCTTGTGCTTCTCGATCAGCACCACGTCGCGCCCGAAGGCTGCGGCTGCGGCGGCGACCGACAGGCCGCCGGAGCCCGCGCCGATGACGCAGATGTCCGCCCGGATCGTCTCGGGGGCCGTTTCGGCTGGCCGGCCCCGGGAGGTGCTCGTCTCAGACGTTGTCATTGCGGGCTTTCCACCATTTGACAGCGACCGGGATGAGCGCGACGAAGCCGAGCAGCGCCAGCGCGATGATCAACTCCCGGGTGAGGATCGCGCCAGGGTCGATGCTGAACGTGCAAGCGCTGTCGGTATCGGCCGGACGCTTGGCGACGCAAGCCTTGTAGGCGACATTCTGCGCCTCGACGACGCTGCCGAGGCCGGCGCCGGCGAAGGAGAAGGCCGTCGTTCCCGGAATGATGCCGAGCGCAGTGCCGACGACATAGGCCCGCAGCGGAACGCCGAGCACCGCCGCTGCCAGATTGACGATGGCGAACGGGAAAGCCGGCACCAGCCTGAGGAACAGTAGATAGCTCAAGGCATTGTCGCGGAAGCCTTCGCGCAGCTTGGCGAGCCACGGTCCGGCCTGCGCGGCCAAGGCCTCGCCGATCGAGGAACGGGCGATCAGGAAGATCAGCGTTGCGCCGATCGTCGCGCCGACGATCGTCACCGGCGCGCCGATCTGCCAGCCAAACAGCAGCCCGCCGCTGATCGTCATCACGCCGGCCACCGGCAGCGACAGCGCCACCACCGCGATGTACAGTGCGAGATAGATCGCCAGGGCGGCGAACAGATTGGCGCCGATGAACGTGCGCAGCGCGTCATAGTTCGCACCGATCGTCCTGAACGACAGATGCTTGTGCCAGCCCATGCCGTAGGCCAGCAGCATCAGCAACACGAGCACGGCCAGCGGCAGCCAGCGGCCAAGACCGCCGCGGACGGAGGTGGGTGGGCCGGGCGTTTTCGCGGGTTCTGGAGGGGCAGGCATGCGATGGGGCTCCCGGCCGATCGCCATCACCAGCACTCCGATCCGGCATGCCGATGTGAGCGTTCGCGGTCACCCCAGACGCCTTCAGCCGACACCGACAGCCCGCCATTTCGGCGGGGGCGCATAATCTTGTTCATCGGCGGGCTCTCCTCAGGCTGCCATTGGATTGGCTTGTTGGTTCTCGTAGCAGCCAAGGTGAGCCAAGTCCCCAGGCTTGGAAATGGGGGTTCACCCAGTCGTGACCGGCAAGGCGGAGACGTGATCTGCCGTGACCGGACGGATTGGGACAAGGGAGGCCTGGAACGGGCGGGCACCGCGCCGGTGCCGCAGCCATGCCGATTTGGCAGTCGACGCTCCGGGGCTGCCGCCTATAGTCGAGTTCTCGCCACACCAGCGCTGGATCTGTCTGTCATGCCCAAGACCACCAAGAAGACCGCCGGGGCCGCCGGTGCCAAGCCCTCGCTCGCGGCACTTTCCGCGACCGAGATCGCGCGCCGCATTGCACGGTCGGAGACCACGGCGGAGGCGGTCGTCGGCGCCTGCCTCGAGCGGATCATTGAACGCGACGGCGCGGTTCGCGCGTGGGCTTCGCTCGATGCGGCCCGGGTGCTGGCCGAGGCGCGGTCGAGCGACGAGGCGCCACGAGGCGGTCGCGGGCTGCTCCACGGCGTGCCGTTCGGCGTCAAGGACATCATCGAGACCATCGATCTGCCGACCGGCTATGGCTCGCCGATCTGGACCGGTAACCGCACCACCATCGACGCTCCGGCCGTGGCACTGCCACGGGCGGCCGGGGCCATCGTACTCGGGAAGACCGTGACCTCGGAATTCGCGAGCCTCGCACCCACCGTGACCCGCAATCCCCACGATCTATCGCGCATTCCGGCACCCTCGTCGGCCGGCTCGGCGGCCGCGGTGGCCGATGGGCAGGTGCCGATCGCGCTGGGGACACAGACCGGCGGCTCGATCCTGCGGCCCGCCTCGTTCTGCGGTTGTATCGGCTTCAAGCCGACCTATGCCACGATCAACAGCGCCGGTGTGAAACCCGCGATCCCTTCGATCGACACGATCGGCCTGCTGGCGCGCGAGATCGACGACTGCGAGCTGTTCATGGCGGTGCTGACCAGCCAGCCGCCGCGGATCGGCGAGACGCTGTCGGGCGCGCCGCGCGTCGGCATCTGCCGGACTCACCTTTGGGACAAAGCGGAGCCGGCCACCAAGGCGGCGATCGAGGATACCGCGGCGCGGCTCGCCAGGGCCGACGCGCGAATCGCGGAGGTGACCTTGCCGGCCGATTTCGCCGGTTTGCACGGGGCGCGTCTCACCCTCAACAACGTCGACCGGGCGCTGGCCTATTCGCACGAGTGGCGGACGGCGCGGAGCGGGATCAGCGCCGGCATGCGGGACGTTATCGAGGCGGGGTTGCGGACGCCTCGGGCGGAATACGTCGCGGCCCTGCGCCACCTGGAGCACTGCCGGGCGCAGCTGGACACGCTGTTCGACGGTCTCGACGTCATCGTGGTGCCGTGCGTGGCGGGCGAGGCGATCCCGCCGACGGCTCCGATTGCCGATCCGGGCTTCCAGGAACTCTGGACAATGCTGCACACACCGGCCATATCGCTGCCGACGCACAAAGGGCCAGCCGGCCTGCCGGTCGGCGTCCAACTGGTCGCACCGCGCTGGCAGGACGAGAAGCTGCTGGTGGTCTCGCGCTGGGTGCTGGAGAAGCTCGGCCCTGCCTCGTGACGGGGCCCTGGCCTGATTGAGGACACGCTCGTGGATCTGCACAACACGTTCGAGGTGCCGCTGCCGCCGGTGGAGGCGTGGAAGGTGCTGCTCGACATTCCGCGCATCGCCCCGTGCATGCCGGGGGCGGAGCTGACCGAGGTGGTCGACGACAAGACCTACAAGGGCAAGTGCGGCGTCAAGCTCGGGCCGGTGGCGCTGACCTTCAACGGTATCGCCTCGTTCGAGGAGATCGACGCCGCAGCGCACACCGCCAAGGTCAAGGCGCAGGGCACCGACACCAAAGGCCGCGGCGGCGCGAGCGCGCTGGTCGCGTTCCGGCTCGAGCCCGCCGGCACGGGCAGCAAGGTGATCGTCGACACCAAGCTCGATCTATCGGGAACGGTCGCCCAGTACGGTCGCGGCACAGGGATGATCCAGGCGGTGGCGTCCCAACTCATCGGGCAGTTCGCCAAAAATCTCGAAGCCGAGCTGAAGGCGACACCGGTCGCGGTCGGCGCATCGGCGCCTGCAGGAGTGGTGGGTAACGCGGTGGAGCTGGCGCCGGTTGCTGCCGCGGAGCGTGTTGCCGTCCGCGCGCCGGCGAAGCCGATTTCAGGGTTTGCACTGTTGTGGGCGGCCTTCAAGGATATGTTGGCGGGCCTGTTCGGTGGTCGCAAGCAGGGCTGACGAGACCGACGGTCGCAAACTGGGAGCTGTGTGCGCGTGGCTGGCAAGATCGTCGGGCCGGAGATCGAACGGGTGATCCAGCTGTTGGCGCGGCTGCCGGGTCTGGGGCCGCGTTCGGCCCGTAAGGCCGCATTGGCCCTGCTGAAGCGCCGTCATGATCTGCTGGAACCGCTTGCTGCCGCGCTGTCGGAGGCCGCGACGAAGCTGCAGATCTGCACGGTATGCGGCAATGTCGACACCAAGGACCCCTGCAGCATCTGCCAGGACCAGCGTCGCGACGGCCGCCTCATCGTGGTGGTCGAGGAGGTCGGCGACCTCTGGGCACTGGAGCGGGCCGGCGTCGTGCAGAGCCGCTATCACGTGCTCGGTGGGCATCTCTCACCGCTCGACGGCGTCGGGCCGGAGCGGCTGAACATTCCCAAGCTGATCGAGCGCGCGTCTGCCGGCGGCGTCGAGGAGGTGTTGCTCGCGCTCAACGCCACGGTGGAGGGGCAGTCGACGGCGCACTACCTGACCGAGCAGTTGGCGCGCTTGGGCGTGTCCGTCTCGCGTCTGGCGCAAGGCGTGCCGATCGGTGGCGAGCTCGACTACCTCGACGAGGGCACGCTCGCGGCCGCTGTAAAATCACGGTTGAAGATCTGAAACGCAAAAGGGGAAGGCCTGCGGACCTCCCCCTTCTTTTCTTGATCTCTCGTGGTCGACAGGTCGTCGACTGGTCAGTGCGCGCTGGCCCAGATGCGCTTCTTGCCGATGAACAGCAGCAGTGCGGTGATCACTAGATACAGCATCACGATCCAGCCCATCGACTTGCGATCCTCCAATCTCGGATCGGCAGTCCAGGCGAGGAAAGCGGCGACGTCGCGTGAGTAGTTCTCCACCTTGGCCGGAGTACCGTCCTCGTATTTCACGATGCCGTCCGAGAGGGGGGGCGCCATGGCGATCTGGTTGCCGGGAAACGCCTTGTTGTAGTTCATGCCGTCGGCGAGCTTGACCCCGGCCGGCGGCTTTTCCTCATAGCCCGTGAGAAGCGCGTAGATATAGTCGACGCCACCCTCCTGGTAGCCGACGCCGATATCGCGGGCCATCAGGAAGATGTGCTTGTACCAGGGGGCCGTGTTCTCGATGGAGCGCGCCTTGGCCATGTTCGACAGATCGGGCGGGTAGGCGCCATTGTGGATCGAGCGCGCTTCCTGCTCGTTCTTGTAAGGTGACGGCACGTTGTCCGATAGCTTGGCAGGACGCTGGAACATCTTGCCGTCGTCGTTGGGGCCGTCCTCGACCTTGAACGTCGCAGCGAGGGCTTTGACGCTTTCCTCTGGGAAGCCTGGACCTGTCTTTTCGGCGAGGTTGCGGAAAGCGACCCGCTTCACGCCGTGGCACGCCGCGCAGACTTCCTTGTAGACTTGATACCCGCGCTGCAACTGGGCTTTGTCGAACTTGCCTGTGAAGCCTGCGAAGCTCCACGTCTGGCGCTCGATATGGATCTCCTCGCCGCCGCCAGCCGCGTGGGCGGTGAGGGGCAGCAGCGCCAGCATGCTGGCGGCTGCGGTCGCGAGCGCGGTGCGTTTGATCATGTTCATGACGTTTCTTTTCCCCCGCTCAGCGCTTCTCGGGAGACGCGGCGGCTCCCGCCGGCATCCCTCCGCCCGACCCCTTACCCAGTACCGACTCCGCGATGGAGCGCGGCATCTGCGTCGGTGTCTCGATCAGGCCGACGATGGGCATGACGAGCAGGAAGTGGATGAAGTAATAGGCCGTGAAGATCTGCGCCCACATCACGTAGACGCCTTCCGCCGGCTTGGAGCCGAGGTAGCCGAGCGCGAGGCAGGTGAACGCAAACAACCAGAAGAACCAGCGGTAGATCGGCCGGTACTTGGTCGAGCGCACCCGGCTCGTGTCGAGCCAGGGGATGAAGACCAGCACCGCGATCGCCGCGAACATGGCGATGACGCCACCGAGCTTGGACGGGATTGCGCGCAGGATCGCGTAGAACGGCAGGAAGTACCACTCCGGCACGATATGCGGCGGCGTCACCAGCGGGTTGGCCTCCACGTAGTTGACGGCGTCACCGAGGTAGTCCGGCACGTAAAACACGAACCAGGCGAACAGGATCAGGAAGAAGCCGAGGCCGACCGCATCCTTCGACACCGCGTAGGGCGTCATCGGCAGCGTGTCCGCCTTGCTCTTGACGTCGAGGCCGGTCGGGTTGTTCTGGCCCGCCACGTGCAGCGCCCAGAGGTGCAGGCCGACAAGGCCGCAGATCACGAACGGCAGCAGATAGTGCAGGCTGAAGAACCGGTTCAGCGTCACGCCCGACACCGAGTATCCGCCCCACATCCACTGGACGATGGCCGTGCCGACGCCGGGAATGATGCCGTCGAGCGACGAGAACAGGTTGGTGATGACGGTCACCGCCCAGAAGCTCATCTGCCCCCAGACCAGCGAGTAGCCGATGAAGGCCGTGGCCATCATGGCGAGCAGAATGAACACGCCGAGGATCCACAGCACCTCGCGCGGCGCCTTATAGGACCCATAATAAAGGCCACGGAAGATGTGGATATAGACGGCAAAGAAGAACATCGACGCGCCGACGGCGTGGATGTTGCGGATCAGCCAGCCGTAGTTCACGTCGCGCCGGATGTGCTCGACGCTGTTGAAGGCCTCCGCAGCGCTGGGCTGGAAGTGCATGGCGAGCACGATGCCGGTGAGCAGCTGTACGACGAGGCAGAACGTGAGAATGCCGCCGAACGTCCAGAGATAGTTGAGATTGCGCGGCGTCGGGAAGTCGACGAGCTGGTCGTTCACCGTGCGTGCGATCGGCAGGCGTTCATCCCACCACTTCGCAAATCTGGACTTCGGCTCGTAGGTCGAGTGGCCTGACATGTTGGCTATGCTCCCTCAGCCGATCTTGATCTTGGTGTCGGACACGAACTCGTAGGGCGGCACATCCAGGTTACGCGGCGCCGGGCCCTTCCGGATCCGTCCCGAAGTGTCGTAGTGCGAGCCGTGGCAGGGGCAGAACCAGCCGTTGTAGTCGCCGCGGAAGTCGGCCACTGCCTGCCCCTTCGGAATGCAGCCCAGATGGGTGCAGATGCCGATCAGGACCAGAATGTTCTCGTGGCCCTTCTTGGTGCGGTTGGCGTCGGTGGCGTCGAGCTTCTCGTTGGCCATGTTGCGCGATGCGGGATCAGGCAGGTTCGACAGCTTTTCGGCTGCCGCTTTCGCGACCTCTTCCTTGGTGCGGTTGCGAATGAACACCGGCTTGCCGCGCCACATCACCGTGATCGCCTGGCCTTCCTTGAGCGGCTTCAGGTCGATCTCGGTCGAGGCCAGCGCCTGCTGACTGGCGTCCGGGTTCATCTGATGGATGAACGGCCACAGCGCCACGGCACCGCCCACGGCGGCCCATGTCGAGCCGACGATCGTCAGAAAATCGCGGCGGTTAGGCTCGTCTGCGTGAGATCCCACTTTCGTCTCCCCAAGCTGCATCATGGGCCTATCGCACGCAGCGCGCGACAGACGCGTCCATCTCATGTCTCCGCCTGATCGTTCACCAGCGTGCGGGAGAGCCGGCCGGTTAAATCATGCCCGATGGAGCCATGTCGGCAAATGCAAGTCGCCGCGCTGAGAGCGCGGTTGTTGCCAGTGGCTCTTTTGGCACCCTTTGTTTCGTGCCTCAAGGCTGCGCAGGATGCTGCCCAAGAGGCAATTTGGCGCAGATGGGGCGATTCGATCTGCTCTACAGGATGGCTGCCATGCGACTGGCGCTTTACCAACCCGACATTCCCCAGAACACGGGCACCATCTTGCGGCTGGCGGCGTGTCTGGCTGTGC
>CAMDBL010000121.1 GCA_945889015.1 Devosia equisanguinis
CGTCGACGACGTGGTCGCTGCGGGAGCGAAAGTCGCCGATCTCGCCTCCGACGTGCTCGAGCGGTCGCAAGGCGCGGTGCTGGACGAGATCTCTAAAACGACGGTCGCGATCATCCAGGGCGATCGCGGCAGCTTCAACACGGTGCTGACGGACCGCTGCGCGCTGGCCCTCAACGGCTACGGGGTGCGGGTGATCCAGGTACAGCTGACAGAGTTCGCCCCATGCCGGACGCTGGCCATCAAGGGCAACGCCACGATCGGGCAGTATCCGGTCTGGACCGGATTCTAGTTAACCTGTTCCCGCTGGACGTCCGCGCCGTGCCGGCCTAGTCCTACGCGATCAAGAGACAAAGCCAGGAGTGAACACCCATGAAGCTGGTGCGATTTGGCGCGGTGGGCGCCGAGAAGCCGGGTATCGTCGCCGCCGACGGCTCGATCCGCGATCTGTCGGCTCACGTCGCCGACATCACGGGCGAGACGCTGCAACCGGCCGCCCTCGACAAGCTGCGCAAGATCGACCCGATGTCGCTGCCGGCCGCACCCGCGGGCGTACGTCTCGGCGCGCCGGTCGGCAAGGTGTGGAACCTGCACGCGGTCGGCCTCAACTACGCCGACCACGCCAAGGAAGCCGGCATGGCGATCCCGACCGAGCCGATCCTGTTCAACAAGCTCGCCAACTGCATCGTCGGCCCCAAAGACGACGTGATGATGCCGCGCAACGCCACCAAGCTCGACTGGGAACTGGAGATCGCCTTCGTCATCGGCAAGCGCGCCCGCTACGTCGAGGAGAAGGACGCGGCCTCCCACATCGCCGGCTACTGCGTCGCCAACGACGTCTCCGAACGCCACTTCCAGATCGAGCGGCTCGGACAGTGGGTCAAGGGCAAGGCTTTCGAGACCTCGTGCCCGCTCGGCCCCTGGCTGGTGACCAGCGACGAGGTGCCGGACCCGCAGAACCTCGACATGTGGCTCGACGTCAACGGCAAGCGCATGCAGAAGGGCAATACCAAGACGATGATCTTCGGCTGCCATTACCTGCTGCACTACATGAGCCAGTTCATGGTGCTGGAGCCCGGCGACGTGGTCGTCACCGGCACGCCTCCCGGCGTCGGCCTCGGCGTCAAGCCGACGCCGGTGTTCCTCAAGGAGGGCGACACCATGAAGCTCTGGATCCAGGGCCTCGGCGAGCAGCAGAGCAAGGTCGTGCCGTTCAAGCTGTGACGTCACGACCAGGTGTCTGACCTTGTGTCAGACACCGTTGATCCGGCACGAGAGGTGTCTGACCCGAGGTCAGACACCTTTTTTCATGTCGCTACTTCTTCACCGGGATGACCGGCAGCATGACGTAGCTCTCCTTGCCCGGCGCGGTGTGCAGCGTCACCTTGCCGTTGTAGGCGGGATCGTCACGGCCATCGTGCAGGAACGGACCGCAGCCCTTCAACTCGTTCTTGAAGTTGTTGAGGCGCATGCCCGGGCCGTCCCACTCGTAGTCCTTGCCGCGCACGGTCAGCATCACCGTGTAACCCTTGTGGATGTAGAGCCCCGACGGCCAGATCTCGATGTCGAGTTCATAGACCTCGCCGGGCGTCAGCGGCTGCAGCTCGTCGTGCGTGTGATACGGACGCCACGGCGTCGACAGCTCCTTGTCGAGCTTGCGGTGCGAGGCGCGCAGCCAGCCCTGGCCGATCGGGGTGTGCGGATCGACGGTGCCCTTGAAGGTCACCTCCTTGCCCTGCGGATCGTAGACCCGCACCACCAGGAACAGGTCCGCGTCCGCCGTCGCCGACGAGACGAAGAGCTTGGCCGCCATCGGGCCGCAGATCTCCATGTCCTCGGTCAGCGCCGGCAGCTTGAACGTCACGCCGTCGCCGGTCGCGTCGTACTCGATCTTGCCCGCCGCCTTCGGCTTGTCCTTCGACAGCGCCTTGGACGCGGGATCGAGATAGAGCTTGGTCCACTCGGTGCGCGCGATCGGCCATTCCTGCTCGTAGCGGATGCCGAAGTTCTCGCCGGGATAGCGCACCTGCAGCTGCACCTTGGGTTGCTTGTCCCAGCCGTTCTGCTCGCCCTTCAGGAAGTAGTCGAAGAACTTGAGCTGCAGCTCGCGGCCGTAGTCGGTGTAGAAGTGTGTCCAGTGCTCGAGACCGTGCACCTCGAGCCACTTGTCCTTCGACGCCGCGCGCATGAAGCCTTCGTAGTTGCCGCGCGGATGCAGGCCCTGCCCGCCCCAGCTCGCGCACGACAGTAGCGGCACGGTGCATTTCGACCAGTCGGCCGAGCGCTCGCGGTGGAAGGCGTCGTCGAGGGGATGGGCCGCGATCTGGCCGCCGAAATCGCTGCGGTTCTTGGCGAGCTGCGCCTCGGACAGCGTCTCCGGGCCGCAGACCCAATCGCCGTTCATGCCGCTCTTCGGACCGTTCTCGCCGAGGCCGTACTGCACGCTCTTGACCTGCATGTCGTACCAGTTCTTGGCGAACGTGCAGGGGATGCCGCCGTGATAGTTCATGTCACGGTAGAAGTCGGCGCCGCCTTCCCAGGCGCAGATTGCCGCGAGGTGCTTGGGCTGCTGGCAGGCGACGTGCCAGGCATTGATGGCGTAGTAGGAGATGCCATTGACGCCGACCTTGCCGTTCGACCAGCCCTGCGTGCCCGCCCACTCGATGCACTGGGCGAAGTCCTCGGCCTCGCGCAGGTTCCAATGGTCGATGAAACCCGGCGAGCGGCCCGCGCCCCGGCTGTCGACGCGCACGCAGGCATAGCCGCGCGGCACCCACTTCTCCGGGTCGACGACCTCCCAGCTCTGGTACTTGTTGGAGGAGTGCGAGGGCACGTCGGGATGCTCGCGGCACATGATGTTCCAGGCGGAGGAATAGCCCTGCTCGAACGTCAGCCACTTGGCATAGGGCCCGTAGGTGATGATGACGGGATGCTTGCCCTTGCCGACCGGACGATAGACGTCGGCACGCAGCACGAGGCCGTCGTTCATCTTGATCGGCACGTCCCAGTCGATCTGCATGCCGTCCTTGATCTCGGACTTGTCTTGGTAGCTGGACATCCGCTCGTTTCCTCCGGTTTGTTGGATGTTGCTCATAGGTTGGGTTGGCGTCGGCCCAGTCGGGCACCACGTCTGATCGGCCCATGCCGACGCGTAACCCCACGTATTGCCGTGAAACGTTGGGTTACGGACCAGCGCTCGCGCGCAGGTCCTAACCCAACCTTCGCGTCACCCCTTCCCATTGCTCAGGGCGGCGGCGATCGTCAAGGCGAAGCCGGCGGTGGTATCCCAGCCGGAACAGTGACCGATGCGCGCCACGCGGTCGAGGCATGCAGGAAGTGCTGCCTCGTCGCCTTCCAGCACGGCGTTGGCGAGCTGATGCACGGCCTCCGCTCCCATGCCGTCGGCGGCGGCGGACAGGTGCATGGCGCTGATCTCGGTGGTCAGATCGCCGAGTTCGGGCATCAGCGTGTCCCAGATCGCATCGCGCAACCGAACCCGATCGAGCGCGGTCAGGGCCAGCATGACGCCGCCGATCAGGTCGTCGCCCGACGGGGTCAGCCCCGGCCCCAGCCCGAGCAGCAGAATGAGGGCGCGTCGGCTGACGTCGTCGAGGCGCTCGCTCGCGAGCAGATCCGGCAGGCGCGCGATCAGCGTCGCGACCTCGCCCGCCGCCGCCCGCGCCTCCGGCGTCCGCGCGCCTGAGTCGCCCGCCGCCAGCACGAGTGCGGCGAGCCCTTCCTTCGGCAGCTTCGAGGCGGCGTGCATGTGCAGCGCCACCAGCCCGTTCTCCGACGCCTCGGGCGTGAACACGGCCCAGTCCGGCGGCTGCCAGGCCGGCGCGTCGAGCGTGATATGCACGCCCTCCCCGATCGTCAGCGCGCGCCCGTGCGCCTCCGCCTTGACCTCCATGTCGACGCCGAGCTGGCGCCAGTCGATGGCGGCCGCGTTGACGAGCGGCACGTTGAGCGGCCCGCGGCCGATCCCCTCGGCGCCGATGCAGACGAGGCCGCCGTGCGCCATCAGGTAGAAGCTGCGCTCGAACACGGAGAGCACCTCGAACTCGTGGTGAGCGGCGAGGATGTCGGCGGCGATCGGGCCGATGGAGCTGGCGGCTAGACGGATCATGAGACGCCGTAGGTTGGGTTGAGGACCGCAGGGCCGAAGCCCGATGCGTTGCATTCGTTCATGTTGGGCTTCGCTACGATCGACTCAACCTCCACCACGCCCCTCAGTCCGGCAGGATGTGCGTGCCGGTCTCGCCCTTCAGCGCGGCGACGGCTTCGTCGAGGCGGGCGATGACGACGCGCTTGCCGCCGTTCTCGATGAAGCGGATGGCGGCGTCGATCTTCGGCCCCATGCTGCCGGCGGGGAAATGCCCCTCGGCCCGGTAGCGCTTCAGCTCCGACAGCGTGACGCGATCGAGGTTCTTCTGCTGCGGGGTGCCGTATTGGACGGCGATCTTCGGCACCGCGGTCAGCAGCATGATGGTGTCGATGCCGAGCGTGTTGGCGAGATGCTGCGTGGTCAGATCCTTGTCGATCACCGCCTCGATGCCGTGGCGCACGCCCTTCGGCCCGCGGATCACCGGAATGCCGCCACCGCCGCCCGCGATCACGATGGTGCCGCGCTTCGACAAGGCCTCGATCAGCGAGATGTCGCAGATGTGCGTCGGCGTCGGCGAGGGCACCACGTGCCGCCAGCCGCGATTGGAATCCTGCTTCATGGTCCAGCCGAACTCGGCGCCGACCTTCTTGGCCTGCTCCTCGTCGAAGAACGGGCCGACGAACTTGGTCGGATTGGCGAACGCGGGGTCCTTCTCGTCCACCTCGACCTGCGTCAGCAGGCAGGCGACATGGCGGGGATTGTCGTGCTCGCGCAGCGCGTTTTCGATCGCCTGCATCAGCAGATAAGCGATGCCGCCCTGGCTGTGGGCGACGCAGATATCGAGCGTCATCGGCGGAATACGATAGCTGGCCAGCTGCTGGCGCATCAGGATCTTGCCGACGACCGGGCCGTTGCCGTGGGTGATGATCAGCTCGGTCTTGTCCAGCATCGCGAGCGGCAGCAGCGCATCCGCCGTCTTCTTGGCGATGTCCTTCTGCTCGTCGGAGGTGCCGGAGATGCTTTCGGGATGGGTGGCGTTGCCGCCGATGGCGATGACGAGACGCCTGGGAACCTTCAGCGTGGACGTGCTCGGCATCTCAGCCTCCCCGGCCGTAGCTCTTCACCAATGCCACCGCGAACTCCGTCGCGTCGGCAGCCGACGGCGCCACGATGACGCCGGCCTGCTCGAGCCGCGCGATCTGAACACTGCGCCGCTGCGGATCCTGCTCCGTACCCGTCACGCACGCAATGACGGAGGCGTCCTTGGCGCCGATGCGCGCCAATTGCGTCACGAGATGGCCGGCCGGGTCGGCATTGGCGCCGTAGCCGAGCACCAGGTCGATCAGCACGACGCCGGTGTCGGGATCCGACAAGGCAGCGGCCAGCGGCGCATCGCGCACCGCCGGCTCGATCATCGGGTGCGGACGGCCCTGCGTATACTCGTCGTCGCCGAGGTCGACGATGCTGTGCGCCTTCGCGTCCGAGCCGAGCCTTCCCGCACCCGGCACCGGGACGTTCGAGACCACGGCGAGGCCTGCGTCGCGCAGCACCACTTGCGCTTCCGCGCACAGCGTGCCGCCGGCGAACAGGCCACGCACCAGCTTGCCCTTCCGCTTCTTCTGCGGAACGACACCCCCGTGTGCGGGCGCGAGCTTGACGCCGAGGACATGCTCGGCTGCGGCCTTCAGCGTCGAGACGACCGGCCCGTTCCTCGGCGCTGGCACGTCCATGCCGCCGATGAAGCAGACCGTGAACGGCTTCTTCGAGTGGGCCACGCGCTCCAGCACCGCTGCCGCCACCTCTTTGGCCGGTGGCTTGGAAATGACGACGATGTGTCTCGTCGCGGGATCGGCATCGAGAAGATCGATCGCCATCAGCGTGGTGATGCCGCCGACGTCGGCCTTCAGATCGCGCCCTCCGGTGCCGATCGCATGCGTGATGCCGCGCCCGTGGTTGGCGAGCAGGCACGACACCTCCTGGATGCCGGTGCCCGAAGCGCCGACGATACCGACATCGCCGCGCGGAACGGCATTGGCGAAGCCGAGCGGCACGCCGTTGATGATCGCGGTGCCGCAGTCC
Source organism: Devosia equisanguinis (assembly GCA_945889015.1). GTDB lineage: Bacteria > Pseudomonadota > Alphaproteobacteria > Rhizobiales > Hyphomicrobiaceae > CAMDBL01. Next base: position 6,182 of record CAMDBL010000121.1, read on the forward strand.
GGCCCCATCATCAAGAGGCCGCGCCGCCGTGCCTCCTGCTTCAGCTCGACCTCGTCGGCGACCGGAACGTTGTCGGAGAACATCAGCACGTTGAGCCCGCGGCCCAGCGCCTTGCGCGCCTCCGCCGCCGCGAATGCGCCGGGAACCGAGATCAGCGCCAGGTTGGCGCCGGGGGCTGCAGCCACCGCCGAGCGGATCGAGCGCGGCGCCCAGGCCGCGGACCCGCCCGCGGATTGGCGCGGCTGGTCGAGCTGCTTCCTCGCCTCGGTGAGCGCCGCATCGGCGGTCGCCTTGTCCTTTGCGCGCACGCCGATGATCAGATCGCCGGGCACGGCCCCCGCGCTCTCCTTCGCGAGAATGCCGGCGTCGGCCATGATGCGATGATTGGCCGGCGTGCCCATCATCATCGCGGCTTCCTCGACACCGGGCATGACCGTCATCGCGCGCGACATGCGCATCAACGCGATGGAGTCGAGGTAGGTGCCGCGGCGGATCTCGTTGACGACGACGCTCATTTCACACCCATTTTCCCGGCGAACGCGACCAGCGCCTTCTCGAAGCAGCCACGCGGCGCCTTGACGACGCCCGCGCCGACCTGCCCGACGCCGGGCTTCTTGTGCGCCACGCCCGTGTTGATCGTCGGCATGATGCCGGTCTCGACGACGAGGCGGATGTCGATGCCGGTCGGCGCACCCTTGTAGTCCATGGCCGGGATCGTCCACTCCTGGCTCTCGCCGACCGTGATCTCGCGCATCGTGCGGGTGAACACGGCTGCCTCCGAGGCGTTGCCGGCACCGATGAAGCCGACGACCGCCGGGGCCGCACCCATTGAGAAACCGCCGAGGCCGATGGTCTCGACAATGGCCGAATCGCCCATGTCCGGATTGGCGTCGGCCTCGGTGAAGCCCGGGAAATACATGCCTTGTGGCATCTCGACGGGCGCTGTGAACCATTGGTCGCCGGTGCCGGACACGCGGATGCCGAAGTCGGTTCCGTTGCGGCACATGGCGGTGACGACGCTCGAGCCCTCGATGCTCTTGGCCGGATCGGTCATCGCCTTGCCCATCGGCATGGCGACGTTGAGGAAGAACTGATCGTTGGCGCCGATGAAGGTCAGCGCGCGGGCGAGTTCGGCCTTGTCGGTTGCGACACGCGCGAGGGCGGGAGCCAGCTGGCGCAGCAGCAGCGAGGAGCAGGCGACGTTGCGCTGGTGCATCTCGTCGCCCATCGTCAACCCGCGGGCTGCGAGCGACTTCAACTGGATGCCGCCCAACTCGCGCAGCGCCGCGCCCATCAGCGGCCCCAGGCCCGTCGTCAGCCAGCGGATGCGGTCGAGCACCTCGGCGTCGTTGCCGCCGAAGCGCATCACCTTGCCCAGGCCTTCGTTGATGGCGCAGTAGGCGCGATTGCCGAAGGTGCGGTTCTCGACCACCATCAGCATCTGGCCGATCGTCGTCATGCCGGTCATCGGGCCGACGCAGCCGTGGTCATGGTTCGGCTCGAAGCGGAAAGCGCCCTTCTCGGCCTGCGTCTCGGCATCCTCGAGATCACTCGCCCAGCCCTCGAACACGGCGATGCCCGTGACCGCGCCGCGCATCGGCCCGCACATGCGCTCCCACGTGATCGGCGGTCCGGCGTGCAGGATCGTGCGGTCGGGCAGGTCGCGCAGCACCTCGCGCGCGGGCACCACGTCGACCAGCCACGGATCAGCCGACAGGATGCGTCTCAGCGCCTCGGCATTGGCTGCGTCGATCGTCTGGCCGATGTCGTGCATGACTTCTTCTGTTCCGTCTCGGAGGTGTCCGACCGGTGGTCGGAGCACCGATTGCGCCAAACCTATTGGGCCGCGTCGAGTGCTTCGACCAACTCGTGCAGCTTACCGACTGTGGGAGGCGGCAGCGCTTCGCCATCGGCCTTCATGCTGGCGATGACCTCGTCGACAATCTCGCAGAGCTCGTCGAACACCCTTCGCTCGTCGTCACCATGACAGCCTCCGTAGATCAGCCCGGGCGCCCGCCCGACATAGCAGCCGTCCTCCTCGGACCAAGCCACGATCTTTGCGTAGCGGTCACTGTCCTTCACGACTGAGACTCCTCGATCGCCTTACGAACATCCTTGATTTGGTAGGGCTTGGCGTCATCGCCAGTTCGCCCGTAAACCGTAACACGGCCTTTCACACGAGGATGTTTGAAATTGCGATGGCTACCCTTGCCACCGGCGTCCGTGAACCCGGCTCCTTCCAACTCGGCTATCAGCTCCCGGATCTTGGGCGGCATCGCCGTCTCACGTCCCGAGCTTCGCCAGCAGCGCGGCGAGCCTGGCGTCACCGCCCGCAGGCGGCTGCCATTGGACGTGGACGACGGGAACGCCGACGGCGCGCAGCTCGTCGGCGAAGCCCTCGAGCCCGACGTTGATCACGCTGACCGGGGTCGTCAGCAACCCGGCAGCACCCGCCGCGGGCTTCAGCTCAGCGTTGGGCATCGTCGTACACCTCGTAGGCCGCATCCACGCCGGCGCCGGGAGGCGCCTTGTAGCCGTTGCGGCGCAACACCGTCTCCAGCGAGGAGAGGCAGCGCAACACGTTCGCCTTGCGGCAGACATAGCCCATCGTGCCGATCCGCCAGATCTTGCCGTGCAGCGGCCCGAACGAGGTGCCGATCTCCAGCCCGAAATCCTCCAGCAGCTCGGCGCGCACCTTGTCCGGGCTCTTGCTCGCCTTGGGGATGACGACGCCGGTGACGTTGGACATCAGATGCTTGCGATCGCCGAAAATGCCGAGACCCATCGCCTCGAGGCCCGCGCGCAGCGCCTTCGACGTCAGCTGGTGGCGGGCGATGCCCTTGTCGAGCCCCTCCTCCAGCACGGCGCGGGCGCACTCGCGCGCCGCATACAGCATGGAGGCCGCCTCGGTGTGGTGGTTGAGCGCCTTCGGGTCCCAGTACTCCATGATCATCGCGAGATCGAAGTAGTTCGACTGGATGATCGGCCCGTTGCCCTCGACCATGTCCACAGGCCGGATACCGGCCTCGATATGGCGGCGGTGCATCAGGATCTCGACCACGCGCTCGTTGAACGTGACCGGCGCGATGCCGGGCGGGCCCGACAGGCACTTCTGCAGGCCGGCGGCGACAATGTCGACCTTCCAGCCGTCGGTCTCGAACGGATTACCGGCGAGCGAGGCGGTGACGTCGACGAACAGGATCGCGCCGTGACGGCGGCAGGCCTCGCCCGCCTCGTCGACGGGATGCAGCACCGTCGCCGAGGTGTCGCCCTGGCACATCGCGACCATGCGCGGCTTGTGCCTGGCGACGGCGTCCGCGATCTCGCCGGGCTTGAACACCTGGCCCCACTCGCACTCCATGGAGATCACCTCGGCGCGGGCGCGCTTGGCGATCTCGGTCAGCAGGTGGCCGAAGCGGCCGAAGATCGGCACCAGCACCTTGTCGCCGGGTGCGATGATCGAGTGCATGCAGGCCTCGAGGCCGGCGCGCGCCGTCCCGTCGATCATGAAGGTCTGCTGGTTGGCGGTCTTGAACACCTGCCGGTACAGCGCCATCGTCTGCATCATGTAGCGGCGGAACTCGGGGTCGAACTGCCCCTGGATCGGCACCGACATGGCGCGCAGAACGCGCGGATAGAGATCGACCGGCCCCGGCCCCATCAGCAGGCGGGGCGAGGGGTCCAGTTCCTCGAAAATCTCGGGCTTTTGGGACGTGGACGTTGTCGACAAGGGAGACGTCTCCAGAGGCGTCCGACCTCTGGTCAGACACCGTTGCAGGGTGCTGACGGCGTTTGTAGCGACAGCGAGGGCGTGTGCCAACCGGCGAGACGGCGTCCGACCCGAGGTCGAACACCGCCCGACCGCCTCACTTCAGCGCCGGCAGGATCTCCTTGGCGAAGCGGCGGGTGATGTCGCGCCCGGCGGGGCCCGCCGCACCGAGGTTCAGCAGCACGTACTCGACGCCGCCCGACTTCAGGTACTGCAGCTTGGCGATGATCTCGTCGACGGTGCCGAAGAGGGCGCCGGCCTCCGCCGTCTCCCGGGTGTCGTCGTAGGCCATGATCGAGGCCTTGTTCTGCCCGTCGGGCCGCTGCGCGAGCTCGGCCTGCTTGGCCTTGCTCGACATGCGGGCAGCGAGCACGCGCTCCTTCTCCTCGGGCGTGTCGCAGATGTAGAGGGCGCGCGCGACGCCGACCTGCATCGGATCGAAGGTGCGGCCCACGGTCTCGCACTCGGTCTTGAACAGCGCCACGCGCTCGATGATGGTGGAGTGCGGCGCGAACTGGTCGAGCAGCAGGCTCATGCCGCGCTCGGCGACCCGCTTGATCGAGCCGGGGCTGCCCGCACCCATCCACAGCGCTGGATGCGGCTTCTGGAACGTCGGCGGTTCGACGATGACGTCCTCGAACGTCCAGTGCTTGCCCTTGTGCGTGAACGGCTCCTCGGAGGTCCACGACTTCAGCATCACTTCGACGCACTCCTCGAAGCGCGTCTCGGCCTCCTCCATCGGGATGCCGAAGCCCTTGAATTCGTTGAAGCGATAGCCCTTGCCGATGCCCAGGTCCAGCCGGCCCTGCGACAGCAGGTCGATGGTCGCCGCCTGTTCTGCAAGAAGGATGGGATTGTGCCAGGGCAGCACCATCACGGCGGTGCCGAGGCGCAGCGTCGAGGTGCGCGCGCCGATCCAGGTCAGCAGGTTCAGCGTTGCCGAGATCTGGCCATAGCCGGTGAAGTGGTGCTCGACGATGAAGGTCGAATGGTAGCCGAGCTGTTCGGCCTCCATGTTGTAGTCGACGAACTCGCGAAAGCCCGATCCGCTGTCCACGTTGGCGGCGCCGCCGCGCTTGGCCTGCGCGCTGCCGAAAAGTCCGAACCGCATGCTGTTCCTGCCCTGTTCCTGCCCTGACGGGGTTGTGCTGCGTCGTTCTACGTCTCTTATCACGCGATAGATTGGTGGTTCAAACGTTTGAGCGCGCTCGACCTGGACCCGAAGCCGCCCGTCAATCGCGAAAGCCACCGTCAGTCAGGTCCTCGCTGTCGACCGAGGCGCGATCCGCAAGTCTTGAGGCACGAGGCCGCATCCAGCCCGCTGGAACGGCGTCGATCAGTCGAGCAATTTTCCGTCACCTACACTATCCGCCCAGTGGTTGCATGGGAGTGACGCGCGACCCGGCCCGGCGCGGATCCGGAGGAAATGCCCCAGCCGTCGAGCCGCGACGTGATATGCCCTGGTACTCCAATGCAAGACTTGGGTTCTCCAAACCAAGCAAGGTCGATCCTTCGGTGTAGGGCGGCCGCTTCTACCAGAGGAATAGGCAAATGCTGGGCCACAGAATCCGCATGCTCATGAAACGGAAATTCGTGAGCGTGCTGATCGGAGGAATGGCAATCGGCGTTGCGCTAATATTCTCCGCCAGTGCCCCGATGGCCAGCGACGATGCCTGCCCCATGCTCGCAGGCATTTCAAAGAGCGGTTGCACAACTCCCTTGAAGCCGACGGATTTCATCGCTGCTGCAGCGGAAACCTATTGGTATGACACAGATGGGGTCGAGCCTGGCATCGCCGGCTGCCACATTGGCGTCAAAGGCCCCGAGGACAAAACTCCCAACAATCGAAGCTTCGGCGAGGTTTGCCTGAGCGACGTAGTTCTGATCGAGTCCAATCCAGGCAAGGACAAAATCCACTCCCACAAGGGCGACATCGGCGCACCTTACCTCGTCAACTGCAGCGACTGGTGCAAGGGAACAGGACTGCCGAAAGGTGGCTCCTGCAAGAAAGTGAACGGCCCTGCCCCCTGCACCGCCTCAGCGCGTTGTGAGTGCAATTGAAGGCTCCAAGTCCTGCAGGGCTGAAGTCGCGGGCATATCGTCGGAGTGTTCCACAACGGGCGGCCGTCTCCGGGCCGCCCTCGCGCCAAGCCATGGCGTCGAGCAATGGTGTCTGACCAGTGGTCAGACACCTCCTCATGCCGCGAATCCGCGTTTCCTGAGCAGGTTGTCGACCTTGGGCAGCCTGCCCCGGAACGCGATGTAGGCGTCCTTGGGGTCGCGGCGGTTGCCGGCGGAGTAGATGAAATCCTGGAGCTTTTTCGCCACCGCGGGGGCGAACGGGTTGCCGGTCTCCTCGAACGCGCCGAACGCGTCGGCGTCCATCACCTCCGACCACATGTAGCTGTAGTAGGCGGCCGCATAGCCCCCCATGATGTGGGAGAAATGCGGCAATCGGTGGCGCATGACGATGGCGTCCGGCATCTCCAGCCGCTTCAGCTCGGCGGCCTCGAAGGTGGTGATGTCCAGCTCCTTCGGATCGGCCTGAGCATGCAGCGCCATGTCGACCAGCGCCGAGGACGTGTACTCGACCGTCGCCCAGCCCATGTTGAAGTTGCGCGCGGCCTTCAGCCGGTCGAGCAGCGACGGCGGCATCGGCTCGCCGGTCTGGTAGTGGCGAGCGAACTTGGTCAGCACCTCCGGCGTCGACAGCCAGTGCTCGTAGAGCTGCGAGGGCAGCTCGACGAAGTCTGTCGAGACGTTGGTGCAGGCGAGCGAGGGATAGGTCACGTCCGAGAGCAGGCCGTGCAAGGCGTGGCCGAACTCGTGGAACAGCGTCTTGGCGTCGTCGAAGGAGAGCAGGCTCGGCTCGCCCTCCGCGCCTTTGGCGAAATTGCAGGTGTTGTGGATGACCGGACGCACCTCGCCCTTCAGCTTCCCCAAGAGCTTCCATTGCCCGCGCGACTTGCTCATCCACGCGCCCGAGCGCTTGGAGGGGCGCGCGAAATAATCGCCGAGGAAAACGCCGACGTGGCGTCCGTCCTTTCCCTTCACCTCGAAGACGCGCACATCCGGGTGATAGCGCGGCGCATTCGGGATCTCGGTGAAGGTGAGGCCGAACAGCCGGTTGGCCGTATCGAAGGCCGCATCGACGATCTTGTCGAGTTGCAGATACGGGCGCACCTCGGACTCGTCGAGGTCGTAGCGCGCCTTGCGCTCCTTCTCGGCGTAGTAGCGCCAGTCCCAGGCAGCGATCGGGAAGTTGCCGCCCTCGGCGCGGGCAAGCGTCTGCAGCGCCTCACGCTCCTCGTTGGCGCGCGACTTGGCGTGGCCCCAGACCTCGGTTAGCAATCCGCGCACGGCCTCCGGCGTCTCGGCCATGGTGTCGTCGAGGCGGTAGTGGGCGTAGCTCGGGTAGCCGAGAAGCTTGGCCCGCTCGGCGCGGAGCTGCACCACCTCGGCGACGAGCGCGCGGTTGTCGGTCGCGCCACCGTTCTCGCCGCGCTTGATCCAGGCCTTGAACGCCTCCTCGCGCAGGTCGCGGCGGTCGGAGTACTGCAGGAAGCTCTCGACGCTGGAGCGTGACAGCGTGATCACGTGGCGGCCGGGCTGGCCGGTCTCCTCACCGTTGCGCAGGGCCGCGGCGCGCAGCGCGGGCGAGAGGCCCGCGAGGTCCGCCTCGCCGTCCAGCACGAGCTTCCAGCTTTGCTCGTCGGCGAGCACGTTCTGCGAGAACTGGGTGGTCAGCGTCGCGTTGCGCTTGTCGATCTCGGCGACGCGGGCCTTCTCCGCATCGCCGAGCTTGGCGCCGGCGCGGACGAAGCCGGTGTGGTAGCGCTCCAGCAGGCGGGTCTGCTCCTCGTCGATGCCGAGGCTCTTGATCCGCTCGAACAGGTTGTCGATCCGCCGAAACAGCGGCGCGTTGAGCGAGATCGAGGAATAGTGCGTCGCGAGCTTGGGCCGGATGTCGCGCTCGATCGCCTGCAGCTCGGGGCTGGTGTGCGCCGACGACAGGTTGAAGAACACCGCCGAGACGTCCGAGAGCTTCCTGCCGGCCAGCTCCATCGCTTCGATCGTGTTGGCGAAGGTGGCGGCTTCAGGGTTGTCGGCGATGGCGTCGATCTCGGACGTGTGCGCGGCGAGCGCCTGCGCGAAGGCGGGGGCGAAGTGCTCGGGCTTCACGACATCGTACGGCGGCATGCCGAACGGCGTGGTCCAGGCGGTCAGCAGCGGGTTGGCGGCGGTGGCGGTGCTCATGCGGGCCTCGTGCATTGGGCGACCGCCTCCTCCCCCTCGAGGGG
>CAMDBL010000122.1 GCA_945889015.1 Devosia equisanguinis
CCGCACGCTGATCGGCGGCATGTGCGAGACCGACTACTCAGGCTACCCCGATTGCCGACACGAGACGCTGCAATCGCTCGCCGCGACGCTGTCGCTCGGGCTCGGCACGCCGTTCAAGATCCAGACGCCGTTGATGTGGATCGACAAGGCCGCGACCTGGCAGATGGCGCGCGATCTCGGCGGCGACCGCTTCGTCGATCTGATCCGCGAGGACACCCACACCTGTTACCTCGGCGAGCGCGGTACGCGCCACGACTGGGGCTACGGCTGCAGCACCTGTCCCGCCTGCGAGCTGCGAAAGACCGGTTGGGAGACGTGGCGGAAAGCGTAGGCGGGAAAATCACCCGACGCGGCTGGGAGTTGCAATGCTGGGCTGGTGGCGAAACATCTTGAAGCCGGACGCGGCACCGTCCGGCCTCAGCGCGGCCACCTGCACGCGCTGTAAGATCCAGGACGCCGTGCTGCAGGCATATCGTGAGGCTGAGATGCGACAAGAGCTGGCCCGGGCCGTCGAAGCCGCCATCGCTGGCGACTGGACGGCGGCGCACGAGATCGTGCAACGGCACGAGGACGATCCGACCGCGTGCTGGCTGCATGCGGTGCTGCACAAGATCGAGCCGGATCCCGACAATGCCCGCTACTGGTATAGGAAGGCCGGCCAGTTCTACGAGAGCTACGCCGACCCACAGGCCGAGCTGAAGGCGATCCGGGCCGTGCTCACATATTGATGCGCGCGCCGCAGGCCCGGCCGCGCGCCGCTCGCCTCACAGCCAGCCGTTCGCCTTGAGGATGCGCCGGCGCGTCGCCGCCATCCGGCCGATCTCGGTCGCGTTGAGGACCGCGAGCGTGGTCATGTTGAGATCCCAGCTCTTGCCGTTCCAGCCACGGCCGACGTCCGCCACCATGTAGAAGACCGGCTTGGAGCTCGACATATCGGTCAGCACCAGCCCGGGCTGGAGCGGCTCGGGGAAGCTCGCGGGAAGACCCGACGTCACCCGGGACGGCTTTCCCTTGCTCGTCACGATACGGATCGCGGGTACGCTGCGTACGGCCTTTGCGGCTGGCTTCTTTGCCATGTGCGGTCTCCCCAGATGAGAAGAAACCACAATAAGACGTACCAGGCCGCGCGGACGCAATTTGTGCCGCAATCGTTAATCCGCCGTCGGCGGGATTGGCCTTAGCCCCGATCACGCCTTGACGTGGAACGGATTGAAGTCCGTATCCCGGTCGTAATAATCCTCGTGCTCGGCCTTTTTGAGGTGCTTGACGATCTGGACGGTCAGAGGAAGGAACAGCACCTCGACCAGCGTCTTGGTAACGAACTGGGCTACCATCACGGTCGGCAGCGCCTCGTTGGGAATGATGCCGGTGCCGTAGAACGCGAGCGGATAGAACAGCGCGCTGTCGACGGCCTCGCCCGCGACGGTCGAGCCGACGAAGCGCGCGCTCATCCACTTGCCGCCGGTCGAGACCTTCATCTTGGCGAGCACGAACGAGTTGACGAACTCGCCGCAGAAATAGGCGATCATCGAGGCGCCGACGATCCGCCACGTATTGCCGAACGCGATCTCGTAGGCGCTCTGATGCTTCCAGAACGGAGCGGGCGGCAGCGCCACCACGATCGCGGCCATCACCGATGCGAAGATCAGCGCGGCAAAGCCCGTCCAGATCACCTTGCGCGCTTTCGAATAGCCGTAGACCTCGGTCAGGATGTCGCCGAACACGTACGAGATCGGAAAGAAGATCACGCCGGCGCCGAACACGTACGGACCCCAGAGCGGGATGTCGACGGTGGCGATCTTGGCCGGCCCGATCAGATTCGAGCAGACCAGCACGACGACGAAACCGACGGTGACGATCTCGTAGTACTTGTAGCTGCGGCCTTGCGCAGGCGCTGGCGTCGACATCGGCTACCCCCAGTGGATTTGATCCAAGTCATAGCACGGGCAGCCTCGCGCTCCAACGGCGTTCACGGAAGTCTGGCCGATGGCGGCTTTTTCACGCTCTCGCCGGCACCTCGTTCCTCTACAGTCGTGCACGAGGCCCGCCGCGTCGCTGCTAACGGGCCCCGGTTGGATTTGGATCAGCCAGCGTGCAGATGATGCCTGCTCAGGTGCCACGCCCCCACAGGCCGCAATAGCGGCGTGCCACGAACGGCAGGTTGTTGGCATAGCCCGGCCAGCTTTCGTACTTCGACAGCTTGAACTCCTTCTCGGCCGGCTCCCAGCACTTGCCCTCCCGCGCGAGCTTCTGCATAGCGGTGGAGGCCTCCTGCAGGAAGGTGAGCTGATCCTGCGCGTCCTTCTTGGTGCCGAGACGGCCGCCGGGTCCGGGATGGCCTGGGATCAGGCGATCCCAGTCCATGGCGATGATGCGCTTGATCGAGGCCTCGGATTCCGTCGGATAGAAGTCGATCATGCCGCGTCCGGGCACCTGGCCGACGGGCAGGATATCGACCACGAACAACAGCTTCTCCTTGGGCAGCCGCATCACCAGCGTCGAATCCGAATGGTTGAGCCCGACATACTTGAGCTCGAGCACGGTGCCGCCGAGCTTGATCGTCCGCCCGCGATCGCCGACCACCTCGTCGGGCAGGGGCGTCGCGGGATCGTTGAGCTGGGCGAGCCTCTCTCTGGCGCGGCGATGCGCGACGATCTTGGCGCCCGCGTCCTTGAAGGCCTTGCCCCCGGCAATGTGGTCGTAGTGGTGATGGCTGTAGATCAGGTACTTGATCGGCTTGTCCGTCACCTTCCTGATCTCGTCGACATAGGACTTGCCGCCGGTCGGCCGTCCGTAGGCGACGGGATCGGTGGCGATGACGCCGTCCTTGGTGACGACGAACATCGCCTGGTGGTTGCCGTTGCGGAAGATGTAGACGTTGTCGGTGCCCTCGACCTTGGTGGCCGCGATCTGCGGCTGCTGCGCCTGGGCGGGTGCAGCCGTCGACATCAGCGCGGCGGCGCCGGCGAGCGCGAGCGCACGCATCATCCTGGACATTTGGGTTCCTCCCTGATCATCGCATCGACGGCGATATGACAGGAGGGGACTGAACAACTGCAAATCACGGCGGCGTGAACCCGCACGCCTCGGATCCTCATGGAACAGCATTGGCCGGCGTGCCGAAGCGAGGCTAAACTCTCCGCACATCGCCGTTCTCTCACCGGAGCATCCGCAATGTCGCCGTCACCGCGCGCCCTGGCCATCGCCGCCTGTTCCGCCGTCGCCGTATTCGCCACGCCGGCATATGCCGACGCCATCGACGGCGACTGGTGTGCCGGGGCCTCACACCTGCTGATCGAGGGCGGGAGGATCACCACGCCCGGCCGCAATGTGGTGCAAGGCGAGTACAATCGCTATCGCTACAAGTACGTGGTGCCGGCGGGCGAGCCCGGCGCCGGCACCGAGATCAACATGGTGATGATCCGCGGCCAGGAGATGGTGCACCTGACGCGCGCCGGCCAGGCCGGCGAGCCGGAGGTCTGGCGCCGCTGCAAGCCGATCAGCTGAGCGGCTGTCTGATCCGATCGGCGATCTTGGCCATCGCCGTGCGCACGCAATCCTCGTCGATCGCACCACCCGGCGCGCCGCTGACGCCGATCGTGCCGATGAAGGTGTCCCCATGCTTGATGGCAACACCGCCCTCCACATTGGTCACGTTCGGCAACGGGACCGTGGGCACGGTCGTCGGCGCCGCTGCCCAAAGATCGGGCGGCACTTGCCCGATCAGGAAGCAGGGCTCCCGCTTGTGAGACCGCCCCCGGAGCGGTAGCGTCCGGTTTTCCAATTCCCCACCATGGAGCCGGGCGTGTCTCGCCATCCCCTCTCGATCGATCGCCGCACGTTCCTCGCATCCACCGCGGCAGCGCTCGCCTTCGCGCCGCCCGTGGCAAGAGCACAGACCTCGCTCAAGGTCGCCGCTCTGTTCGCCGGCAACATCGCCGACAAGGGCTTCATGCAGGCCGGCTACGAGGGACTCGTGACGGCGCGCGATCGGTTGCACTGCTCGATCGCCTGGATCGACGGCATCAAACCGGAGAAGGCCGCGCTCGAGGACGCCCTACGCGGCCTCGCGGCGACGAAACCCGATCTCGTCATCGCTCACGGCGGCCAGAACAACGCCGCAGCCCAAGCCGTCGCCACCGATGTCGCGAGCGTCAAATTCGTCGTCACGCAAGGCAGCGTCACCGGCGCCAATCTGGCGAGCTACGAGGTTTTGCAGGAGCACTCGGCGTTCCTTGCCGGAGCGCTGGCGGGCTTGACCACCAAGACCGGCGTCGTCGGTCACATGAGTGGCATCCGCGTGCGGCCGGGTCTCAAAGGACGCGCAGCTTACGCGCACGGCGTGCGCCATGCCGCCCCCAATGTCGAGCTATTGACCAACTTTTCCGGCAATCAGGACGACAACGCCCTATCGAAGCGCGTGGCACTGGCGATGGCCGACAAGCGCGCCGACGTGATCTTCACCATGCTGAACGCCGGCCGCATGGGGGCGATCGAGGCCTGCCGCGAGCGCAAAATCGCTCAAATCGGAAACGTCCGCGACTGGGCCGCCGACATGCCCGACGTGTTCGTCGCCTCCGCCGTGGCACAGTCGGGCCTCGCCTTGGTGGCAGCCGTCGAGGACGCGGTCGCGGGCAAGCTGCAGGTCGGCAAGATCGTCAAAGTCGGCCTGGAGCGCCCCGAGGCCGTGCGGCTGACGATGGGGGTCGGTGTGCCGGCCGGCGTGCGCGCCAGGATCGATGCGCTGGCGAAGGACATCGTCGAGGGCAAGATCACCGTGTCGACGGACTACACTGGCGCGGAGTTCCCCAATCCGGCGTGAAGCCATCACTCGCGAAGGCACGGGAACGGGCCGCGATGCGCCGCTTCGCCCCCGACCTTGCAACCAGGGCTTCGACCGATGCACCCAGGGTATCGTGAGACCGGATCGTGAGACCGGGGGGGCCGGCACGTAGTCGCCGGCCCCCCCGGTGTCGTCTCAACCCTTCCGCCCCGCCTCCACGATCTTGACGATCTCCATCGGCGAGATCGGGTGGTGGGTGATGTGCGCGCCGAAAGGAGCGAGCGCATCCTCCACGGCCGAGATCACGCAATTGGCGGCGGGGATCGTACCGCCCTCACCCGCGCCCTTGACGCCCAAGGGATTGAGCGGCGAAGGCGTCTCGAGATGGATGATCTCGATGCGCGGCATCTCGGTCGCGATCGGCAGCAGGTACTCGCCGTAGTTGGTGGTGAGCGGATTGCCGTTGTCGTCGTGGACCATGCGCTCGTACAGCGCATTGCCAATGCCGTGGACGACGCCGCCGCGGATCTGGCCGTCGACCAGCATCGGGTTGATGATGGTGCCGCAGTCGTGCGCCACGATGTAACGGGTGACGCGCGCCTCGCCGGTCTCGATGTCGACCTCGACCTCGCAAACGTTGGTGCCTGCCGCGAACGGCGGCAGCTTGACGTTGTAGTAGTGCGTCGACGACAGGCCGGGCTCCAGCCCGAGCGGCGTCGGCACGGCGGAGAAGCCGTCGAGGCGCAGCGCGATCTCGCCCAGCGGCACGCGGCGGTTGGTGCCGGGCACGCCCGCGAAGCCGTCGAACAACTCGATCTCCTCCTCCTTCGCCTCCAGCGTCTGGGCGGCGACCTTCACCGCCTTCTCGCGCACCTGGTTGGCGGCGACGAACACGGACGGTCCGGCCGTCGCCGTCACGCGGCTGCCGATCGTGCCGATGCCCAGCGGGAACGTGGCGGTGTCACCGGCCTCGACGGTGATGTCCTCCATCTTGACGCCGAGCCGGTCGGCGACGATCTGTGAGAAGACGGTCTTGTGGCCCTGGCCCTGGGCTGCCGCACCCATCGACAGCACCACCTTGCCGTTGGGCTGCACCTTGACGGTCGCGCCCTCGAACGGGGCGAGGCCGGTGTCCTCCACGCAGCTCGACAGCCCATAGCCGATGTAGCGACCCTGCTTGCGCAGCTCCGCCTGGCGCTCGCGAAAGCCCGGCCACAGCTTGGCGACGGCGGCCTCGAGGCAGGCGTGATAGTCGCCGCTGTCGTAGGTGATGTCAGAGCCGTCGCGCAGCTTGGAGCCGGTCACGTAGGGGAACTGGTCCTTGCGGATGAAGCTGCGGCGGCGCACGTCGGCGCGATCGATGCCGAGTTTGTTCGCCACGAGGTCCGCCGCACGCTCCAGCACGAAGCACGCGTTGGGACGACCGGCCCCGCGAACCGGCGTGTTCGGTACGAGGTTGGTGAAGACCATGTCGAGTTGCAGATCGCAGGCTTCGAGCGCATAGGGCCCCGGGAACGGCGACAGGGTCGAGCCGCCGAGAATGGGGCCATACGGCAGATAGGCGCCGTTGTCGTGGATGCACTTGCCCTTGAGGCCGAGCATCTTTCCGTCGGCGTCGCAGGCGACCTCGATGTCCCAGAGCTGGTCGCGCTGCTGGTTCGTCACCAGGAAGTGCTCGCGGCGATCCTCGATCCACTTCACCGGTCGTTTCAGCGCGATCGCCGCCATCGCGGTGGCATATTCCTCCGCATACAGTCCGGCCTTGGGGCCGAAGCCGCCGCCGACGTCGGGGGCTGCAACGCGGATCTGCTGCTCGCTCCAGCCGAGATACTTGGCGAGGTTGCGCCGGAGCATGTGGGGAACTTGCGTCGAGCTCCACATCTCCAGCTTCTTGTCGAGCGCATCATAGCGCGCCAGCACGCCGCGGCACTCCATCGAGTGGCAACCGCCGCGATGCGTGGTCAGGCGATCCTTGAACACGTGCGCGGCCTTGGCGAACACTGCGGAGATGTCACCCCAGCCGGCTTTGAGCGAGGCGGCGAGATTGTCGGGCGCGCCCTCGTGCGCGACGGGCGCATCCTCGTCCAGCGCCTTCGTCCAGTCCGCGATCGCGGGCAGGATGTCGTAGTCGACCGCAACCATCTCGGCAGCGTCCTCGGCCAGCGCGCGCGTCTCGGCAATCACCATCGCCACGCCTTCGCCGACGTAGGTCACCTCGTGCTTGGCGAGTGGCCATTGCGTCCGCTGCTGCTTCAGCAACGGTGACGGCGCGAACTGCGGGCTCGGGTGCACCGCCTGCGGACCGAGCGTCTGCCATGTGAAGACCTCGATGACGCCGCGGCCGGCCTTCGCCGCGGAGACGTCGATGCTCTTGATGCGCGCGTGCGCGTGGGGTGAACGCACGAACGCAATGTGCGCGACGTTCGGCATCGGCAGATCGTCGACATACTGGCCCCGGCCCGTGATCAGCGCGGGGTCCTCGACGCGGCGAACGGCGGCGCCGAAATAGCGCGCGCCACCAAAATCCTGAGCACCCATGATCAGGCTCCCTTGCGCATGACGGCGGCCGCTTCGAGCGCGGCATCAACGATGGTCTCATAGCCCGTGCAGCGGCAGATGTTGCCGGAGATGGCCTCGCGGATCTCGGCCTCGCCCACCGCCGGGTTTTCCTCCAAGACGGCCGCGAGCGTGGTCAGCATGCCGGGCGTACAGAAGCCGCACTGCAGGCCGTGGTTGTTCCAGAAGGCTTCCTGGATCGGATGCAGCGCGCCACCGGGGCCGGCGAGGCCCTCGACGGTCTTGATGCTCATGCCGTCCGCCTGCACCGCCAGCATCAGACAGGAGCGTGCCGGCACGCCGTCGACGATGACGGTGCAGGCGCCGCAAACGCCGTGCTCGCAGCCGACATGCGTGCCGGTGAGTTTCAGCGTCTCGCGCAAAAAGTCGGCGAGATTGACGCGCGGCGAGACCTTGGCCTCGTGCACGGCGCCGTTGACGGTGAGCTTGACGGTCCGAGCGCCTTCGTCGAGTTGGGTCATGTCAGACATGGTCGGCCTCGTTCAAAATCGGCGGAGCGCTGGATTTCACCTCCCCCTGGTGGGGAGGGGTTAGGGGTGGGGGGAAGCCCCATGGCAATTGGTCTGCCATCCCCCCCCTCCCCGACCCTCCCCCACAAGGGGGGAGGGAGATCGATGCGCGAACTCGAAAGTTGCATCATGCCCCAGCCCCCGAGGCACGGAGGGCGGCGGCTTCAAGAGCGCGCCTGGTCATCACGCCGGCGAGACGCTGGCGATAGTCGGCGGCGACGTGCGCGTCGGACAGGCACTCCAGGCCGCGCGCGACCTCGGCTGCGGCGGCGAACGCTTCGGCCGTCGGCATTTGCCCGACGAGCGCCGTCTCGGCCGCTGCCAACCGCACCGGCTTGACGTCGACGCCGACCAGCGAGATCGCGGCGCGCGCCACCTTCCCCGCTCCGTCGAGCGCCAGCAAAGCGGCACACGCGACGATGGCATAGTCGCCGTGGCGGCGGGCGAACTCGGCGAAGCCGTGGCCGTGCTTCTCCGTCCACGGCTTCAGCGTGACCTTGATCAGCGCCTCGTCCGGCTCCAGCGCTGGGGTCATGTAGCCCAGCACCCAATCTGGCAGGGCAATCGTGCGGTCACCGCGCGGGCCGGTGACCGACAGCGTCGCATCGTACAACGCCGCGATGCCCGGCTGCTCGGAGGCCGGATCGAGGTGGCACAGCGAGCCGCCGAAGGTGCCGCGGCTGCGGGTCTGGATGTGGCCGACGTGGCTCAGCGCCTCGACCAGCGCGGGCGCCTTGGCCTTGACGAGCGGATCACGCTCGATCGCGCGTTGGCGCGTCATGGCACCGATCTCGATGCCGGCCGCCGTCTCGCGGATCCCAGTCAACTCGGGAATGCGGTTCAAGTCGACGACGTTGTCGGGAATGACGAAGCGCATGTTCAGCATCGGCATCAGCGACTGCCCGCCGGCGAGCATGCGGACGTTCTCCAGGCTGCCGAGCAGCCCCTTCAGGTCGGCGAGCGTGCGCGGGTCGTGATAGGTGAAGGCGGGGGCTTTCATGCGAGGCCTCCCGCGCGCGAGCAGTCGCGAGGCGCCCGTCTCCAAGGCCCAGCTTTCATCGGCGTCTCCCCTCGGACGCCCAGGGCGTCCGTCCATCGTTGTTGAGCGGGTGAAAAATCACTGGCAAGCTATGTTGGGTACGGGTCCATGACAAGACCCGATCACACATCGGTCCGCCCCGGGCTCGGCAGGCGGGCACCACAGGGAGAGATCATGCAGACCATCACGTTTCGCGGCGGCGCGGCCAACGGCGTCCAAACGGGCACCGGACCCGACCTCGTCATCCTGCACTCGCTGCTGACCGACCGGCACTCCTTCGACAAGGTATTGCCGCTGCTCGCGAAAACCGCCCGCGTGACGGTCTTCAACCTGCCGGGCTTCCACGGCTCCAAGCCGATCACCGGCACCATGGAGGCCTATGTCGACTGGATCCGTGACGGCTTCGACGCTGCCCGCGTCAAGCCGCGGGCCACGCTGCTCGGGAACGGTTTCGGCGGCTCGCTGGCACTCGGCTTCGCCGTCAGGCACCAGGACCGGCTCGGCCGCCTGATCATCTCGGATGCGGCCGCGGGCTTTCCGGAATCGGGCAAGCAGCCGTTCCGCGTGATGTCGGAGAAGGTCGGCGCCGGCGGCCTCGGCACCATCGTCGACATCGCCGCGCGGCGCGTTTTCCACGAGGCCTATCTGACGGCCAACCCGGGCGCGGTGGAGGAACGCAAGGCAGCTCTGCTCGGCATCGACCCGCAGGCGTTCCAGGCGGCCTGCCGGCTGCTGATCGACGCCGATCTCGCGCCCGCGCTCGGCGCCGTCACCGTGCCGACCACCGTGATCTGCGGCGAGCTCGACGCAGCGACCCCGGTTGATCTCAATCGGATCGTCGCCAAGGCGATCCCCGGCGCGCGCTACGTCGAGATCCCCGCCTGCGGTCACTGCCCGCCGCTCGAGAACCCCGACGCGTTCATGCAGGCCTACGCGGCGGCGTGAGCCCTTGGCGAGGTGTCGGCCACGGGGGCCGACACCTCGCAGAACCGGCACGCCAGCCAGCGTTGGGCTCAGAACCGGCACCAGGATGCCTCCGGAACCCCGGCCCTTGGCACCGCGTTCTCGTTCCACAAGCCTGAATAAGGAGTGGATCATGGGACGCGGACTTCTGTTGTGGATCGTGGGTATTCCCCTGCCGATCATCCTTGTGCTGTTTCTGATGGGCTATCTGAGCTGAGTCAGCCCCGCGCCGGCCACGAGTGCGCCATCCAAGCGCCTGCCCTCCATGGGCGGGCGTTTTCGCGTCGGCAAAAAATCAGGTGGCGATCCCGGCAGGACTTGAACCTGCGACCCTCGGTTTAGGAAACCGATGCTCTATCCGCTGAGCTACGGGACCACGCGGCGCACTATGGCGATGCGAGGGACTTCGTTCAAGAGGCACGCGTGTCGTCTGGCACGGTGCCTTCGCGGATCGCGCCTCACCGGCCTGGCCGGCGCACCGCGATGTCGAAGTGGTGCGCCGTCTCCTGCCTGCCGAGCGAATTGTAGAGTGCGATCGCCGGTGCATCCTCCAAGTCCGCCTGCACGAAGATGACGTAGGCGCCGCGTGACAGGGCGATGTCCCTCAAGGTCTCGATCAGCGCTGTCGCGATCCCCTGGCGGCGATAGTCCTCGGCGACCGCGAGATCATAGATGTAGATCTCGCGGCGCTCCTGCTCGCCCTTGTCGAGCACATAGGCCGTCAGACCACCAACGACCTTGCTGCCCTCGAACGCGGCGACGACGATGTAGTCCGGCTTCGCCAGCAGCGCGGCGACGTACGCATCGCTCGGTGGGGCCACCTCGTAAGTCGCCCGATCATCGAAGGCCTCCGCGAAGACGCGCATCAACTGCCGGAACGCAGCGAGGTCGGCGCTACTGAGCGCACGGCAGGAATGGATGCGGCTCAAGTTCATGCCGCTAAAATAGGCCGGACATCGGCCAGCCGTAAGGCCTGGCAAGCCCGACAGCCTGCTTCAGTGCAGTGCTCGATCAAATCACTGCTGCGTTGCGAACGGTGGATGCACGTTTGCGCCGACGAGCTTTTCAATCGTATTGAGCCGCCGAAGGAACTCGGCAACGTGCGGCACCGCTTTCGATGCCTTGTCGATCTCCCGATCGTCGATCCGAGTTCGAATAGCCCGCACGACCTGCATGATCTGCTCTCGATGGGTCTCGGTGAACGACTTGAAGTCGTCTCGCGTGATTTGGCCCGGCGGCGGCGGATCTGTGAGCCGCTCCAGCCTTTCGACCAACCTGTCGAGATGATCGCTGACGCTGTCGATGATGCCCCATAGCATCTCATCGTTCTTGTGGGCTTCTGCCACCGTGACGGGATTGACGACGCGCGTCGTCTCCAGATTCTGGATGAGCTGCCGCAATCGCGACTTCGTGCGCCGGTGACTTTCCCAATCACCGATGTCGTAGAAGATCGCGCGGTGATCCGCATTGTCGAAGGGAAGAACCGTATCCTCGCACGCTATATGAATTGTGTGACGTTTGGTCGAGTGCCGCAGTCCAAGCTCATAGAAGACGTTGGGATTGTGGAAGCTCAGGTCGGCGATGACGATATCGGCGTCAAGCAGCGAATTGATGGTGTCGACGGTAATCATGCCGGTATGTCGACTGTCATAGGCACGGCTCACCTCGTAGCCAGCCTTCTGTGCCACCGGTTTTATGATGTAGTTGAGCACGAGATCGGCATGCTTGCGCTCATCCGAACCCGGAGCACCAATAGCGCTGACGACGAAGCACCGCTTCTTCATCGCTTCCCCCGTTACGCAAGACCCTGCCTGTTCACAATTTCAGCTCCGCACACAGCTTACAAGCCCGGCGAAACTCCCACTGCCCCCACCCTCAATCCACCATCTCGCAGTCCGCGCCGACATCGACCGCCTGGAAGTCGTGGTGATTGGTGTCCATGTTTTCCAGGTTGATGAACTTCGCCTCCTCGTGGTCGAAGTGCGGCCCCGCGTGCCAGGTCGCGACCGAGAGCTTAATGATGGCATCGCCGGGAATGCGGAAGGCGACGATATCCTCTAGCCGCGGACGGGCCGCGTCGTCATGGGACTGCGGCGGGGCCACCGCCATGAACCACTCCTTGCCCTCCAGCGCGCCCAGGCACTGCGTGATCTTGCGGTGCCGGGCGATCTGGTGGAACCGGCGACCGCGCCGGAACTGGTGCATGATCCACAACCGCGGCGTCCCCGCTGTCAGCGCGAGCTGCGCCTCGGCCGGGTTGGTCCAGGGCTGGTAGGCGTTGACGTCGAACTGCTTGCCACTCTGGCGCATGAGCACGACCTGACCGTAGGGCGCGAACGCCTCCGGCGTCAACTTCAGGAGCGGGATCTTGTGGCGGACGACGGTCTCTGTCATGGCGGAAGCCTCTGGCTGCGGTGGCGGTTGCCCCATCAAACCCCGAACCCGCCGCATCGACAAGCCGGCGTGACACGCACGAGCCATGTCCTCGGCGTACGGGTCGCAGCCCGGCTCGTGTTAACGCTAGGCCCATCCGGTACGCGAGGGACGGGTCTGCTCGTCATAATTGGGACGCCAAATCTCAGCACACCTTGGGTCGCCTTTCGCCGCCCAGTCTGGAGACCGCCGATGCTGCGTCCCGCCCATTCAATGCCGATCGCCGTATTGCTGATCGGTCTCAACGCCGCCGCAGCCGGCGCCGCCGACGTCACCGCGGCCTCCAGGGTCGGGGCCGTCACCGTGTTTCCCTCCGGTGCCGAAGTGGTCCGCTCCGCCAAGGTCGCGATCGCGCAGGGCGAGCATACCGTCATCTTCAACGATCTGCCGGCGCAGGCGCTGCCGGCCTCGATCCGCGTCGAAGGCAAGTCGGCCGGCCGCCTCGAGATCGGCTCGGTCGACACGCGACGGGTGAAGCTGCAGCGCGCGGACCAGGCCACGGTCGCCGCCGAGCGCAAGCGGATCGAGGACGAGATCGAGCGCGCCAAGGATGCCGGCAACATCTTGCAGGCGCAGGTCGAGACCGCCGAGCAGCAGAAGGCGCTGATCGCCAATCTGACCGAGTTGCCCAAGCGCCCCGCGCCCGCCGCCGGACAGCCGGCCGCACGGGACGAGTGGACGGGAATCCTGTCGCTGATCGGGTCGGGCATGGCCGACGCGCAGCGCACCATCCTGGAGACCCGCATCAAGATCCGGGACAACGATCTCAAGATCCAGGATTTGCAGAGGAAGCTCACGGCCCTCGCCCCCGCGCCGGAGGAGCGCACGGAGGTGAAGGTGTTCGTCGCAGCCGGTGCAGCACTCGAGGCCGATCTGAGCGTCACCTACCAGGTGCCCGGGGCGTCGTGGACGTCAGTGTACGACGCGCGTCTGGCGACCGGCACCAAGACGGCGGCGCCCAAGCTGACGCTGACGCGCCGGGCAGCGATCCAGCAGCGAACCGGCGAGACCTGGGAGAACGTGCGCCTCGCGCTGTCGACGACGCGGCCCTCGGCGAGCTCGGCGGCACCTGTGATCCATCCCATCACAGTCGATTTCGAGGAGAATCGCCCGCCGCCTCCGCCGCCACGCCCGATGGCGGCGGCACCGGCCTCCCGCTCGATGGCAGCTGGCGGAGCGATGATGGACGAGGCTCGGCGCGAGAGAGTAGCCGAGCAGGCGGTCACCATGCAGAAAGCCCAGGAGCAGCAGGCGAGCGTCGAGACCGCCGCCTTCCAGGCCGTCTTCAACACGCAGGGTCTGCTGACCATTCCCAACACCGGCGAGGCCAAGCGCGTGTTCCTGCAGGAGGACGCGCTCGATGCCACGCTCGTCGTGCAGACCGTGCCCAAGCTCGATACCAAGGCCTACCTCTACGCCAAGGTGGCGTTGCCGAAGACGGGTGCCGCGTATCTTCCGGGGCACGTCGCGCTGTTTCGCGACGCCACCTTCGTCGGCAACGGCCGCCTGCCTCAGCTCTCGCCCGGCCAGGAGCACGAGCTCGGCTTCGGCGTCGACGATCTGGTCGTCGTCAAGCACGCGGTTTCCGAGGAGAAGCGCGGCGAGGGCGGGCTGATCTCCTCGACCAAGACCGACCAGCGCAATTACCGCATCGCCGTCAAGAACCAGCACGAGCGGCCGGTGCAGCTCTCCGTGCGCGACCAGATCCCGGCGGCGCTCAACCAGGACATCAAGGTAGAACTGATCGGGCGGGCGCAGCCGACGCGTCGCGATGTCGACGACAAGCGTGGCGTTATCGCCTGGGAGAGCGAGCTGAAGCCGGACGAGGAGCGGGTGATCGAATTCGGCTATCGCGTGACCTGGCCCGCCGCCAAGCAGA
>CAMDBL010000123.1 GCA_945889015.1 Devosia equisanguinis
CCGTCTGACACCGCCACTGTCGGGGTGCCGGCGCCGGGGCGATCGAGCCCCGCGAAGTGCGAAGCTTGCGCGGTTTTCGTTGCTGGTGCCCCGCCCCTCGCCGCCGACGCCACAGCGTCAGCACCAACCCGAAGCCACCGATCCAGGATTAAGTATTCACAAATAAAGACCGATCCGCACCGGAATTACGACTTGTATGCGCGCGATGTTGCTGCGGCGACACGATGCTTGGCCGGGACATTGTGGCTTGCAGATCAAACGCTTTTTCAGATGGATAGAAGTATGAGCTGAAACGGAGGATGAGGTCTGGAGCGACGGACTGGCGAATGGATATACTTGCAGTTGGTTTGCCAGCCGACCAGCGCCCGGCAAGCGGATCGTCCGACAACTGGCGCGCCCAAGAAGCCGGACCGGAACGAGCCTAGCCTGGCGTCTTGTCTTGGAACCGGCAAATGTCGCGGATCGGGCAGCGCGGGCATTCCGGCTTGCGCGCCTTGCAGAGATAGCGGCCGTGCAGGATCAGCCAATGATGCGCCGGCACGCCGAACTCAGCGGGTATCGCGCGATTGAGATCGTCCTCGACGGCCAGCGGCGTCTTGCCCGACGAAAGACCGATCCGGTTGGCGACGCGGAACACATGGGTGTCGACCGCCATCGCCGGCTCGCCGAACGCGACGTTCATCACCACGTTCGCCGTCTTACGGCCGACGCCGGGCAGGGTCTCCAGGGCGTCACGGTCGCGCGGCACCTCGCTGCCGTGCTCCGCGATCAGTTTCTCGGAAAGGGCGATGACGTTCTTGGCCTTGTTGCGATAGAGGCCGATCGTCTTGATCGCCTCGCGCACGCAATCCTCGCCGAGCGCCACCATCTTCGCGGGCGTATCGGCTTTCGCGAACAAGGCCCGCGTCGCCTTGTTGACGCCGGCGTCGGTCGCCTGCGCGGACAGAACCACGGCGACGAGCAGTGTGAACGGATTGGAGTGCTCGAGCTCCCCCTTGGGCGCGGGCTCGACCTCGGCGAACCGCCGGAAGATCTCGAAAACCTCGGCCGCGCTCAGTTTTCCGACGCGCCGCTTGGGTGGCGCGCTGCCGGCTTTCGTCGCCTTGCCGGCCGTCTCGTCAGTGCGCCTCACCATCGGTGCCCCATTTGAATGCCTTGCCGCTTCACCCTCGTCGCTCATTTTGCGCTTAGACGGCAGGAAAAACCGCTTTTCGACCGACGAAAGGGCGGATAGACCGTGTAGCGGCGTAAGTAAACTTGCGCTAGTAGTGGTCGATCAAGACGTCCCACAAAAACAATTCGAAACATCAAGGAGGGTCAATGAAACTCACCCGTCGCCAGTTCGGTACCGCCGTCGGTGCCACCGCCATGAGTGCCGCGATCGGCAAGCCCGCGATCGCCCAGGCTCCAATGGTCATCAAATTCAGCCATGTGGTGGCCGACGACACCCCCAAGGGAAAGGGCTCGCGCAAGTTCGCGGAGTTGGCCCAAAAGTATTCGTCCAACAAGGTCAAGATCGAAGTCTATCCGAACTCCCAGCTCTACAAGGACAAGGAGGAGATGGAAGCGCTGCAGCTGGGCGCCGTCCAGATGCTCGCGCCGTCCACGGCCAAGTTCGCGCCACTCGGCGCCAAGGAGTTCGAGGCCCTCGACCTGCCGTTCGTGTTCAAAAACACGGCCCAGTACGTCAAGACGGTCAATGGCGACGCCGGCAAATGGCTGATGGCCAAGCTGGAGCCGAAGGGCGTTCGGGGTCTCGCCTTCTGGGACTATGGCTTCCACATGGTCTCGGCCAACATACCCCTGATCAAGCCGGAAGATTTCCAGGGCCTGAAGATCCGCATCTCCGGCTCCAAGGTCGCCGACCAGTATTTCCGCCAGATGGGCATGATCCCACAGATCATGGCATTCTCGGAGGTCTACCAGGCGCTGCAGACCGGCGTCGTCGATTCCTGCGAGAACACCGCCTCGAACTACTACACCCAGAAGTTCCACGAGGTGCAGAAGCACATCACCATCGGCGAGCATGCACATCTTTGCTACGCGGTGATCACCAACGCCAAGTTCTGGGACGGCCTCCCCGCCGACCTGCGCGCGGCACTCGACAAGGCGATGGTCGAGGCGACCAAGTACACCAATGACATCGCGGCGGAAGAGAACGCCACCTCGCTCGAGGCGATCAAGAAGTCGGGCAAGGCCGAGATCCACGTGCTCACCGCCGAGCAGCGCAAGGCTTGGCAGGTCAAGATGGAGCCGACCTACAAGTGGGCCGAAGGCCGGGTCGGCAAGGAGGCCATCGATCTCCTCAAGAAGGCCAGCAGCTGAGCGCCTCGGTGAACAGGCCTCTCTGAATCCGTCTTTTCCGCATGAACAACGAGCCGGCCGGGAGCTTCACTGCTCCACGGCCGGCCATTTTGGAGGGTTCAAGCCATGCTGCGATTTCTCGATCGCATCGAGGAATTCATAATTGCGACTCTGATTGCAGCGGCGACGACCATCATCTTCCTCGCGGTGCTGCACCGGTACGGCTCCGGTCTCTCGATCGACCTCGCCAAATTGGCAACGGCCTATGGAATGCCCGCGGTCGCGTCAGCTTTCCAGGCCATTTTCCGCTGGCTCACGTCCTGGGACGTGTCTTGGGTGCAGGAGGTCTGCATCTACATGTTCGTCTGGATGGCCAAGTTCGGCGCCGCTTATGGCGTGAGGACCGGCATCCATGTCGGTGTCGACGTTTTCGTCAACATGCTCGGACCGAGAAACCGCCAGCGGATCATCCTGTTCGGCCTGCTCTGTGGTGCCCTCTTCACCGGCATCGTCGGCAGCCTGGGCGCCTACTTCGTCTCGCACATCTACGCGACGGGGCAACAGTCGAACGATCTCGAAGCACCGATGTGGATTGTCTATCTCGCCATTCCCCTCGGCTCCTACCTGATGTGTTTCCGCTTTCTTCAGGTCGCCGTCCACTTCGTCCGCACCGGCGAATTGCCAAAGCACGATGAAAGCCATGTCGAGGGCCTCGACGACGTGAAGCCGCTGGAGGTCAAGTCATGAGCGCGTCGTTTGGAAGAGTTCGCACAGACTCCGACGGCCGGTTTCTCGGGCCCCTGCTACTGCTGGCGCCGATCGTCATCCTGTCGCTCTGCCTCGCCCAGAAGCTCGGCATCGTCATGATGCCTCAGGGCCTGCGCGCGGGGATGGTGTTCATCCTGCTGCTGTCCCTGATGCTCACCGGCATGCCGATCTCTATCGCGCTCGGCCTGACGGTGCTGACGTTCCTGTTCACCATGACCGAGGTGCCGATAGAGGCGGTCGCGTTGAAGCTGTTCACGGGAATCGAGAAGTTCGAGATCATGGCGATCCCGTTCTTCATCCTGGCGGGAAACTTCCTCACGCACGGCGGTGTCGCCCGACGCATGATCAAATTCGCGACCTCGATGGTCGGGCACCACTACGGCGGCCTCGGCCTCGGCGCCGTGGTCGCCTGCGCGCTGTTCGCCGCTGTGTCCGGCTCGTCACCGGCGACGGTCGTCGCCATCGGCTCGGTGGTCATGCCGGCGATGGTGGCACAAGGCTTCCCGCCGCGCTTCGGTGCCGGCGTCGTCACCACGGCCGGTGCGCTCGGCATCCTGATCCCGCCGTCGATCGCCATGGTCATCTACGCGGTCTCCACCAACACCTCGATCGGCCAGCTGTTCATGGCCGGCGTGATCCCCGGCCTGATGCTGGCCTCGATGCTGGCTGGCACGACCTGGTACCGGGCCTGGAAGAACGATTATCCGCGACTGCCCAAAGCCAGCTTCCGGGAGCGCTTCTCCGCCTTCCGCGAGGCGTCCTGGGGGCTGTTCCTGATCGTCATCGTCATCGGCGGCATCTACTCGGGCCTGTTCACGCCGACCGAGGCCGCGGCGATGAGCGCGGTCTACGCCTTCTTCATCGCGGTGTTCGTCTACCGCGACATCGGCCTCAGGGACGTGCCGCGCATCCTGTTGGCGTCTGCCAACATGAGTGCGATGCTGCTCTACATCATCACCAACGCGGTGCTGTTCTCGTTCCTGATGACGCACGAGAACATCCCGCAGGCGATGGCCGACTGGATCATCGGGCAAGGGTTCGGCTGGATCTCCTTCCTGCTGGTGGTCAACGTCCTGCTGCTGCTCGCCGGCAACGTGATGGAGCCGTCGTCGATCATCCTGATCATGGCGCCGATCCTGTTTCCCGTCGCCGTCAAGCTCGGCATCGACCCGATCCACTTCGGCATTTTGATCACGGTCAACATGGAGGTGGGGCTCTGCCACCCGCCGGTCGGCCTCAATCTCTATGTCGCCTCCGGTATCGCCAAGATGGGCATCACGGAGCTGACCATCGCGGTGTGGCCTTGGCTGTCCACGATGCTGGTGTTCCTGGGGATCGTGACCTACTGGCCAGCCCTGTCGCTGTGGCTGCCGACAGTGCTTGGCATGCGCTAGCCAAACTCCATGATGTGATCGAAAGCAACGTAAGCGATGTGCTATTCAAGCCGGCGGCACCCACTGCCGGCTTCCTTCTATCGGACGGACGAGAGACATGAGCGACCTGATCGGCATTCCTTGCATTTTCATGCGGGGCGGCACCTCGCGCGGCCCATATTTCAAGGCGTCCGACCTGCCGGCCGACGTGCCCACCCGTGATGCCGTGCTGCTCGCCGCCATGGGCTCGCCCGACCTGCGCCAGATCGACGGTCTCGGCGGCGCCGACACGCTGACCAGCAAGGTGGCCATCGTGTCGAAGTCGACCCGGCCGGGCGTCGATCTCGACTATCTGTTCGCCCAGGTCGACATCAAGCGGCCGCTTGTCGACACCGCGCCGTCGTGCGGCAACATGCTGGCCGGCGTCGCGCCCTTTGGCCTGGAAACCGGCTTGATCCCCGCCCAGGACGGCGAGACCCGGGTGATGATCTACAACGTCAACACGCAGTCGCGCATCGAGGCGGTGGTGAAGACGCCCGGCCGCCAAATCGCCTACACGGGCGACGCCCGCATCGACGGCGTCCCCGGCACCGCTTCGCCGATCGTGCTCAACTTCATGGACGTGGTCGGCTCCATCGCCGGCGTCATGCTGCCGACCACGAACGTTCGCGACGTGATCGAGGGCATCGAGGTCACCTGCATCGACGTCGCCATGCCGATGATCATGATGCGCGCCACGGATTTCGGCCTCACCGGCACCGAGAACAAGGCGCAGATCGACGGCAACAAGGAACTGCTGGCTCGGATCGAGAAGATCCGCATGGAGGCCGGCCGCCGCATGGGCTTCGGCGATGTTTCCGACAAGGTGATCCCGAAGGTCGGCCTGCTGTCGCCGCCGCACGATCCGAACGGCACGATCACCTCGCGCTACCTGACGCCGCACGCGCTGCACGCCGCCCACGCCGTCACCGGCGCGGTGTGCGTCGCGACCGCCTGCGCGCTGGAGGGCTCGATCGCGCACGAGGTCTCGGTGAAGTCGGCGGAGAACCCACGTACGATCTGGATCGAGCATCCCTCGGGCATGGTCGATGTCCGGCTCGAGACCACCGGCAAGGGCGCCGACATGACCGTCGTCGCCGGCACGCTGCGGACGGCCCGCCCGATCATGAAGGGTGAGGTCATGGTGCCGGGCAAGCTCGTTCAGGCCTGAGGCCTCACGCGAGCGTGAGCGACGGGTTCAGTTCGGGGGCTGGCGCTGCCGCGGGAGCGATTGCTAGACTGAGACGATGACCGAAACGCACGCTTCAGAGCCGGCGCGATTCCGCGCCGTATTGACGCCCAACCGCTCTCTGTCGCGGAACGGCTTCCTCGTCCTGATGGCCGCCGTGACAGTGGTCAACATCGTCACCGGTGTCGTCTTCCTGGTGCTCGGCGCTTGGCCGGTGTTCGGCTTCTGCGGGCTCGACGTTCTGCTGATCTATTGGGCCTTCCGCGTCAACTATCGCGACGGCCGGCTCTCCGAGACGATCGAGCTCGACTACGGCCGGCTGAGCCTCGTGCGATTGTCCCCGAAAGGGGAACGCGAGCAGTTCGAGAT
The DNA here is from genome assembly GCA_945889015.1 of Devosia equisanguinis. Classification (GTDB taxonomy): domain Bacteria; phylum Pseudomonadota; class Alphaproteobacteria; order Rhizobiales; family Hyphomicrobiaceae; genus CAMDBL01. Next base: position 6,043 of record CAMDBL010000123.1, read on the forward strand.
GAACCCCTACTGGACGCGCGTTCAGATCGCCGAGATGCCCGGACGCCCTTGCCGCCTCACGTTCGCGTCTCATGGCCGCGAGCTGCCTTTCGCGACGTTCCTCAGCGACGACGAGCGGCGGGAGCTCGCGAGCGCTCTCAACGGCGAGCTCGCGGCACTCCGCACTGGCGGCTGAGCCGCCTGAGCACCCGTCCGGACGCGGCGCACAGGAAACGGGTCGTCACCGCCTGGCCCCGGGCTTAGGCTCCACACATGCTCGATCGTTTCCACCATACCGAGGAGCCCGCCATGCTCGCCACCGACAGCGTCTCCCCGACGACGCCTCGGCCCTCGCACCTCCCCTGCGAGCCGGGCGACTACGATGTCGTGCGCCGCGCCATCCTGTTCCTGACCCAGAGCTGGGCCGAGCAGCCCGATCTGGACAGCCTCGCGCGGCATCTCGGCGTGTCGCCCGCGCACTGCCAGAAGTTGTTCAAGCGCTGGTGCGGACTGTCGCCCAAGGAGTTCGTGCAGGCCATCACCATCGACCGCGCGCGGCAACTGCTGGCGGGCTCGCTGAGCGTGCTGGGCGCAGCGCACGAGGTAGGCCTGTCCGGCGGCAGCCGGTTGCACGATCTGTTCGTCAGCCACGAGGCGATGACGCCGGGCGACTACAAGCGGCGCGGCGCCGGATTGGAGCTCGTCTATGGGTTCCATCCCTCGCCGTTCGGCGACACACTGGTGGTGGCGAGCGGGCGTGGCGTCGCGGGCCTGGCGTTCGTCAACGAGGACGCGGGTCAGGACCGGGCCGCCGCCCTCGCCGACATGACGCGGCGCTGGCCGCTCGCGACCTTCACCGAGAACGCGCTGCATACCGCGCCCTTCATCGCCCGCATCTTCGATCCCGCGCGATGGCGCCCGGAGACGCCGGTGCGGCTGGTGCTGATCGGCAGCGATTTCGAGGTCCGTGTCTGGGAGATGCTGCTCAAGATCCCGATGGGCCGGGCGGTCAGCTATGCCGACATAGCCCGCCAGATCGGACAACCCTCGGCCTCGCGAGCCGTCGGCGCCGCGGTCGGCCGCAATCCGATCTCGTTCGTGGTGCCCTGCCATCGCGTGCTGCGCGGCGACGGCAGCCTCGGCGGCTATCACTGGGGCCTCACCCGCAAGCGGGCCCTGATCGGCTGGGAGACGGGGCTCGTGCAAGGCGGGGCGGGAAGTGTCTGACCTCTGGTTTGACGCCTTGTTGAACCGAAAGGTGTCCGGCCCCTGGCCTGATACCGGGCTGGCGCTGGCGCCTCGGCCGTTGACGGTCTAGTTTGCGCGGATCGTAAGAAACGCCGAGGAACCGCCATGAAGATCGTCGACCTGAGCCGCGAACTGCACCACCGCGCCATCTCCTATCCCGGACAGCCATCGATCATTCACGGCGTCTGGAAAACGCATGATGAAGCCTACCGCGACAGCGGCAACGTGCACGGCAACTCGGTGATGTACTTCTCGATGCCGGACCACGGCGGCACCCACATCGACGCGCCGCGTCACTTCGGGCCGTCCGGCGTGCCGATGAACGAGTACCCGCTCGAGAACTGCATCGTGCCGGGGATCTGCCTCGACCTGACGCACATCGCGCCCAAAGCCGAGATCACCCCCGCCGATCTCGAGGCGGCGGTGAAGAAGGCCGGCGTGCCGATCCCCAAGGGCGGCACCGTGCTGCTCTGCACCGGTCACCACGCGCGCACATTTCCCAAGCCCGCCTACTCGACCGACAATTCGGGCGTGAACGTCGCCGCGACCGAGTGGCTGGCGAAGCAGGGCATCGTCCACTTCGGCATAGACTCGATGCGGCCGGGCCCTGATACGTCGGTCAACCAACTCGTGCACAAGGCCTGCCTGGAGCTGAACATCACCCACCTCGAGAGCCTCTGCAATCTCGAGGAGCTCATCGGAAAGGGCCAGTTCGAGTTCATCTGCCTGCCATTGAAATGGCGCGGCGGCACCGGCTCGCCTGTCCGCGCGGTGGCGGTGTTCCGGTAATAGGATGGGGACGGCCGCTGTATCATGGCCGTCCCCGCCCTCTTGAACCGGTGCTCATCAGAAAGTGGTGGCTGTCCCCATTCTCAGGTCAGGCCCAGGGCCTCGCCGCCTTGGTCTTCGCCTCGTAGTCGGCGATCTTGGTGCCTTCCTGCATGGTCAGCCCGACGTCGTCGAGGCCGTTGAGCAGGCAGTGCTTGCGGAACGGATCGATCTCGAACTTGATCACGCCGCCGTCTGGACCGCGAATCTCCTGCGCCTCCAGGTCGATCGTCAGCGTCGCGTTGGCGCCGCGACCGGCATCGTCGAGCAGCTTCTCGAGCTGTTCGGCCGTGACCTTGATCGGCAGGATGCCGTTCTTGAAGCTGTTGTTGTAGAAGATGTCGGCGAAGCTCGTCGAGATCACGCAGCGGATGCCGAAATCCTCGAGCGCCCAGGGCGCGTGCTCGCGCGATGAGCCGCAGCCGAAGTTGTCGCCGGCGACCAACACCTGGGCCTTCCGGTAGGCGGGCTTGTTCAGCACGAAGTCCGGCCGCTCCTTGCCGTCGTCGTCGTAGCGCATGGCGTAGAACAGCGACTTGCCGAGGCCGGTGCGCTTGATGGTCTTGAGGAACCGCGCCGGAATGATCTTGTCGGTGTCGATGTTGCGCATCGGCAGGGGCGCGGCGACGCCCGTCAGCGTGGTGAATTTGTCCATCCGCGAAGGTCCTTCTCAGATCCTTCCTCGCGGGTAGCATACCTCAGCGCGGCCGTCACGCCCTGAGCCCGTCGGCAAGTGCGCGGAAATAGCCCTCCGCCGCCAGCAACCGCTCGATCCGGCCGCGGTCGGGTGTTGGCGCCACGCCGCCGAGACCGTCCTGCAGGCCGAGCTGCTCCAGGCGGCGCTTGACACCGGCGAGCTTGCGGCCATCGAGATGATGGTCGAGCACGCCGACGATGGTCTCGACGTAGCCCGAAATGCGGCCGAGCTCGCGCACCAGGGATCGATGCGAGGCCTTGTCGCCCGCGTCCGCCTCCAGCCGGGCGAGCGCATCGGCCGCCCGCTGCAGGGTGGCGGCGATCTCGTCGGCGAAGCGGGCGATGCGGTCGCGCCGCGTGGTGTCGAGTGTCGCCAGCGCGCCGAGCCAGCGATGCAGGGCCCGGGCGAGGCCGAGCAGCTTCTTCGAATAATCGGCAGGGCCCATGAACCCACCTCCAGGTTGCGCTCACGCAAGTTTAAGCGCGGTCGGCGGCGCGGGGATAACTCCCACTCGGGGGAATGCTCGACTTGCCCGGCAACCCTGTGAGTGTGCGGCCTAGGACAGTACGCGGTGTAGCCCCGCCGAGGTCGATCGGCTGGCGCGTACCATAGAACGGCGCACGTTCGGCTGGCAGGCGGCAGGACGGACGGCGGCGGGTGGTGCGACCGTCGGGACTGCGGCGCCGTCGGCGGCGTAGGATTGTGGCAAGGGGGGCCATCGGGGATGGGGTCGGACCCTTATAGCCCATGCGAGAACACCGGCTGCAGCCGCCGGACACAATCAACGAATGCTGGGGTCGCCGAAGCAGGTGCGCATGTAGTTGCACCGATGGGAGCCCGTGAAATGCATCGTGTCGCCCTTGGCCGGCGAGATGAACTTGCAGATCTCGTCGAGGCCTTCCATGGTCAGCCAGCCCTGACGGCGACCACGCTGCACGGCGAAGCAGTCCGCCGTCTCCTCGTCGGGGCCGCGGAACTGATGCCCGCACTCGTGCGCGAAGATCCACAATTTGACCGGCGTCGAGACCTTCGCCATCAGCCGCGGGTTTAGGATCAAGAACCCCGGATAGGCGGCGCCATAGTCGTCGAGCTGGCTGTCCAGGACCGTCGGCCTGTGACCGCAGACCATGCGCCGGTTGTCGAGCGTCAACTCGCCCGCGGCCACGATCCGTGCATCGCCACCTACGTGCGCCACGTATTCGTCAGGAGTGGGGGGACCTTCACCATGCGCAACCGTGAGCATGGCCGATAGGCCGAGTCCGGCTGCGAGCAGGCCGAGGGCTAGGAAGTTGCGGAGTTTCATGCCGAGACTACTCGATTGGCCACGCGGCACCGAAGCGGCACCTTCGCCCGATTTACACAGAATGGCAAGGTCGACCTGTCCCCGCCCGAAAACACCTATCTCAGGTTGCGGTGAAGGAATGGCAAACGCGGGAAAACATCAGCCCTGCGCCGCCGCCTCGAGGCTCTCCATGTCCGCGTCCGAGAAGCCGAAGTGGTGACCGATCTCGTGCACCAGAACATGGGTGACAAGATGGCCGAGCGACTCCTCGTTCTCGGCCCAGTAGTCGAGCAGGGGCCGCCGGTACAAGAAGACCATGTCCGGCTCGCGGGCGACGTCCGACACGCTCTTTTTGTCGAGGCTGGTTCCTTGATAGAGACCGAGGATATCGAACGGCGTCTCCGCCTCCATGGTCTCGAGCACCTCCTCGGTCGGGAACTCGTCGACGCGAATCACCAGATCCTCGCACATCCCGCGGAACTCCGACGGCAGCCGGTTCCAGGCCGCTCGCGCGAGCTGCTCGATGTCCTCCAGACTCGGAGAAAACGCGTCCCGCCAATCGATGTCGCCGTTCATGCACGCCCTCGTGGAATTGGAGATGACAGTGCGCCGCTGCCGGAAGGCGCGCGCGATCGTGATCGGCTCATGCGACCGTCTTCAGCGCCACGATCAGCGCCTCGTCGAGCGTGAACCAGAGTCCGCCTTGCTCCTGGCGCGGACGCATGAACGCCTTGAAGGCCGGCGACGCCGTCGCCAGCATCTCGTCCAGCCGCGCCTTCGTCTCGGGCGTCACCTGCATCCGCTCCGCCCAATCCCCGAACGCCATCGGCTTCGGCAGGATTTCGCGGTGCCCGACGGTCAACCCGATGTCGTCCAGAACCTCGAGCCACTCGGTCAGCATCAGCGCCCGGGCGTGGCTCGGATCGCGCAATTTCTCGAAGGTGTTGTAGGTGACGGACGCGTCGTGCAGCTCGGCCTTCGTGAACCCCGGGGTCGTCAGTGCATCCGGCGATACGTTGTCGACCAGCGCGAAGACGCCACCTTCCCGCAGCACGCGCCGAACTTCGGCGACGAAGCGCGGCACCTCGGGAAAATGGTGCGGCGCGATGCGGCAGGTGACGAGATCGAAGCTCGCGTCCGCGAACGGCAACGCCTCGGCATCGGCGGCAACCGTCGTCATATTCGAAATCCCGCGTGAAGCGGCAAGCTTTGCTGCCTGCACCAGCATCTGGGGTGTCAGGTCGCTGGCGACGACGCTGGCGACATGAGGCGCGAGCGCGGCGGCCGTGTGCCCGGCGCCGGTGGCGATATCCAGAGCGGCCCAGGTGCGCTGCGGTTTCACCAGCTCCACGATGCGGGCGAGGCTGTCGCCGGCGGCATGCACCGCGGACGTGGTGTAGGCCGCGGCGTTGGCGCCGAATTGCTGCTGAACCAGCGACTTGCTCATGGCCGGCGCTCCCAGACTGCTCGCAACCGCGAGTCGGCTGAGGCTCCGTCTATCACGGTCCCGGCGCAGTGGCGACGCCGATCCGGCCAGTGTCGAACGCTCAGCCCTGCGGCACGCCGGTGAGGCGCAGCTTGATGTAGTCGAGCTGGTCGAAATTGCCGAACTTGATGATCAAGTTGCCGCTTTCACCGGAGCCGCGCTTGATCTCCACCTTGAGACCGAGCGTGTCCGAAAGCTCCTTCTCGAACGCTTTGGTATCCGGATCCTTGTCGCGCGTCTTGCGCGGCACGCCGGTCGCCTCGTCGACAGTGCCGCCGTCCTGCACCAACGCCTCGACGTCGCGCACGTTGAGACCCTGCGACACGATCCGCTCCGCCAGCCCCTCGGCGTCCTCGCGTCCGATCAGCGCCCGCGCGTGCCCGGCGGTGAGCTGGCCCTGAGAGACCATTTCCTGCACGCGCGCCGGCAGCTTCAGCAGCCGCAGCGTGTTGGCGACATGACTACGGCTTTTGCCGATGATCTCGGACAGCTGCTCCTGGCTGTAGGCGAACCGCTCGACGAGATCGCGATAGCCGGCTGCTTCCTCGATAGCGTTCAGATCGGCGCGCTGGACGTTCTCGATGATCGCGAGTTCGAGCACCTCGCGGTCGCCGAGGTCACGCACGATCACCGGGACGCTGTGCAGGCCGGCGCGCTGCGACGCCCGCCAGCGCCGCTCGCCGGCGACGATCTCGTATCCCTGGCCACCCGCCGGATCAGGGCGAACGATGATCGGCTGGACCAGCCCCTTTGTGCGGATCGAATCCGCGAGCTCGTTCAGCTCCTCCTCGCGGAAGTCTTTGCGCGGGTTGAACTTGCCGCCGCGGACGAGATCGATCGCGACCATCCGCTGCTCGCCCTCCGCCGGCAGCTTCTGCGGCTGGTAGCTCACCGGCTCGCCGATCAGGGACGCGAGGCCTCTGCCGAGCCGGCTCTTCTGCAAGGGAGCTACCATGGGAACCGTACGTCCTGCGAGTGGGGCTGCGGGTGGGGTCGGAAGGTTCTGATCGGTCATCTGACCTCGAGGAAAGCCATGATCAAGCCGCCTTGATCATGCGCTCGCGCTCGATGATCTCGGAGGCGAGCTCGATGTAGGCCTGGCTGCCCTGGCAGTCGTAATCGTACAGCAGCAGCGGCTTGCCGTGCGACGGCGCCTCGGCGACCCGCGTGTTACGCGGAATGACGGTGTTGTAGACTTTGGGCCCGAAGAACTGGCGCACGTTGGCGGCCACCTCCTTCGACAGCGACGTGCGGCCGTCGTGCATGGTGAGCACCACGCCCTGGATCTCGAGCCGTGGATTGAGGGTGGAGCGGATCTGCTCGATCGACTCCTTCAGCTGCGAGATGCCCTCCAGCGCGAAGAATTCGCACTGCACCGGCACCAGAACCGCGTCCGCCGCCGAAAGTGCGTTCACGGTCAGCAGGTTGAGCGAAGGCGGACAGTCGATCAGCACGTAGGCGAGTTGAGCGTCGGCCGGGCGGGAGCGCTGCTGGCCGACGAGCTGGGTGATGGCGTCACGCAGCCGGAACGGGCGGTTGCCGTCGCCCATCAACTGGCTTTCGAGGCCGACGAGATCGGAGGTCGCGGGCACGATGCTGAGCCCGGGCACCGCAGTCTGCACCGCCGCCTCGAGTAAGGTGGTGGTGCCGGCGAGAACGTCGAAGCTCGTGCGCGTCCGCTGCTCGAGCGCGATGCCGAAGCCGGTCGAGGCGTTGCCCTGCGGATCGAGATCGATGACGAGGACGTGCTCGCCGACGGCCGCCAGCGCGGTGCCGAGATTGATCGCCGTCGTCGTCTTGCCGACGCCACCCTTCTGGTTGGCCACCGCGAGGACACGCAATCCGCCCGCTCCCCCACCAGCCCCGAGTGTCATGCCGCTCACGGGATCACTCCTTGGATTTGGCCTCGACGTCGCGCACGATCGCGATCCGCGCCGCAGCGTCCGTCAGGCTTTCACGCAACTCGACCGAAAACTGCCAGCTCTGGCGGGCCTCCGCGATCTCTCGCTCGGCGTCGCGGCCCTTCAGGAACAGACCCACGGTCGTGGGCCCGAAGAAGGGAAAAACGAGATCCAGCAGGCGGCCCAACGGGGCCAACGCGCGTGCTGTTACAACCTCTGGCAGAGGGAGATTAATCTGAGTCGCGGCCGATTCGATTCTTATCGACAGGATATCCACAGGCGCGCGCGTCTGGCGGGCGACCTCGCGCAGGAACGCCGCCTTGCGCTGGTCGCTCTCGATCATCGTCATGCGCGCGCCTGTCGTCTCGGCGAGCAGGATGGCGAGGACGAGGCCGGGGAAGCCCGCGCCCGAGCCGACGTCGAGCCAGCGCATGGGAATGGCTTGGAATTCCCTCCCCCTTTGCGGGGGAGGGTTAGGGAGGGGGGAGTCCCTGACAGCTGCTGATGTGCACCCCCCCCTCCCCTTCCCTCCCCCGTCAAGGGGGAGGGCGTGCGCCAAAGCTAGCAACTGCGCCGAATCCCCGAAATGGCGATGCCAGATGTCGTCGAGGGTGCTGGGTGCGACGAGATTGATCGTCTTCTGCC
>CAMDBL010000124.1 GCA_945889015.1 Devosia equisanguinis
AGGAGGCGCGCCATGAGTTGGTATGCGGTCATAGTGGTGTGCGAGATCAATCGATGCAACAGAGCATGCCAACTCATCCTTGGCGCGCCGAGGTGGGGGTGATGATCGGGGCGCGATACCCCCACCTTGGAACGCCATCGGGCTTAGACCGCCCACGAGCTCGAAGTTGCCGTCATCATGGGCGGTCTAAACCCCGTGGCGTTCCGTCCTCCCCCCTCCAGGGAGAGGATTCTACACTTTCAACGCGTCGCCCCGGATCTGGTACAGCGTCAGCGCCGTCGCGACGGCGAGATTGAGGCTGTCGAGCTTGCCGGCCATGGGTATTTTCACGAGGCGGTCGCACGCGGCGGTCAGCTCGGGCGAAAGGCCTGGTCCCTCACCGCCCATGACGAGCAGCGTCGGTCCGCGATAGGTGACCCTGCGGAAATCCTCCGTCCCCGACAGATGCGTGCCGGCCATCTCGCCTGTCCAGCCTGCGCGCCACGCCAAAAACGCCTCGCGCGTCATGCGCACCAGCGGCACGGCGAAGATCGAGCCCATCGTCGCGCGGATGCACTCGTGCGCGAACGGATCGCAGGTGGTGCCGACGAGAATGATGCCTTTCGCGCCGACCGCATCCACGGTGCGGACGATGGTGCCGAGGTTGCCGGGATCGCGAACCTCCTCGAGCGCGAGCCAGGTGTCGCCGGGCGCGACGGACGCGGTCGCAGGAGGCTCGGCCCAGCGCTGCTCGAACACGCCGATCAGGCTCTGCGGGTTGTCCTTGGCCGCGATCTTGCCGAGCACGGCCTCCGTCACCTCCAGCACCTCCGCGCCGGCTTTCAGCGCCCATTCGACGAGCCCCCTGGCGACGCCCTCGGCCGCGCCGGAACGCACCACCAGCATGCGCGGCGTCCAACCGGCCTCGCGCGCGCTGATCAGGATCGAGATGCCCTCGGCGACGAACAGCCCTGTCTCCTTGCGAGCCTTGCGCATCTCCAGGCTGCGGATCAGTTTCACGCGATCGTTCTGCAGGCTGGTGATCAGCGTTGGCGCGGGCATGCTCATCGTCCGCTCCAGCGCACGTAGAGGGAGGTCGGGAGGAGACGCGCGTTGCCCCCCTCCCCCTTGCGGGGAGGGGGTGGGGGTGGGGGGAATCCCGACGGCTGCTGTTCTGCCGTCCCCCCCTCCCTGGCCCTCCCCCGCAAGGGGGTAGGGACTCCCGCCTCAGTCTCCCGTATCGCCAGCTCCCCGATCTCCAGCGATCCCGGTCGCCCGCCCAGCGCCTCCTCGAGCACTTGCCCGAAGGCGAGCGCCGAGGCGCGGATGGCATAGACCGTCAGCACCATGTGCGAGCGGCCGGGCGCCAGCAGCCCCGCGCAGTCGCGCAGGTGCGCGGGAAGATGCTGGAACAGGTCCCAGACCTCGCCGTCCGGACCACGGCCGAACTTCGGCGGATCGACCAGTATCACGTCGTACTGGCGGCCACGCCGGATCTCGCGCGCGACGAACTTCGCCGCGTCGTCCACGATCCAGCGGATCGGTGCGTCGGCGAGATTGGACGCCGCCTGGTTCTCTCGTGCCCAGGACACGGCCTTCTTCGACGCATCGACGTGCGTCACCTGCGCTCCGGCCGCCGCCGCCAGCAATGACGCGGCACCCGTGTAGCCGAACAGGTTGAGCACGCGGGGAGCACTGGTATTCCCTCCCCCCTTGCGGGGGAGGGTTAGGGAGGGGGGTGTCCCAGACAACCGATGTGGTGCACCTCCCCCTCCCTCCCCCGTCAAGGGGGAGGGAGAGACACCGTCAGCCACCGCCGGAGCAGCGGTGTCAGTCACCCTCTCCACCATCCACTGCCAGTGCGGCAGCTGCTCCGGGAACAGACCGAGATGCCACAGCCCGGCGAGGCGGCACAGCATCGTCGCCGACACGTCGCCACCGAGATCGATCGGCACCGGCCAGCTCTCCGGCACCGGCTTGTCGACGCGCCACTTGCCCTTCTCGTCGTCCTCGCCCGACGCCGAGAACACCGCGTGCGCCTTGGCCCACTCGGCTTTCGGCAGGCGCGGCTGCCACAGCGCCTGCGCCTCCGGCCGATCGACCACGATCGTGCCGAAGCGCTCGAGCTTGCGCCCGACGCCGCTGTCGAGAAGGGCGTAGCCGGCGAACCCGGACGAGGCGAGGAGGTGAAGTTGGGGCGTCGACATTTTTTCCAGCCGTTGGACTCGTTGCATGCACCCCCACCCCTGACCCCACCCCGCGAGGGGGAGGGAAATCAAGCCGAGGTCAAAACGGCGAGGGGAACTTGCCTTCGAACGCGGTGATCGGCGGACGCGCCTCGGCGTCGGTGACCACGTCGATCAACACCGGCGCGTTCGCCGCGAACGCCTTCCTCAGCACAGGCTCGATCTCCTCGGCCCTGGCGACCCGGACGCCCTCGATCCCGCAGGCCCGCGCGATCGCTGCGTGGTCCACCGCCTCGAAGAATACGGCGTCCGTATGCGCCTTGTTGCGCACGTCCTCCGCATCCTTCTGATAGCCCAGAATCTGGTTGTTGAGCACGATCATGGTGATCGGCAGCTTCAACCGGCGCAGCGTCTCGAGTTCGGCCCAGCAGTGCGCGAAGCCGCCATCGCCGCCGACGCAGACCACGCGCCGCCCCGGATGCGCCATCTGCGCGCCGATCGCCATCGGCAGGCCCCAGCCGAGACCGGCCATGCCGCGCGGCGTCAAGAACCGCTGGCCGGCCTTTCGCGCGGTCAGATAGTTGGTGATCCAGATCGAGGAGTAGCTGGCGTCCGCCACCATGATCGTGTCGCTATCGATCATGTCGTCGAGCACGCCCATGATTCGCTCGGGCCGGACCGGATCGCGCGGCTCGCTGCGGATCGCGTGGGTCAACTTCTGCCAGGCCGCGAGGCCATCCTTGATCGCTGTCTCGACCTTGGGCCGCGCCGCCTTGCGCGCCGACAGGTCCTCCTTCACCAGTGCCGCGGTCAGCGCCTGGAGCGCGAGCCTGGCGTCGCCGACGAGACGCACCGCCTCGTAGTTGCGGCCGATCTCGGCGGCGTCGATGTCGATCTGGATGTAGCGCGCATCCTTGGGATAGAGCGACCAGCTGTCGGTGCCGTTCTGGTTCGTCCGATTGCCGACGAGCAGCACCACGTCCGCCTCGGTGACGAGCCTGCGCATCGCCTGCGTGCGCCCGCCCGATCCCATCACGTAACCGACGATGCCGAGCGAGAGTGGATGCGTCTCCGCGACCGTGCCCTTGCCCATGACGGTCGTGGCGACAGGGAGGTGGCAGGTCTCCTGCAAGGCTGCGAGCGCCTCGGCGGCCTCACTCGCGTGCACGCCGCCTCCCGCGATGATCAAGGGCGCCTTGGCCTTGGCGAGCAGCTGGGCTGCTTCCGTCACGCGCACCGGATCGGGCGCCATGCGATCGAGCGGGAAACGGCCGTAATTGGCTGAGCGCGTCTCGGCCGTCGAGGCCGCGTCGTTGAAGGTGTCGAGCGGCACCAGCAGCACCGCCGGACCAGGACGGCCGCCGGTGGCCGCCGCGAACGCCATGTCGACGTAGTCGTCGATGCGATCGGCGCGGTCGACCCGGCGCACCCATTTCGCGGCGCCGTCGAACAAGCGCAGGTGATCCAACTCCTGGAACGCGTTTTTGTCCTCGGTGCCGCGCGCCACCTCCTGCACCAGCGCGACGATCGGGATCGAGGCCTTCAGTGCCTCGGCAAGCGGCGCCACCAGCAACGTCGCGGCGGGGCCGTTCTGGCCGCTGACGACGCCGACGCGGTTGGAGGCGCGCGCGTAGCCGTCCGCCATCGCGCCGCCCGCGTTCTCCGCCCGGTAGGTCGCCTGACGGATGCCGAACTGCGGTGCGACCAGATGGAAGGCGGTCGGGATGCTTTGCCCGAACACCACCTCGACGCCATGCCGCTTGAACGCAGCGGCAATGCGATGCGCGACCGTGGCATTGGCGCGGGGCTCGGTGGATTGAGGTGACTTGGCCACGGGCGCGCTCCTTGATCATCATGCCGTCCGGCGAGGATATATCACGCCCCTGCCGGACGGTTCACCAACCAGATCCCGAACGCCACCAGCAGCAGGCCGAGACCCAGCGTCCAGCTCAGCGGATCGCCGAGTATCACGTGTCCGAGCAGCACACCGAAGCAGGGTGACAGGAACGTGAACGCGGCGACCTTGGTCGGCGGATAGGTGCGCACCAGCCAGAACCAGATCGAATAGCTGATGAAGGCGACGATGACGAAGGTGTAGGCGAAGGCGAGCAGCACCCTCGGCGAGGTATCGGCAACGCCGGCCTCGCCGGCGGCGAACGAGGCGGCGAGCAGCACCGGTGCCGACACCACGAGCTGATACAGCAGCGTCTTCTCCGGCGCCGCCGATTTCAGCGAGGTGGCGCGAACCATCACCGTGGTTCCGCCCCAGAACACCGCGCCGAGAAAGCACAGCACGTCGCCTGCCAGGGTCACCTCGCCGGGCGCGAGCAGCCCCTCGCTCATGGTCACGCAGACGCCGAGAAATGCGGCTGCGAGGCCTGCCGACTTCATCGCCGTCAGCCGGTCGCCGAGCAGCAGATGCGAGCCGAGCGCGACGACGAACGGGGCGGCGTTGATCAGCACCACCGCGTGCGAGGCGGTGGTCTTGGCGAGTCCCCAGTAGAGGAACAGGAACTCGAGCGCGAACAGCACGCCGCACGCGATCCCGGCAGTGAGCGTACCGTCACGCAGCGATAACGAGATCCCGCGCCACCGGCACCACGACCAGACGAGCGCGCCCGACAGCACCGAGCGCAGCCCCGACTGCAGGAAAGGCGGGAAGCCATCGAGCGCGACCTTCATGGCGACGAGATTGCCGCCCCACACGATCGTGCAGGCGAGCAGGATCAACACCGCGCGGCCGTCGAGCACCCCCGCTGAAACGGACGGACCGCGATCGGTCATGACGTGGCGCGGCTGTGCGCCAGTGCCGCCAACAGCCGGTCGAGCGTCACCTCGCTCGAGACGTCGAGACGGCCGTCCACGCGCGCGGGACGGAAATGGCGCTGGAACGCGGCGATGACGATCTCCGTCCGCTCGTCGATCACGCCCGATTTCGACACGCCGTAGCCGTAGTCCGCGAGCCTCGCCTGGAATGCGGCGACGCGTGGATCGGCGGCGTCGCGCGCCAGCCCCAGGTCGGCATCATCGACCGGCGCGGGCTCGACCCACAGACCGACGCCGCGACGCGCCATGTGCCGCCAGTCGAACTTCTCGCCAGGATCGATCTTGCGGCCGGGCGCCACGTCCGAATGGGCCAGCACCCGCTCCGGCCGCATGCCGTGGCGGCGGACGATGTCGCGCGACAGCGTGATCAGCGCCTGCATCTGCTTGGCGGGGAATTCCGGATACCCCGCGTCGTGGCCGACATTCTGGATCTCGATGCCGATCGAGGCCGAGTTGATGTCGGTCTCGCCCTCCCAGACCGAGACGCCGGCGTGCCACGCACGCATCTCCTCGGCCACCATCTGCGTGATGCGTCCGTCGAGATCGACGACATAGTGGCACGAGACCTTGCAGTCCGGGCGCGACAGCACCTCGATGGCGCGCTCGACCGTCGGCAGCCCGGTGTAGTGCAGCAGCAGGATCGACGGCGCTACGCCGCGGCGGGGCTCGACGTTGGGCGAGGGATGCAGCGCATGCACCAGTGGGGTGTCCGCGGCAGCGATCATATGTGGCGCTCCTTGCGGATGGCGTCCCAGGCGGCGTTGATCACGGCCAGCTTACCCTCGGCGATGACGGCGAAGGCCTTCGGCACGCCGTGCGCGATCAGCCGGTCGGGATGATGCTCCACGACGAGGCGGCGGTGACGCGCCTTCAACGCCTCGTCGCTGTCGGCCGGCGAACCGCCCAGCACCTCGTAGGGACTTTCCGGATCGCGGATGAACAGGGCGCGCAAGCGGGCGTAGTCACCCCCCGTGATCGCGAATCGCTGCGCGACGATCTTGAGGAACGCCTCCTCGGCCACATGCACGATGCCGTCCGCGGTGGCGATATGGAACAGCGTCTCCAGCACATCGTTCAGCAGCGGCCGCTCGTCGGCGAGCAGCCCTGCGATCTGCTCCGCGTAGGCCTCGAAGCCGGCGATGTCCTGGCGGGCGAGGTCGTACAGCCGGCGGATGTTCCGCAGTTCCTCCGGCGGCACCTGGAAATGGCGTTCGAACATCTCGGTCTCGGCCGGCACGACGACGCCGTCGGCCTTGGCCATCTTGGCGCAGAGCGAGACCACCGCGATGGTGAAGGTCACGCCCGAGCTGCCGCCCTCGGCGCTGCGTCCGCCGAGCGCCGTCCAAACGGTCGCGAGGGCGTCGCGCACCGCGCCGCCCTTCGCCAGTCCGAGCAAGTCAGATAAATCGTTCCAAGGCATCGGCGACTGTTAGCCTGTTTCGCGCGGCCCTTGAAGCGGGAACACTTCGACGCTCACAGCTGCCCGCCGCCACGACGGGCGGCCGAGCCCCGCGCACTCATCTCGCGTCGAGCATGGTCGACGGCAGCCACAGCGCGAGGCCCGGGAATGCGGCCAGCAGCGTGACCGCGACCCCCATCAGCAGGAACAGCGGCAAGGCATAGGCGCCGATCGCGAACAGGTTACGCCCCGTCATCGATTGCAGCACGTAGAGGTTGAAGCCGACCGGCGGCGTGATTTGCGCCATCTCGACGACGAGCACGACATAGATGCCGAACCAGATCAGGTCGAAGCCGGCCTTCTCGATCATCGGCATGATGATCGAGGTGGTCAGCACCACCATCGAGATGCCGTCGAGGAAGCAGCCGAGCACGGCATAGAACATCGTAAGCGCCAGCAGCAACTGCCAGCGCGAGAGGTCGAAGCTGCCGACCCATTCGGCGAGCGCGCGAGGAATGCCGGTGAACCCCATGGCGGTGGTCAGGAAGGCGGCACCGGCGAGAATGAAGCAGATCATGCACGACGTGCGCGTCGCCGCCATCAGCGCATCGGAAAAGCTCGCCCGCGACAGCGTGCCCATCCACGCCGACAGCACCAGCGACAGCGCGACGCCGACCACGGCCGCCTCGGTCGCCGAGGCGAGGCCGCCGTAGATCGAGCCGATCACGCCGGCGATCAGCGCCACCACGGGTATGAGCCGCCGCGTGGCGATCACCCGGTTGGCGAACGATTGCACCGGATCGGGCGGCGGCATCCGGTCCTTGTTGATCATCGCCCAGACGATGATGTAGCCCGTGAACAGAGCTGCGAGCATCAGGCCGGGGATGACGCCGGCGATGAACAGCCGCGCGACCGACTGGTCGGTCGCCGCCGCGTAGACGATCATGATGATCGAGGGCGGGATCAGCAGGCCGAGGGTGCCGGCGCCGGCCAGCGTGCCGATCGCCATGCGCTCGTCGTAGCCGCGCTTGGTCAACTCGGGCAGCGAGATGCGGCCGATGGTGGCACAGGTCGCGGCCGACGAGCCGGACACGGCCGCGAAGATCGTGCAGCCGACGACATTGACGTGCAGCAGCCGGCCCGGCAGCCGTGACAGCCAGGGCGCGAGGCCCTCGAACATGTCCTCGGACAGCTTGGTGCGATAGAGGATCTCGCCCATCCAGATGAACATCGGCAGCGCGGTGAGATCCCACGAGTTGGACGCGCTCCACATCGCCGAGGCGAGCACTTGCCCGGGCGGCGCCGAGCTCTGCACCAGCATCGCGATCATGCCGACGCCGGCCAGCGCGAATCCGATCCAGGTGCCGAGCGCGAGGATCGCGAACAGAGCAAGGATGAGACAAAGGGCGAGCGAGATCAGGTCCATCCGGCTCAGCCTTCCTTGCCGAGCGTGGCGGCATCCTCGGCCGCCCGGAAGCTCGGGCGTCCTTCGGTGATCACGGTGATGGTTTCATCGACGAGCGCGAGGGTCATGGCGACGAGCCCCGCCGCCATCGCCGCTTGCGGCCAGACCAGCGGCACCGGGATCAGCCCCGGCGAAATCTCGTTGTTGCGCCAGGAATCATAGGCGAGCCCCGACACGTACCAGGTCATGTAGGCGCAGAACGCCGCCGTCGCGGCGAAGGCCAGGATCTCGAAATGCCGCCGCCGCGTGTCCCCCACCGCGCCGAGCAGCATGGTGACGCGGATATGGGCACCCGCCTTCAAGGTTCCCGCGAGCGCCAGGAAGGTGGCGGCGGCCAGCAAATATCCCGCGATCTCGCTCAGCGACAGGATGACGAGCCCAGCGGGCTGCAATCCCACGAGCTTCAGCACGCTGTCGAGAATGCGGCCGAGAATCTGCGCGAGCACCAAGAGCCCGATCGAGATCAGGCACAGCCCCGAGAGCCACTGGGTCATCCGATAGAAGCGGTCGAGGGCGGCGCGCATGTCGTGATCCCGTGGGCAGCGTGCGAGCGTGCGGGCGGCCCTCACGCCGCGGCACGACGTAGCCGTGAGGCGGGCGGCGCATGGCACGGACCCGCCTCACGGTCAGACTTCACTACTTGCGATAGGTCGCGAGCAGCTTCTTGCCGTCCTCGCCGGCCGCCTTCTCCCACTCGGCGGTGAGATCGGCGCCGATCTTACGGAGCCCGGACTTCAGCTCGGCGGAAGGCTCGACGATGTTCATCTTGTTGGCCTTGAGCTGGCCCAGACGCTCGCTGGTCTCGGTCTCGGAGGCCTTGAGACCACGTGCCTCGGCGGCGGCTGCGGCCGTCATCAATGCCTTCTGCTGGTCCGGCGTCAGCTTGTCGAACGCCGCCTTGCTGGCGAAGATCACGTTGCGCGGCAGCCAGGCCTGGGTGTGGTGGTAGTGCGAGACGAAATCCCAGAAGCGGGCCTCGACGCCGGTCGAGCCCGATGTGATCGTCACCTCGACGCGGCCGGTGGCGAAGGCGGTCGGCAGATCCGGCACCTCGATCTGCACGGGGATGGCGCCGACGAGGGCTGCGATTCGGCCGGTGCCGGGGTTGTAGGTGCGGAACTTCAGGCCCTTGAGATCGGCGATCGTCTTCAGCTCCTTCTTTGCGTAGATGCCCTGCGGCGGCCACGGCACGGAATAGAGCAGCACGAGGCCTTCCTCGGCGAGCTTCTTCTGCAGGTAGGGCTTCGTCGCCTCGTAGAGCTTCTTGGACTCGACGTACGAGGTCGCCAGGAACGGGACCGAGTCGGTGCCGTAGAAAGGGCTCTCGTTGGCGTGCAGGGAGATCAGCACCTCGCCGATCGGCGCGAGCCCCTGGCGCACGTTGCGCTTGATCTCGGGATGCTTGAACAGCGAGCCCGCCGAATGGATCTGGATCTTGAGGGCGCCGCTGGTCGCCTTGTCGACATCCTCGACGAAGCCGCGCACGTTCTTGGTGTGGAAATTGCCGTCCGGGTACGGTGTCGGCATGTCCCACTTCGTCTGCGCCGCGGCGGACGCCGCGAACGCGGTCAGCCCCACCAGTCCTGCAATCAACGACTTCAACATCACCACTCTCCCTTGCTCGAGCCTTCAGAACTCTCCGTACCTCGCCAGCGCCCCGGCCTTGCGCCTCGACCGGAAACGCTTTGACGTCGTCATAGTGTCGTCGCCGAGCGCGCCGCCTGATCGTAGTGCCCCGACAGCGCGCGCAGAAGGGCCCCCAGCTCCGACAGCATCGGATCGGGCAGGCCGGTGGATTTCACCGGGCGGATCAGCAGCCTCTCGCGGATCTCGTGATAGCGCAGGCATGCGGCGGCCCCTTCGCGCGTGGCGGCGACCACTTTCTCCTTGCCGACCCGCTTCGACGTGACGAGGCCGGCGGCCGTCAGCTTCTTGATGGCGTAGTTGACGACGTGCGTGTCCTCGATGCCGAGCACGAGACAGACGTCGGCGAGCTTCTTGGGCCGGTCCCGATGACGGACGGTGTGCATGATCAGCACCTCGACCGGCGACAGGTCGGGAACGCCGGCGGCGGCCATGCAGCGCACCATCCAGCGCTCGAAGGCATGCCCGGCGAGGATCAGGCCGAACTCGACCTCCGAGAGGCCGGGCGAGCCGCCGGAGGCGAGATGCGCGGAGGAGACGATCGGGCCGATGGCGCTGCTCGGGACGGTGTGCTCGTGCACGGGATCCGCCCCGCGGCCCTGCATCAGGGCGCGCTCGCCTTCCAGACGCTTCGGCCGCTCGCTACCCATCGGTACTCCGCCCGAGATCCGCCGTCATACGACCACTGAGGCTCGCCCATCGCCGATAAATTGTCAACGTCATGTTGACGATTTCCTTTCGACGGATCACATTTCGCCCGACCGCGAGGCGTGAGCAAGAGGTGCCGACATGGCGACGGAAACCGGCAAGTGGGATTTCTGGATCGATCGCGGCGGCACGTTCACCGACGTCGTTGCGCGCGATCCCGCCGGCCGCATCAGCGCGAAAAAGGTGCTGTCGGAAAATCCCGGCGCCTACGAGGACGCCGCGCTCGAGGGCATCCGCCAGTTCCTCGGCGTCGCCTCCGACGCACCGATACCAGCCGAGCGCATCAGCGCCGTGAAGATGGGCACGACGGTCGCGACCAACGCGCTGCTCGAGCGCAAGGGCGAGCGCACGCTGCTGGTCATCACCAGGGGACTGAAGGACCAGCTCGAGGTCGGCTATCAGAACCGTCCCGACATCTTCGCCAAGCGCATCGTCAAGCCGGAGATGCTGTATTCCCGCGTCGTCGAGGCGGACGAGCGCGTGCGCGCCGACGGCACGATCGAGACGCCGATCGAACTGGCGCGTCTGCGGAGCGACCTGCAGGGCGCGTTCGCGGACGGCATCCGCGCGGTGGCGATCGTGCTGATGCACGCCTACGCGTTCCCCGAGCACGAGAAACAGGCGGCCGAGATCGCCCGCGAGATCGGCTTCACTCAGGTGTCGGTCAGCCACGAGGTCTCGCCGCTGATCAAGATCGTCGGGCGCGGCGACACGACGGTGGCGGATGCGTACCTGTCACCGATCCTGCGGCGATACGTGGAGAAAGTGGCGGGGGCGTTGGGGGGCTCTGCTCCCTCTCCCCGCGAGCGGGGAGAAGGGCCGGTTCCTGGCGTCGCGCAAGTGGCCGCCCTTCACCCTGCCCCTCTCCCCATCGCGAAGAGCGATGGGGAGAGGGAAACGTCATCCCCCCGCATCCTGTTCATGGCCTCCTCGGGCGGACTGAAAGCCGCCGAACTGTTCCAGGGCCGCGACGCGATCCTCTCCGGCCCCGCCGGTGGCATCGTCGGCATGGCCGAGACGGCGAAGCTCGCCGGCTTCACCAAGGTCATCGGTTTCGATATGGGCGGCACTTCGACGGACGTGTCGCATTTCGCCGGCGAGTACGAGCGCGCGTTCGAGACGGAGGTCGCGGGCGTGCGCATGCGCGTACCGATGATGCGCATTCATACGGTCGCGGCGGGCGGCGGCTCGATCCTGTTCTTCGACGGCACGCGTTTCCGCGTCGGCCCCGACAGCGCCGGCTCCAATCCCGGACCCAAGTGCTACCGCCGCGGCGGGCCGCTCACCGTCACCGACGCCAACGTTATGGTGGGCAAGCTGAAGGCCGACCTGTTCCCCGCGATCTTCGGACCGGCCCGCGACGAGCCGCTCGACGAGGCCGCCGTGCGCGCGGCCTTCACCGAACTCGCCGAGAAGATCGGCGATGGCCGCACGGCCGAGCAGGTGGCGGACGGCTTCATCCGCATCGCGGTGGAGAACATGGCCAACGCCATCAAGAAGATCTCGGTCCAGCGCGGCTACGACGTCACCGAGTACGCACTGCAGTGCTTCGGCTCGGCCGGCGGCCAGCACGCCTGCCAGATCGCCGACACGCTCGGCATGGAGACCGTGCTGATCCATCCGCTGTCGGGGCTTCTGTCCGCCTACGGCATGGGGCTCGCCAGCATCCGCGCGAGCCGCCAGCAGTCCGTCGAGCAGGTGCTCGATAGCGCGAGCCTGCATCATTGCGAGGGCCTCGGTTTCGACCTGATGCAATCGGCGACCGACGAACTCGTCGCCCAAGGCATCGACAACGTCGACGTGGCCGAGACGACGTGGCTACACCTGCGCTACGAAGGGACGGACACGGCGTTGCCCGTGATGCTCGACGAGCCCGACCTGATGCGGCGTGATTTCGAGGCCCAGCATCGCCAGCGCTTCGGTTTCGTCTCGCCGGAGAAGCGGATCTTCATCGCCCAGATCGAGGTCGAGGCGGCAGGCGGCGGGGCGGCAGGGAAAATGGGGACGGTTCCATTTTCCTCCACTGACTGGGCCCCACAGACGCGGACGGCATCGAAAATGGAACCGTCCCCATTTTTGACGACCCGCCTTTACTCCAACCGCGCCTGGCACGAGGCGGCGGTGTGGAGGCGCGAGCAGGTGACGATCGGACAGCGGATCTCCGGTCCTGCGCTCGTCATCGAGCCCAACCAGACCGTCGTGATCGAGCCGGGCTGGAGCCTGACCGTCTCGCCCGCCGACGACCTGGTGCTGACGCGGACCGAGAAGCGCCAGCGCGAGGTGCTGGGCAAGACCGCCGATCCGGTGCTGCTCGAGGTGTTCAACAATCTGTTCATGTCGATCGCGGAGCAGATGGGCGAGGCGCTGCGAAACACGGCGCAGTCGGTCAATATCAAGGAGCGGCTCGATTTCTCTTGCGCGGTGTTCGACGCATCCGGCGCGCTCGTCGCCAATGCGCCGCACATGCCCGTGCATCTGGGCTCGATGGACCGCTCGGTCGAGACCGTCATCCGCCACAACGCCGGCCAGATGAAGCCCGGCGACGTCTACATGCTGAACGCGCCCTACAACGGCGGCACGCATCTGCCGGATATCACGGTCGTGACGCCGGTGTTCGCCGGTGGAAGCCAGGAGATCCTCTTCTATGTCGCCTCGCGCGGACATCACGAGGACATCGGAGGACTGACGCCGGGCTCGATGACGCCGCGCGCGACGACGATCGAGGAGGAGGGCGTCTACGTCGACAATTTCAAGCTCGTCGACCAGGGCCGCTTCCTGGAGGCCGAGACGCACGCGCTGCTCTCCGGCGCGAAATATCCCGCGCGCATGCCGGGCAAGAACATCGCCGATCTGAAGGCGCACGTGGCCGCCAACGCGAAGGGCGTCGCCGAGCTCGAGAAGATGGTCGCGCACTTCGGCCTCGACGTGGTCAAGGCCTACATGGATCATGTGCAGGACAACGCCGAGGAGAGCGTGCGCCGCCTGCTGTCGAAGCTCGCCGACGGACATTTCCGTGTCGAGATGGACCAGGGCACCCACGTCGACGTGAAGATCACCGTCGATCGCGAGAAGCGGACGGCGAAGGTGGACTTCTCCGACACGAGCCCGCAGCAGCTCAACAACTTCAATGCGCCCGAGCCCGTCACCCGGGCGGCGACCCTCTACGTGTTCCGCGTCATGGTCGACGAGCCGATCCCGATGAACGCCGGCTGCCTCAAGCCGATCGACGTGGTGGTGCCCACCGGCTCGATGCTGAAGCCGCAGTATCCGGCCGCCGTCGTCGCCGGCAACGTCGAGACGAGCCAGATCGTCACCAACTGCCTGTTCGCGGCGATGGGAGCGATGGGGCCGAGCCAGGGCACGATGAACAACCTGACGTTCGGCAACGCGAAGTATCAGTACTACGAGACGATCTGCTCGGGCTCGCCCGCAGGTCCAGGCTTCGACGGCACGGCGGGCGTCCACGTGCACATGACCAACACACGGCTGACCGACCCGGAAATCCTCGAGCTGCGCTATCCCGTGCTGCTGGAAGAGTTCTCGATCCGGCGCGGATCGGGCGGCAAGGGAAAGTGGTCGGCCGGCGACGGCACGCTGCGCCGCATCCGGTTCCTCGAGACGATGGACTGCGCCATCCTGTCGAGCTTCCGCAAGGTCGTCCCCTACGGCATGGAGGGCGGCGGCCCAGGCGAGTGCGGCGCCAATCTCGTGCGCCGCAACGACGGCCGCATGGAAACGCTCGACGGCTGCGACCAGACCGTTCTCGACGCGGGCGAGGCGGTGATCATCAAGACCCCGACGGGCGGCGGCTGGGGGAAGGCGGGGTGATCCGCGCGCTTCTCCTCCCCCTCGAGGGGGGGGGGGCGGACTGCGC
>CAMDBL010000125.1 GCA_945889015.1 Devosia equisanguinis
TATCCGCAGGATCGAGATCCCGATCATCAGGGTGACGAGCGCGTATTGGAATAGGAATATGCGATCGGACAGTGTCGCGGTCCCCGCATCGAGCTTGGGCAAGGCCAGGTACAGTGCGACAGCCGACAACAGCGCCGTCACCTGCAGCGTGATGATCGCCTCGAAATGATCGAGCGGGATGAAGATCGAGAGATAGGCGACCAGAAGGATCACTGCCAGCGGGATCACCACGCGAAGGTAGTAGTCGGTCACCTCGCGTTTCATGATCCAGACGTAGCTGGCCTTGTAGAACGGCACGACGCTCGGCTCGTGCGAGAAAGCATCGAGCACCGGCACGAAATCCTCGTCGTAGCCGACGTATTGGTCCTTCACGTCCCATCCGTCGGTCGCGACGTTCTGGTCACGCAGCGTGGAGGGTGGCGGCTGCACGATGAACGGCGCGTCGCCCTGCTTGGGCTGCAGGTCGATCGAGAAGCGCTGGGTGTCGAACGGATAGCTCGACAGCTGCGGGTCGAACAGGAACTTGCCCGACACCTGATAGATCTTCATGCTTTCAGGGTAGGCCTTGCTCGGACCGCCATTGTGCAGCGTGCGCACCGTGATCTGGCGCTCGTTGCTCTTGGGATCGAGGAACGCGTTGGTGAACTCGAGCTTGTCGATCGAGGCCGCATCGGCATCGTGCATCGACAGATAGAACTCCGCGTAGAACGTCTTCTCGTTGTCGTCGACGCGGTGTGCGCGGATCATGTCGACATCGAGATAGAGCGTTCTCAACGGGCGTAGGCTCTCCCCCTTCAACCGGACATACTGCACGGGCGCGAGCTGGGTGCGGCCGAGCCCCTTCGGCAGCATCACGATCAGTGGCGTGCGCGCCGCCGCCCGCGCCAACGGCTGGAACGACCAGTTCTCGAAGCTGCCCTTGTAGACGCCGCGGCCGTCCGCGAACGTGGTCAGCAGAGCGTTGGCGACATGGGAGCGAAGCTGCGGCGCCTCGGTGCCCATCGTCGCCGACCTGGCCGCCGTCGAGATCAATCCGACCATGTCGGCGAATTGGGTGCCGACACCGATGGCGCGCAGGTTGTCGGTCTGCAGCGGATCGGGTGGTCCATCCCGTTCGGGTCGCTCCTTGCAGGATCCGTCGCGCCAGCCCGGCGCCTCGGAGACCTTGCGACCCTCGAATATCCAATCCTCCGGCGCGGCACGCCCGATCAATCGCCGGAGCCGTTCGTTGTAAACCTCGGGCAAGCCGTCCCAGGCGAGCTGAAAGATGTCATTGGGGTATTTCTTCAGCAAATCCGCCGGCACGGCCTCGATTCGCCCCGACAGAAACAGCGGCGGCGCCACGGCCGCCGCCATCATCGCCTTCAGCACTTCGGCTGTGCGCGCCGAGCCAATCGACAGAAACAGCAGGTCGGGAGCCTTGGTCTTGAGATTCTCGACCATCGCCGCGACCTCGGCCGCTTCGAGCTTGCCGTCCTTCAAGCCCAAACGGTGATCGACGATGAGCTTGCGATCACCGAGTATGCGGGTGAGACCATCGGCCAGCGAGGTCGAGAACAGCGCATCCTTGATACCGATGAAGCCGGGCTTGCGCGCGTCCTGCTGGCGCAAGAACTGAGCAAGGACAGGCAGCCGCTCGTCGTCTTGTGACGACCGCATGGTGAAGACGTTCGGAATCTTTTCGTAGAGCGAGGTCACCGAAACATCGGACAGGAACGGGATGGCGCTGTCCTTGATCTGCTGGCCGAGCGCGTCAAACGTGGCCTTGGCGATGTTGGAGTTGGACAGTCCGATGAGCGCCACGGTCTGCGGGTCGGCGAGTGCCGCGCGGACGTTGGCGATGCTTTTTTGCGGATCGCGGGCGTCATCGAGAAAGCGGACCGCGATCCGACGACCGAGCACGCCGCCCTGGCGGTTGATGCGGTCCTGCTCGAGCGCCGCCAAACGCTTGATCGCGCCGACATTGCCGTTGTCGAAGCATTGATCGGACCGCGAGCTGACCAGTACCGCAATGTTGAACGGCGGCTTGGAGGCCGCTTCCGCGGCCGTCTGCGCGCGGACCGGCCCGGCGGCGCCGAGCAACGCGACAGCTACGATCACCCAAGCGGCTACTGCCGCAAGACAGACCCCGGCGATCCGGCGCGAGGCCTGGCATTCATGGTCCGACACTGGTTTTCTACCTCGATCCCGCAGCACGCATGTCCACTGGCCATGAAGCATGCTCGCTGGGTTGTATCCGCTTAACCGGCCGGCACGACCAAATCATGGTCGCGCGACTGCCCAGTCGTCATCACCAGCTTCGCTTGCCCGTCGGAGCCATGTTCTAGGCGCACTCCGCGACCGCTGCCAGCCACCCCTTTACCGGCGCGGGAACCCTTCATGGGGTCCCGCCCTGCGACAAAGCCTTCCAGCCTGGAACAACGGACCTGCCATATGGCGAATTGCGGGCCGCGCCCCAGCACGCTAAAAGCCGCGTCGAGCTATGACGCGCATCGAAGTGCCGGAGACTCGGGGAGAACCGAATGGCTGAAGCTGCCGCAGGGCAAAAGAGGGTGGTCGAGCGGCCGCTGTCTCCGCACCTGCAGATTTATCGCCCGCTCATCAACATGACGATGTCGATCATGCATCGCATCACCGGCATGGTGCTCTATTTCGGCACTCTGCTGCTGGCATGGTGGCTGATCGCTGCGGCGATCGGACCGTCGTACTTCAAGTTCGTCAACGGCCTCGCCACCTCGCCGATCGGCCTGCTGATCCTGCTCGGCTACAGCTGGGCCCTGATCCACCACATGGTGGGCGGCCTCCGTCACCTGCTCTGGGACACCGGCCGAGGGTTCAGCCTCGGCGCGATCAACCTCATGTCCTGGCTCACGATCGTCGGCTCGCTCGCGATCACCGCGGCGCTCTGGGCCGGAATCCTGTTCTCGCGGGGGCTGATCTGATGTCCGAAAAATTGCGCACGCCGCTGAAGAACGTCCGTCGGCTCGGCTCCGCCCACGAGGGCTCGGACCATTTCTGGAAGCAGCGGGTGACCGCGGTCTCCAACCTCGTGCTCGGCATCTTCGTCATCTGGCTGATGAGCCGGCTCGTCGGCGCCGACTACGCACAAGTCAAAATGACGCTGTCCAACCCACTCTACGGCCTGCCCGTGATGTTGTTCGTCATCTCTATGGTGGTGCACATGCGGCTCGGCATGCAGATCGTCATCGAGGACTACGTCCACGACGAGTTCCGTAAGGTCGTCTACCTGATGCTCAACACGTTCTTCGCAATCCTGGTGGGCGCGGCCTGCGTATACGCGGTGCTGAAGCTCTCGTTCGGAGCCTGATCGAAATGGCAACTGCAAATGGCTCGGCCGCACCGAGCATCAACGGCAAGGCATACCCGATCGTCGATCACAAGTACGACGTGGTGGTGGTGGGCGCCGGCGGCGCGGGCCTGCGCGCGACGCTCGGCTGCGCCCAGGCCGGGCTCAAGACGGCCTGCATCTCCAAGGTGTTCCCGACCCGCTCGCACACCGTCGCGGCACAGGGTGGCGTCGCCGCCTCGCTCGCCAACATGGGACCCGACACCTGGCAGTGGCACATGTTCGACACCGTCAAGGGGTCGGACTGGCTCGGCGACCAGGATGCGATCGAGTACCTCTGCCGCAATGCGCCGGAGGCCGTCTACGAGCTCGAGCACTTCGGCGGTCCATTCTCGCGCACCGAGGACGGCCGCATCTACCAGCGTCCGTTCGGTGGCATGACCACCGAGTTCGGCGAGGGCCCGCCGGCCCAGCGCACCTGTGCCGCCGCCGACCGCACCGGCCACGCCATGCTGCACACGCTGTATGGTCAATCCCTGCGTCACTCGGCCGAGTTCTTCATCGAATACTTCGCGCTCGACCTGATGATGGGTCCGGACGGCACCTGCCATGGCGTCATGGCGCTGAACATGGAAGACGGCACCATCCATCGCTTCCAGGCGAAGAAGACGGTGCTCGCCACCGGCGGCTATGGCCGCGCCTACTTCTCTTGCACGTCGGCGCATACCTGCACCGGCGACGGCAACGCCATGGTACTGCGCGCTGGCCTGCCGCTCGAGGACATGGAGTTCGTGCAGTTCCACCCGACCGGCATCTACGGCGCCGGCGTGCTGATCACCGAGGGCTCGCGCGGCGAGGGTGGCTATCTGACCAACTCCCAGGGCGAGCGCTTCATGGAGCGCTACGCGCCCCATGCCAAGGATCTCGCGTCGCGTGACGTCGTCTCGCGCTCGATGACGATCGAGATCCGCGAGGGCCGCGGCGTCGGCAAGGACAAGGACCACATCTTCCTGCATCTCGACCATCTGGATCCCAAGATCCTGGCCGAGCGCCTGCCGGGCATCACCGAGAGCGCCAAGATCTTCGCCGGCGTAGACCTGCGCCGCCAGCCGATCCCGGTGATCCCGACCGTGCACTACAACATGGGCGGCATTCCCACGAACTATCAGGGCGAGGCGCGCCTCGCACGGGGCGGGGATCCCAACACGTTCGTGCCCGGCCTGATGGCCATCGGCGAGGCTGCCTCGGTGTCGGTGCATGGCGCCAACCGGCTCGGCTCGAACTCGCTCATCGACCTCGTCGTGTTCGGCCGCGCCGCCGGCATGCGCGCCGCCGAGACGACGGACAAGAGCGCCGCACTGCCGTCGCTGCCCAAGGATGTGGCCGATCTCGCGCTGTCGCGACTCGACCGCTTCCGCCACGCCAAGGGCGGCACGCCGACGTCGGCGCTGCGGCTCAAGATGCAGCGGATCATGCAGACCAACTGCGCCGTGTTCCGCGACGGGCCGATCCTGAAGGAAGGCGTGCAGAAGATCGGAGAGCTCTGGAAGGAAAGCGAGGACGTCCGCATCTCCGACCGCTCGCTGATCTGGAACTCGGACCTGATCGAGACACTGGAATACGACAACCTGATCGGCCAGGCGGCTGTGACGGTGACCGCGGCCGAGAACCGCCAGGAAAGCCGTGGCGCCCACGCCCGCGAGGACTTCACCAAGCGCGACGACCAGAACTGGATGAAGCACACGCTGACCTGGGCCGACTACGCGACCAAGACCGTACGGATCGAGTACCGCCCCGTCCACACCTACACCATGACCGACGAGGTCAAGTACGTCGAGCCGAAGGCTCGCTCTTACTGAGAGTGGGCCGAAGGCTCGCTCCTACTAAGGGTGGCCGAAGGCTCGCCGAACGCGACAGCGAAGGCATGTCGACCGGAGGTCAGACCCATCCTGGGGCTGACCTCCTTTGCTTATGCGCAGCTATCGGTAGGACGCCTCGGGCGGCGCGGACGCCCCCTCTGCCATTTCCACGGCGGCGGTGGAACGCCAGAAGCCCGGCAGCCTTATTCAGCATATTCGGCTGGCTCCCTCGCCGCGAGTGGCGCTGGCGAGGGGAGTGTGAAATAAGGCCCCTGACGTTCCACCCTCGATATAGCGTGATGGCCGGTCCTCGACCACCTGCCACACGTGACGGGCGGCAAACGAGGACACGCCGCTCGGGTCCCCGATGGGACCGACCTCTTTTTTGTCCAAGCAGTTCTCCCAGCTCGCGTTTTCAGGCATAAGCAGGTCCTGAAACAGGATCGCCATGCCCGCCCCCACATCTCCATCTCCCATGCCCCAGAGCTCCGCCCCCGCCGCCCGTCCCGTCGTCGCCATTGTCGGGCGGCCAAACGTGGGAAAATCCACGCTCTTCAACCGGCTCACCGGCAAGCGGATGGCGCTGGTCTCCGACATGCCGGGGCTCACCCGCGACCGCCGCGAAGGTGAAGCCGAGATCGAGGGCCATATTGTCACCCTGGTCGACACGGCCGGCCTCGAGGAAGGCGCGCCCGGATCAATCAGCGCCCGCATGCGCGAGCAGTCGGAAGCGGCAATCACCACCGCCGACCTGATCCTGTTCGTGATCGACAGCCGCGACGGCGTCACGCCGTCCGACGAGGTGTTCGCACGCGTCGCCCGCTCGTCGGGGAAACCGGTGATCCTAGTCGCCAACAAGAGCGAGGGGCGCGCCGGCCGCGACGGCTACTACGAGGCTTTCCAGCTCGGCCTCGGCGATCCCGTGCCGATCTCGGCCGAGCACGGCGAGGGCCTGGGCGATCTGATCGTCGAGACCATGCAAGCCCTTGGCCTGGAGCCGCCGCAGGTCCCGATGTCGAAGCGTCGCCGGCGCGATGCCGAGGACGCCCGGACAGTGGCCGAGGACGAGGCGCAGCAGGAGGCCGATGACGCCGCCGCCGAAGCCGCATTCGCGCGCCGGCCGATCCGCGTCGCCATCGTCGGCCGTCCCAACGCGGGCAAGTCGACGCTCGTCAATTCGCTGCTCGGCGAGGATCGCATGATCACCGGCCCCGAGCCGGGCCTCACACGCGACAGCATCGCCTCCGACTATGTCTTCAACGGCCGCGCCATCCGCGTGTTCGATACCGCCGGCTTGCGGCGCAAGGCCAAGATAACGGACCTTGCCGAGAAGCTCGCCGCGTCCGACGCCATCCGCGCCATCCGTTTCGCCGAGGTGGTGGTGCTGCTGATCGACGCGGAACGCCCGCTCGAGCATCAGGAGCTGACCATCGCGCAGATGGTGACGGACGAAGGCCGCGCGCTGGTGATCGCGCTCAACAAGTGGGACTTGGTCGAGGCGTCCGAGCGGGCTGCCTGGCAGAAGGCACTGCGCGAGCAGCTGACCGAGCGACTGTCGCAGGTTCCCGGCGTGCCGCTGGTGCTGCTGTCGGCGTTGTCGGGCCGCGGCGTCGACAAGCTGATGCCGGCGGTGATCAAGGCTCATCAGCTGTGGAACAAGCGTGTCTCGACCTCGGCGCTGAACCGCTGGCTGCAGGAGGCGACCTCGCGCCACGCGCCACCCGCCTCGCACGGACGTGGCATCAAGCTGCGCTTCATGACGCAGCCCTCCACCCGGCCGCCGACCTTCGTCGCGTTCTGCTCACAGCCCCAGGATCTGCCGAGGTCGTACATTCGCTACCTGACCAACAGCCTGCGCGACGCCTTCGACATGCCCGGCGTGACGATCCGCTTCAACTTGCGCAAAGGCGAGAATCCGTACGGGAAGTGAGCCACCCCGTCGAGCCAGCCGCGGGTCAAGTCGCCCGTGGACCCTGCAGGAGGCGCAGGGCCGCCTCAATCCGGCGCCAGTCCTCGGCCGCCTTCTTGTCGCCACTGCGCTCGAGGGCGACGGCCTTTTGCGCCGCGTCGACGATGGCACCCACTCCGCGCGCCGCATAAAGTTTGCGAGCATGATCCTGAATCTCGATCGCAAGCATGCGATGTCCTCCCGTTCATTGGCCGTAAGATCGCCGCTCTCGCCGAACGCCCCGCTTGACGCCCAGGTTCCGATCTGCATTCACCATGCAGGATCGAAGCGCTATCGTGCCGGCCGAAGCTTGCACAATGTGCGCTCACGTTTCAGTTCGAGCTGACCAGGACCGCCACGATGACCCCGCCCCGCGCCCGCAGTCTCATCCCCGCGTTGCTGCTCGTTTGCCTTGCCGTGCCGAATCCGGCCTCGGCCTTCAACAAGAAGGTCGAGAGGGCCTGCAAGGGCGACTACAAGCGGCTTTGCCCTCAGTACAAGTCCAGCAGCCCGCAAATGAGGGCCTGCATGGAGGCGAAATCCTACGAGATCTCGCAGAAGTGCGTGACCGCGCTGATCGATTCCGGCGAGGTGGACCGTAGGCGCGCCGGCCGCTGAGCGCAGGCAGCAACGCCCGCGAAAAGGTGCGGCCCGATGCGACAGCGGGCGGGAGCACGACGGCGAACCCTTGGAAGGCCGTCGCGCTCACCGCCCGCACGGGCTGCAGCTCCTCATACTGCCAAGCGGGATGCCGACGGTGTCGACGTCCGCTCGATCAGGCGCGCCAACTTTCGCAGGCTGTCAGCGCACCGGCGCAAAGGCCGTATGTGGCAGGAGTGCCGCCGCTCCGGATCGCACTAATTGGGGGAGGGTGCCCCCCTCCGCAAGGCCTCGCCAGAAGAAATTTGACAAGCCAGGCCTCAGGCCCGATCTGAGGGCTCGCGCTGCCGCGCGCAGGCATTTCAAGTATCACCTCGAGGCTCCGGCGTGGCCGACACACCGACAGAGGTTCTGTTCTATCATCTCGAGCGCAAGCCGCTGGAGGCGGTGCTGCCGCAACTGCTCGAGATGACGGTGCAGCGCGGCTGGCGGGCCGTGCTACAGGCTTCGAGCGAAGAGCGGCTCGAAGCGCTCGACACGCATCTATGGACCTATTCCGAAGAGAGCTTCCTGCCGCACGGCACCAGGAAGGACGGCCACGCGGCCGAGCAGCCGGTCTACCTCACCATCGGCGACGACAATCCGAACGCCGCGACGGTGCGCTTCTTAGTCGACGGCGCCGTGGCGAGCGAGCCAACCGCCTATACCCGCGTCGTCTATCTGTTCGATGGCCGTGATCCAGACGCTGTTCAGCAGGCACGCGGCGAGTGGAAGCGGGTCAAGACCGCCGGCTGCACGGTGACTTACTGGCAGCAGACCGAAAGTGGGCGTTGGGAGAAAAAGGCTTGAACTATCGCCACGCCTACCACGCGGGCAACTTCGCGGACGTGTTGAAGCACGCGGTGTTGACGCTCATCATCGAGCACATGAAGCTGAAACCGGCCCCCTTCCGCCTGATCGACACGCACGCCGGCATCGGGCTCTACGATCTCGCCTCCAGCGAGGCGACGAAAACCGGCGAATGGCGCTCGGGGATTGCGCGGCTGCTCAATGGCCCGCCGCTGCCGCAGGACGCCGCC
Organism: Devosia equisanguinis; assembly: GCA_945889015.1. GTDB lineage: Bacteria > Pseudomonadota > Alphaproteobacteria > Rhizobiales > Hyphomicrobiaceae > CAMDBL01. Next base: position 8,794 of record CAMDBL010000125.1, read on the forward strand.
GCACTGCTCGAGCCATACCTGGCCGTCATCAAGGCACTCAATCCCGACGGAGACATCGCCCTCTACCCGGGCAGCCCACTGCTCTCGCGCCGGCTGATGCGCCATGGCGACACCGTGATCTCCAATGAGCTGCATCCCGACGATGTGGTCACGCTGCGCCGCCTGATGGCAAGCGAGCCCGACAGCAAGGTGATGGGGCTGGACGGCTACGTCGCCCTGAAGGCGCTGCTGCCGCCGAAAGAGCGGCGCGGGATTGTGCTCATCGACCCGCCGTTCGAGACGACCGACGAACTCGAGCGGCTGACCGCGGCCGTCACCGACATCCTCAAGCGCTTCGCCACCGGCACCGTGCTGATCTGGTATCCGATCAAGGACGCCGAGGGCGTGACGGCGTTCCATCGCTCCCTCTCCGCCTGCGGCGTCGCCAAAAGCCTCGTCGTCGAGCTGCTGATCCGGCCGCCGCGGCGCAACGACGTACTCAATGGGTGCGGCCTCGTCGTGATCAACCCACCGTACACCCTGCAAGGCAAGCTGGAGCAGCTGCTGCCGCACCTGACCCGCCTGCTGGAGGTCGAGCCCGCCGGGACATGGCGCCTTGCGCCGCTGCCGGCGTAATTCGGTCGGTCGCACCGCCCACGAATAATCCGCAGTCTATTCTATATCCATGCTTTTGGATACTGAGTACCCTCGCAAAACAACTTGCGCACTGCTTGCCATGCCTGAATACTAGGCAGATGGGAGGCTGGCCAAACGGCCCCCGACGCGGAGACCGTCCCGCGACAGGGAACGAGGGGGAGACGCAATGCGGCATACTGGGACGGTCAAGTTCTTCAATGTGACCAAGGGCTACGGCTTCATCACTCCGGACACCGGCGGCAAGGATGTGTTCGTGCATGCGACTGCCTTCGATCGTGCCGAGGTCGGCAAGCTGAACGAGGGCATGCGCGTCAGCTTCGACACCGAGCCCGACGAGAGCGGCAAGGGCCCAAAGGCCATCAACATCCAACTCGCCGGCTGAGGCCGTCTGAGGCCGCTTGGCGGGCGGCGTCACCCAATCGCAACAACCTGCGGTAAACCGATGCTCGAGCCGGTCGATTCTCGCGGCTGTGCGTTTCCAATCGCGCCGGCGTCGGGCAACGTGCGGATCCTACATGCCATTCATTTGCAGGAGATCGCTGTATGCGCACACTCATCCGCGCCGCCCTGGCCGGCATCGCCTTGACGGTCGCCGCCGCCGGTGCCGAGGCCGCCGGCAAGAATTGCGTGACGAAGGCCTCCGAGGGCACCAACACGACCGAGGCCGGCGCGAAATTCCAGGCGCACGAGGCCTTGTTCCAGGCGGTGGACTGGGGTGTGTGGGCCGCTTGGATGGCCAACGGCAGCACGCCGGGCTACGACGTGGCCCAACCCAAGTTCAGCTGCACCAAGGGCGGTCTCGGCTTCAACTGCCGCGCCCAGACGACCTTCTGCAAGAAGGCCTGACCATCGTCGAACCGCGGATTGCCGACGGTCCGGATCACGATCCTCCACATCGGCGTGACCGGGACGCCACGGTGTCCTGGAAAGCGTCGCCCAGTCGCCACATCAGTGAGTGACTTTCTACCCACGCTCGGGAATGCGCGTCATAGTGCATAGGCATCGCGCAGACAATGCGGTGCGCTTTTCGAGGGGCTGAGATGAAAACGATTGTCAAGACTGCGATGGCCCTGAGCCTCGCGATCGGTCTGGCCGCGACGTTCACCGACTCCGCCGAGGCCAAGCGGAAGTCCTGCGCCATGCTGGGTGGCAAAGGTACGGGCGCGCTGGCCGAGATCGCCAAGGATCAGGCTCTCTGGCAGCTCGAGGACGCCGCCAAGGCCTACGGCGGCAAGGCGGCGGGCAAGGCGAAGGTGACCTGCGGCTATCAGCTGGTCGTCTCCGAGTGCTCGGTGAAGCAGCGCTACTGCAAGTGACGATCCGCCGGCAATCGCGGCCTTGGCGCACGCGGTTGCCGGCTCCATTCCGGCGATCAACCATCTGCGGGCGTGACGGCGTTCAAGGTTTCTTTTACCTTCATCGCTAAACTGGTGATCGAACGTTTCAGACAGGTACGAGCAAAGGCTGAAGGCCATGATGCGAGCAGCGGTGTTGGCGGTCCTGATGGCCGTCGGTGTGACCTCGGTCAGTGTGGCATCGAGTGATGCGGCATTGGCCGGCGAGCCTGGCAAGAAGGCACAGGCTTACAAGCGCAAGGCGCCGCAGGTTCGCGGCTACACGGCGCGGCGTGGCGGCTACTCCTACAACTGGGGTCAGACCATCAACACGTATGGTGACTCGCGCACCCGCTACGGCGGAACCAACTACTTCCGCGATCCCAACATCGACCGCCAGTCGGTCGCCGGCCCGTTCGACCACGGCTTTTTCTTCGACAGCGGCATCGGTCGCATCGGTGGCAACGCGCCTTACTTGAACTGAACGAACCGACAAGGCCCATCCGGGCCGGCGGAAGGCGACCAGGAAGCAAACGGGCTGCGCCGCGCGCGGCCCGTTTTGTTGTTCCCGATTGCGATTCAAAGCCACACTGCCGGAAAATCCGGCGGGTAAATCGCAGGATCGCCGTCGCGATGGCTTCCCACTGCGCCCGGGCCTACGCTATAGGTGCATCAAGGTTAACAACCCTTCACACCTTTGCTTCGGGGTCGTCCATGCGTGCATCCGTGAAATCCATCCTCACCGGCGCTGTCGCCGCGGTAGCGGCTCTCACGATCGCCGGAACAGCCGAGGCGAAATGCACCAAGCTCGGCTTCTCGGTGAACGATTACGGCAAGGACGGCCCGATCAAGGACGCCAAGTCGCTGTTGGACGGCTACATCGCAAAGTGGGCGGTCGAAAACGGGATCAAGAAGTACACGACCGGCAAGAAGGAAGTGTCCTGCGAGCTGTTCCTGGACTTGATCGTATTCGACGAGCACACCTGCAAGGCCGAAGCAATGGTGTGCTGGAACGAGGGCGGACCGTCTGCCCCGGCGAGTGCGACCACGACCGAGGGGACTGCTCCTGCGGCCGCCGCACCGAAGGCTGCGCCCGCATCGGTTCCGGCCAAACCTGCGGCGCCTGCGTCGAAGGGCTGAACGTCCCCGTCCTAATTCGATGGGCCTGATCAGTGAAGCGGCGTCGCCACGACAGCGCCTGACCGTCAACTCTGACGTTTGGGCGGCGGTGCTATCTTGTAGAGACGTACGCCCCAGACCGGCAGTGTGTCCTCGATGATGCCGTCGTGGACCAGTACCGGCCGATCCTCGCCGATGGCCACGCCGACGGCCGACGACAGCCCCGGTACCTTGATGCGGATCGGCGTCTCCTTGGGCTCCAACCCGGCGATCATGACGTAGACCACGCCTGCGACCTGCCGCGCCATGACGGTGGTGCGGACACCCGACTCCACCGCCACGGCCAATGCCGGTACGCGCGCGTTGAGCACGGGAGCCAGCGTCGCGATCTCGCGGTTGATGCGGGCGATCTCCGAGACGATCTCGGGATAGCGAAAGACCGCGTCCTCGCGAAACGTCGGCTTCCATTCGTGCAGGAAATAGAAGATCCCGCGCGATCCCGAGATCAGCGACATCCAGACCTGCGAGCGGATCTCGGCCGGCGTCGGGCGCTTGTTGGCATCATGAATATGCGTGGTCCCGATCGCGTTCCAGACCGAGCGATCGGGCTTCGCCCAGCCCACGAGACTCCGGACGCCGTCGGCCACCAACTCGAGCTTGCCGTAGATCGCGGGTTGCCGCGCCTCGGTGGCGGGATAGATGTCGAACGCGACAATGTCGCCGCCCTTGCTGGCGGCGCTGTAGTAGCCCGCGTGGTCGAGCTTGCCGCATTTGGAGCCGCGTCCGACCCAGCCCTTGTGCGCGAGCCCCTGGCCGAAATTGAGAAACGCCGGCCGCGTCGCATCCTTGGCGCGGATCGCATGGTAGCGCTGGACAATTTCCTCGGGCATCAGGCAATCGCCATAGATGCCCGTCGGGCCGCGCTGCGCGTTGTCCGGCTCGTCCGGCATCATCCAGCCGCGGATCACGCGCGCGCTCGGCAGCGACAGCGCGGTCTCGGTCTGCTCGACGATCGCATACATGCCGGCTTCCGCGATCGGCGCCAGTTGCGTCTCGACAGGCCCCTTCCAGAGCGCGACGTAGGTATTGATGCCGAGCGCCTTCAGCGTCATCGCGTTGCGCGGGTTCTGGAGCCAGACGCCGATCGGAAAAAAGCGCTCGTCATCGGGAAAGCCATTGGCGAAGCGCGGGTCGGCGGCAGACGCCGACGCGGCCGGCCCAGTGGTGGGCACCTGCGCCACGGCGTCAAACGCGGCGGCGGCCAAGGTCACGACCGCGAGCGCACCCAGCTTCAAAGCACGCAACATCGCCAGCCTCCACCTCGATCCTTTGAACGAGGCAGCCTAGCCGACGAAAGTCACCAAGTGTTTACGAACGGCTCAGGCCGCGGGCTGCGCGACCGGGGCAGGCGCGGTGGACACTGCTCCCGCCGCGGCCATGCGGTCGAGGATCTCGATCGCGAGCGCACGCAACGCGTGTCCGGTCTCGCCGGGATACTTGGCCTGATAGGAGCGCTCGTACGGCTGGAAGCGGGCGGCGTCCTGCATCGCATTGGCGCGTGGCAGGGCCGTATCGAAACAACGGTTGTCACCGTTCTCCCGCAGCCAGCGGTGATATTCCTCGTCAGCCGCCGACATCCGGTCCTTCATATTGACCGCGACGCCCAGGTTCTCGGCGAACCCCATCTCTGGATTGAGCGCCTTGAAGCGGCGGAACACCTCGAGACCGCAGATCGACACGTAATCCGGCTTCGTCGGCGAAAGGTGGAGAGAGGCCTCGCGCAGCCAGCTCTCGGTCAGCACCGACAGGCCCGGCGGGCAGTCGACCAGCACCACGTCGAAAACCTTCGACGCCTCGGCGAGCAGGCTGCCGATGGTCGTCCTCAGCTTGCCGTGCAAGGCTTCCTTCGAGACCTCGCGCTCGAACAGGGTCAACTGCATGTCGCTCGGAATGAGATAGACCGAGCGCGCATCGTCGACGTCGGAGACATTGCGCACCACAAAACGCTTCCAGTCGGCAGGCGTATTGTTGAGTACGGTCGAGACGAGATAGTCGACGATCGTCAGGCTGTCCGACTGCAACTTGTAGAGGTTGGGCACGGTCATCAGCATGCTCGACACGCTGGCCTGCGAGTCGGAATCGATCACCAGCACATTCTTACCGTGGAAAGCAGACAGCGTCTCGGCGATCGCCAG
>CAMDBL010000126.1 GCA_945889015.1 Devosia equisanguinis
GACGACCTCGACCATGTCGAGCGTACGCTCAAGCGCTGTGTGGAAGTGGCAGGCGCCACGATGTTGCATGTTCACCTGTCTCGGACGTCCCCCAAGGGCGCCGTTTCAGGGGTTGCTGTCCTCGAAGGGAGTCACATCGGCGTTCATAGCTGGCCCGAGGCCGGATATGCGGCGTTCGACGTGTTCATGTGTGGCAGTGGCGATACGCAGCGCATCGTCGATGTGTTGCGCGAGGCCTTCTCGGCCGGCAGCGTCACGGTGCGTGAGCGCCGTCGCGGTCAAGTCCCGGCAGAGACACGGTGGCAGGCTAGTGAGGGCAAGAAGGCTCCGGCCCGATTGCGCAAGGCCCGGGCCGCCTGAGCGGCTTGGATCGACACGACGAACGGCGCGCCTCCTCGACGGGGGCGCGCCTTGGTTTTTTGGTGCTCCGACCGGCGATGCCGCCGCGACCCGAGCACCGCGTTTCAGTTGCGTGCAGGGCGCAGATGGCTATAGTTCGCCGCGCTTTGCGCATGGAGAGGTGGCCGAGTGGTTTAAGGCGCACGCCTGGAACGCGTGTGTAGGTGAAAGCCTACCGAGGGTTCGAATCCCTCTCTCTCCGCCAACACGCATTGATAGTGTTAGTCTTTTAAGTGCGATTCGAGTCTCATCCACCAAATCATCCACCATCGATGACACGCGTGATCTGGTCCCCGACGTATGCACGAGGCGGATCCTTCGACATTAATTCTGTCTGATCATCTCCAAAGTACACCATAGTTCTCTCTTAGTTCCAAACGGACTTGGCTGGACTCAGCTAGACAAGGTTCGAAGGAATTGGAGGTGCGGATGGTGCAGATTCCCAGCTTCGACCCAATTGAGTATCTGGTCGGCAGGCGATTTCCGAAGCTAGCCGGCCTGATGCTGGCCAACAGCAAAATGCTGCTCAACGCCGAGGCTGTTCGAAAGGCTAAGCAGGCAGCGGGCCTCAATCTGCGCACACTTGCGGCGCTTGACCATGAGCCGACGCCCACAGGAGCCTCGACCAAGAGTTCGACCTCAGACTCAATCATGTCGTTATTGGCTGAAGTTGAGGATTACAGGGCGACCCTGCGGACACGGGACGCAAATTCCATACATCAGATGGTGGCCGAGGAGCGCAAGAAGGAGGCGGAGGAGCACAAGGTGGCGGCAGAACGCGCCGAAGCCGATCGGTTCTTCAATCGGTCAAACGCGACGGCCAACTTCGATCACTACTGCAAGTGCGCCAACTGGACCCTGGACGAGGCGATTGCACTCTCGCTCGGAAAACAACCCACCGTCGTCAACTGGAAAGCCGTTTCGCCTTACGTCAGCCTCTCGCCGTTCGCTCACGAGTACAGTCTACGGCGCGATCTGACTCAACGAGCCGTGTGGGCTCAGCAATTGTTCGATCCCGTTTACCCGTCAATTTTCCTGGCATGGGCGCGCCAGATCGGCATGCGCGTCTCAGAAGCATTGACGTCGCGAGCCGTGGCCTCGGGGATTTCCCTCAAGGGATGGAAGGATTTGTATGAGGAACTCGCTGCGAAGAGCGCCAAGGAGACGACTGAACTGAGAGCAGCGCTCCAGCAGTCGCGTCGAGATACCGAAACGCTGACTGCGAAACTGACCGAGATGGGCACGTCACTGCCGACCGGACCACCTGAGAAGCCGCTAAATACCCGTGAGCGGGAGAGCCTGCAGATCCTTGCCTTCATCTCAGGGGTGAAGGCTTACGGCTACGATCCGGATCACAAGTCCGGCGCCGCCAGCAAAGCGGAAGTGGACACCGAGAAGCTCGGACTGAGGATCACCGACGATACGATCCGAAAGGCCTGGAAAGCCGGGGCCGACCTTGCCCCAGGAGATTGGCGTCAACGGCTGGGACTAAAGCCGAATTCGGCTTCTGGCTAACCGAACTCGGCCACGGACGTTCTCGGAACGCCTAAATCGCTTTCATCCTCAACAGGACGGAGGCGCACCATGGCGTATTATACGAATCTTCCCGAGACCGGCTTCCTCCGGCTCAAGCAGATCATCGGGCCGCAAGGCCCGATACCCGTCAGCAAGTCGACGTGGTGGGACGGCGTGAAGTCCGGCCGCTACCCCAAGCCGGTGAAGCTCGGCCGGCGCATCACGGCGTGGCGTGTCGAAGACATCAAGAAGCTCATCGAAAACGGCGCGCCGTGACCCATGGCCGGCAAGCGTCGCTTCGATCCGAGGCGCCCCAAGATCCACCGCAGCTACTCGATCGAGGAAGTGGCGCGGCTCTACGGCGTGCACAAGCAGACCGTACGCAACTGGATCAAGGCGGGCCTGCCCTGCCTCTCCGAGCGGCGCCCGCACCTCGTTCTTGGCCACGAGCTGCGCAAGTACCATTCAGACCGCAGGCAGAGCGCACGTCAGCCCTGTCAGGTCGGCGAGTTGTACTGCCTTCCGTGCCGCGCGCCCAAGAAGCCAGCCGGCGACATGCTCGACTACATCCCCATGTCGCTCGTCTCGGGCAACTTCCGGGGCATCTGTCCGACGTGCGGCGGCTTCATCCATCGCCGTGTGAGCTTGGCCAAAATCGACGAGGTCAAAGGCTCGTGCGAGGTCGCATATCCGCACGGCCAATGACGACTAATAGATACGTCCTTCCCCTCCCCGGATTGTCACTTGGCAGCCAAGGAGAGCAGCCGTGAAAAGACACAACGAAAACAACGAGCGCGTGAAGCGCGACTACTTCCAGTATCTGAAGGAAGCCCAGCGCTATGGCGAGCAGTCCGTCGACATGGTCGCAATGGCGATCTCGCGATTCGACGAGCACTCCCGCTACCGCGACTTCAAGGCGTTCCATCGCGAGCAGGCCGTCGCATTCAAGAGGCACCTCGCCGAGCAGACCAGCAAACGCACCAAGGACAAGCTCAGCAAGTCGACCGTGCGCTCGACCCTGAGGGCACTCCGGGCCTTCTTCGTCTGGCTCGCGGGCCAGCCCGGCTACAAGTCCCGTCTGAGCTACTCGGACGCCGACTATTTCAACCCCTCGGATCGCGACACCCGGATCGCATTGGGGACGCGGCCTCGTGAGGTGCCGACGCTGGAGCAGATCGAGCATGTGCTATCGCTCATGCCCAGCGCGACGCCGATCGAAAGGCGCGACCGGGCTCTGATCGCCTTCACGTTGCTCACCGGCTGCCGCGATCGAGCAACCGTCTCCCTTAAGATGAAGCACGTCAGCATCGAGCAGCGGTTCGTCTTGCAGGACGCGCGCGAGGTCGAGACCAAGTTCGGCAAGACGATCTCCACCTACTTTTTCCCGGTGAGCGAAGACGCCCTGAAGGTGGTGGCCGCGTGGATCGTCGAGCTGCGCACTGATCACCTGTGGGGCGCTGACGATCCCGTGTTCCCTGCAACCCAGATCGCGCCGGGCGAAGATGCACTGTTCAAGATCGAGGGGCTCGCCCGCCGGCATTGGAGTAACGCTGGTCCCGTACGGCGGATCTTCAAGGCAGCGTTCGAGCGCGCGGCCTTGCCGTATTTCAATCCCCACAGCTTCCGAAGCACGCTGGCGCGGCTCGGGCAAGAGCGCTGCCGGACGGCCGAGGAGATGAAGGCTTGGAGCCAAAACCTCGGGCATGAGCAGATGATGACCACCTTCGCCAGCTACGGGCGCATTGAGACGCACCGGCAAGGCGAGATCATCCGGGCGCTAGCCCAGCCTGCCGGTCCTCAGCCAGAAATTCGCGACCTGCTCGAACGGCTACTCGCTCGCCCGTAGGAGATCTTCCACAGCCCTTCGCCTGGAGTTTGCCGGACGTCTTCGAGCCAGATAGGACTACGCGTACAGGGTAATCGGCTGGGAGGTTGTGGTGTGGCGAAGGCTGATACTGAGGGCTCGGTTGCCGGCGCGGCGACGGGAGCGAGCGGCAAGACCACGCTCGACGACGTGAAGCGGATCGCATGGGCGGCGTGCGACACATTCCGGGGCGTGATCAACCCCGAAGAATACAAGGACTACGTCCTCACTTTCATGTTCTTGAAGTACGTCTCGGACGTGTGGGACGAGCACTACGACGACGCGAAGAAGCGCTATGGCGGCGACGATGAGCGCATCCGGCGCCGCATGGACCGCGAGCGCTTCGTGCTGCCCAAGGATGCCGGCTTTGCAGCGCTGTACGAGAAGCGGGGCGCCGACAACGTCGGCGAGCTGATCAACATCGCGCTTGACGCCATCGAGGAGGCGAACAAGGCCAAGCTCGAAGGCGTGTTCCGCTCGATCGACTTCAACAGCGAGACCAAGCTCGGCACGACACGAGACCGCAACCGCCGCCTCAAGAACCTGATCGAGGATTTCGCGAAGCTGAATTTGCGGCCGTCACGGACCAGCGAGGACGTGATCGGCGAGGCCTACATCTACCTGATCGAGCGCTTCGCCTCGGACACCGGCAAGAAGGCCGGCGAATTCTATACGCCGCGCAACGTCTCGCGCATTCTCGCCAAGCTGGCGCATCCGAAGGAGGGCGATCGAATCTGCGATCCGGCGTGCGGATCAGGCTCTCTACTCGTGGAAGCCGGTCGCGAGGTCGGAGGCAAAGACTTTGCGCTCTATGGCCAGGAGGTGAATTCCTCGACGCGCGCGCTGGCCCGCATGAATATGTTCCTGCATGGGCTCGATGGCGCGAAGATCGAGTGGGGTGACACGCTCAACGACCCGAAGTTGATCGAGCGCGATAGCCTCATGCGCTTCGACGTCGTCGTCGCCAACCCGCCGTTCAGCCTCGACAAGTGGGGCGCCGAGCACGCCGAGAACGACAAGTTCGGCCGGTTCTTCCGTGGCGTGCCACCGAAGTCAAAGGGCGACTATGCCTTCGTCTCGCACATGATCGAGGTGGCCCGTCCGCGCGAAGGACGCATCGCCGTCGTCGTGCCGCACGGTGTCCTGTTCCGTGGCGGTTCAGAAGGGCGCATCCGACAGAAGCTTGTCGAGGAGAACCTGCTCGACGCAGTGATCGGGCTACCAGCGAATCTGTTTCAGTCAACCACCATCGCAGTGGCCGTGTTGCTGTTCGACAAGCGCCGCGAGGCTGGGGGCGAGCGGGCAAATTGCAGGGACGTGACTTTCATCGACGCATCGCGCGAATTCGTTCAGGGCAAGACGCAGAACAGCTTGAGCGAGGACCACATCGCAAAGATTGTCGCGACGCACGGCGCGCGGGTCGACGCCGACAAGTATGCGCGCGTGGTGAAGCTCGACGAGATTGTGGAGAACAGCTTCAATCTCAACATTCCCCGCTACGTCGATACGTTCGAACCGGAGGCAGAGATCGATGTCATCGCGGTACAGAAGGAGATCGTAAGGCTGAACGGTGAATTGATCAACGTCGAAGCCAAGATGGCTGACCATCTGAGGGAGCTTGGCATCGATGCATGAATATCGCCTTTGGCCAAAGCTTCGATCGCGAACCGATAAAATCGGCAGTGGCGTGACGCCCAAGGGCGGCGAAGATGCCTATACGGCAACCGGCATCCCCCTTGTCAGAAGTCAAAACGTGAAATCAGGACGCCTCGACTTGACAGACGTCGCCCACATATCTGCTAAGCAGCACGATATCATGCAATCATCAGCCTTGCGCCCGAACGATGTGCTGCTGAATATTACTGGTGCTTCCATAGGCCGTAGCTGCGTCGTACCACCCCACTTAGTTGCGGGGAACGTAAACCAACACGTTTGCATCATTCGACTTAGTCGTGGTGATGATCCCCATTTCGTTAGCCAGTTCCTCAACAGCCACCATGGACAGAAGCAGATATGGATGTGCCAAGGTGGGGGTAGCCGCGAGGGACTAAACTACGAACAGATTGGCGACCTTCATTTTCCTCCAATTGAAGCTCCCGAACAGCAGCGCATTGCGGAAATCCTCCGCACCTGGGATAAGGCCATCGAGAAGACCGAACGGCTGATCGAAGCGAAGGAGAAGACGTTCGAATATCTAGCCCTCTCGTTGCTCACGGGGCATCGCCGTTTGGGCAACAACCGGTCGAAATGGCGTGGCGTATCACTGACTGACGTGACGATGGAGCTGTCGGCCCGCAATGGCGGCCGTCTCGGAAACGACAGCGTTATGGGCGTCAGCAAATTCGAGGGCATGATCCCGATGAAGGATCATGTGCGGGCCGCAGACATCTCCCGCTACAAGATCGTGACGCCCAGCGCGTTTGCCTACAACCCCATGCGCCTAAATATCGGATCGATCGCCAAGAATGAGCACGGCCGCGACGTCTTGGTAAGTCCCGACTACGTCGCCTTTTCCGCGAACGACGGCGCACTTGATACCGGCTTCTTCGACCACATGAGGCGTACACGGCTGTGGTCACGCTTCGTCGAAAGCGCCGGCAGCGGTGGAGTCCGTGTCCGCATCTATTACGACGATCTCGCCGACTTCGGCTTCGACCTGCCACCAATCGACGAGCAGCGGCAGATTGCCGGCGTTCTTGACACAGCACGTCGTGAAATCACGCTTCTCAAATCCCAACGCGACGCTCGCGACAAGCAGAAGCGCGGCCTCATGCAGAAGCTGCTGACCGGAGAATGGCGCGTCAACGTCAGCCCGCCCAGCGCCAAGCCGGCCAAGTCACGAGCGCCCGCATGACCGGCCATCGGGACACCGAGAAGCACCTCTCGCAAATCCCGGCGCTGCACCTATTGCAGAAGCTTGGCTACCGCATGCTGAGCAAGCCCGACCTAGACCGCGAGCGACGCGGCAAACTCGGCAACGTCCTGCTCGAAGACATTCTCCGAACCCAGCTCGCCAAGCTCAACAGGATCGAGCATCGCGGCACATCCCATCACTTCACCGAAGCTAGCATCGAGACGGCCGTCGAGCGTGTGCGTGGCCACGGCCCCCAAGGCCTATTGCGCACCAACGAGGCCGTGACAGACCTGCTCCAGCTCGGCACTGCGCTCAATCAGACTATCGAGGGCGAAACGCGCGGACGCTCCCTCAAGTACGTCGACTGGTCGAACCCTGCCGCCAACGACTTCCACATCGCCAAGGAATTCGACGTCGCACGCACCAGCTCGACGAGCACGAGCCGACCGGACATCGTACTTTTTGTCAACGGCATCCCCTTCGCAGTGATTGAGTGCAAAGGCCCGCGTGAGGATTTGGAGCAAGGCATCTCGCAGCAAATCCGCAATCAAAGCGCTGAGTGGGTGCCGCATCTCTTTCGCTCGGTGCAGCTTCTCATCTCGACGAAGCCGGATGCGGTGAAGTACGGGACGATAGACACGGCCTTGCCCTTCTGGTCGATCTGGCGCGAGCGCGAGGACCGGGCGGCCCTGCTGCACAAGCTCGTCAACGAGCCTCTCGACGAAGGCCAGAGCGCCAGTACCTTCGGCGACGGCTTCGAGGACGAGCGGACGCCCTACGAGGCAATGATCGGCGGAGGCCGCGACGTCACCGAGCAGGATCGCGTGCTCGATTCACTCTGCCGGCCCGAGCGCCTGCTCGACCTCGCACGGCGCTTCATGCTGTTCGATCTCGGCACGAAGAAGGTCGCGCGCTATCAGCAGTTCTTCGCGGTCAAGAGCATCATCGAGCGTGTGAAGGCGCGCGACGGCGAGGGGCGCCGGCAAGGCGGCGTTGTCTGGCACACACAAGGGTCCGGCAAGTCGCTGACGATGGTCATGCTGGCGCGCGCACTGGCGATGCGGCCCGAGATCGCGAGCCCCCGTATCCTGCTCGTCACCGACCGCGTCGATCTCGACGATCAGCTCGAAAAGACGTTCGCGGCGTGCGGAAAGTCTCCTAAGCGCGCCGACTCCGGCAACGACCTGCTGACCGCCATCAAGGACCGGGCCGACCTCATCTCGACGACGGTCCACAAGTTCGAGAGCGCGGCCAAGAATGCTCGCGGCTACAAAGAAGAGTCGGCGGACGTATTCGTGATCGTGGACGAGAGCCACCGCAGCCAATACGGGGAAATGGCGACGCACATGCGCCGCATCTTTCCCAACGCCTGCTATCTCGGCTTCACCGGCACACCACTCATGAAGGCGGAGAAGAGCACGTTCGAGAAGTTCGGCGGGCTGATCGACGTCTACGCCATCGACCAGGCCGTAAAGGACGGCGCCGTGGTTCCTTTGCTTTACGAGGGCCGCTTCGTCGAGCGCGACATCAACCGCGACGGCATCGATCGCTGGTTCGAGCGCACGATCGAAGGGCTGACCGACGAGCAGAAGGCGGACCTCAAGCGCAAGTTCTCGCGCAATCAGGAGCTGAGCCAGACCGAGCAGACGATCCGCTGCATCGCCTGGGACGTCAGCCGGCACTATCAGGACGCCTTCAAGGGCACTGGCTTCAAGGCGCAGCTCGTGGCCCCCTCAAAGCGGGCTGCCCTGCTGTTCAAGGCCGCGCTCGACGAGATCGGCACCATCTGCTCGGACGTCATCATCTCAGGCCCTGATCAGCGCGAGGGCTACGAGGAGGTCAACGACGATCCACGCGAGGAGGTGCAGCGCTTCTGGAACCGCATGATGCAGCGGCACGGCAACGAAGCCGCCTACAACAAGAACATCATCGATGGCTTCAAGAAGCGCGACGAGCCCGAGATGCTGATCGTGGTCGACAAGCTGCTGACCGGCTTCGACGCGCCCCGGAACACCGTTCTCTACGTCGCCAAGAAGCTCTCCGGTCACAACCTCTTGCAGGCCATCGCGCGCGTGAACCGCGTGGAGGAGGGCAAGGAGCACGGCATCATCATTGATTATGCCGGCGTGCTCGGTGCCCTGGATCAGGCATTGACGACGTATGGGGCTTTAGAAGGCTTCGACGAGGACGACGTCAAGGCTGCCGTGACTGCCGCAAGAGGCGACATCGAGGCTTTGCCTCAGCGCCATGCCGAGTTGCTCGACGTATTCAAGGCCGTGCCGAACAAGCTCGACGAGCAAGCGCTAGAACGTCACCTCGCCGATGTCGATCGCCGCGAGGACTTCTACGAGCGGTTGGCGGCATTTGCCCGCGTCCTCGCCACCGCGCTCGCGAATGCCGAATATCGCAACGATCCTACCAACGAGCGGCGCATCGGCACGTACAAGAAGGATCTCCGGCTCTACCAGAACCTCAGAACGGCAGTCCGAAAGCGCTACCGGGAGGAGATCGACTTCAAGGTCTATGAAGCCCGCATCCGCAAACTGCTCGACACGCACATTCACGCGAGCGAGGTCACGTCGCTGACGGCGAGCGTCAATATCTTCGACGAGAAGGCCTTCAAGGAAGCCGTCGCCGAGCTGAGCGAGCCGGCATCGAAAGCCGATGCCATCGCCAGCATGACGAAGCGCACGATCACCGAACGCATGGAGGAAGACCCCGTCTTCTATGCCAAGTTCTCGACGCTCATCGAGCAGGCGATCGAGGACTACCGGCAACAGCGGATCTCGGAACTCGAGTTCTTGAACCGGGTGAGTGAGATCAGAGCCAACGTCGTGAGGCCAGCGCACGAGGACGTGCCGGAACCAGTGCGGGGCGATCCGATGGCCGTCTCGTTTTTCCATACGATTCAGAAGGGATTGAGCGACGCGCCCAGCGCGAGCAGCAATGCGATCCGCGATATTGCTGCGGATGCTGCCAGCACCTTCGCCGCAATCGTGAAGAGCCACGCCATCGTGAACTGGCAAACAAACTTGGGCGCCCAGAACGACATGCGCAACGACTTGGACGACTACCTTTTCGATGTCGTCCGCGAACAGCGCGGCATGCAGCTCAGCCCCGCTTTGATCGATGACATTGTCGAGACGGTGATCCAGAGCGCCATGCGGATGTCCGCGAGATGAGCGTGCAAGGCGCGATCGACTACGGCAGCCGCCGCATCGCCTATACGGCGACGTTCGCGAAGCGCTCGACGATGGCCATTTCCGTGCTTCCCGATTGCACCGTGGAAGTGACGGCGCCGGTCGGCACCGATCAGGGCGAGCTTGAGCGCCGGTTGCGAAAGCGGGCGCGGTGGGTCTGCCGCCAGATCGACCACTTCCAACAGTTCACGCCGCGCACGCCTCCTCGCCGGTATGTCGGCGGCGAGACGCACCTCTATCTCGGCCGACAGTACCGCTTGAAGATCGTGGCAGCGGACAGCGAGCGCATTCGCCTGATTGGGGGCTACTTCATCGTCGAGCTACCAGATCGGCTGGACGTCAACCGCATCAAGGGCCTTCTCGAAGGTTGGTATCGCAGCAAAGCAGACCTACGGCTTCGCGAGCGCTTCGAGCATGCCCTGCCAACGTTCGAGCGCCTTGGGTGCATCAAGCCGCTACTGCGCATCGCCCCCATGCAGCGGCGCTGGGGCAGCCACTCCGCCAGTGGCGCCATCACGCTCAATCCGGATCTGATCCGGGCGCCCATGGCGTGCATCGACTACGTCGTCGTGCACGAGCTTTGCCACCTCGTGGAGCCCAACCACGGCGAGCGGTTCGTGAGCCTGTTGACGCGGCTGCTGCCGGATTGGAAGATGCGCAAGCAGAGGTTGGAGCAGGCGATGCTTTGATGGCGCGAGGGTGATCGATGACAATCCCGGAACTTGCAGATGCTCTAAATCAACGCGCTCCTCGGCACAAGATTGGGCAGCTTCAACAGATTAGGCAGAAGCTCAAAGACTTGGACCGCCTTCCGAATCAAAATTTGTTTGCGGGCACGACGATAACCGACGAATGGGCATGCCACTACGGCGGACGATCAGAGCTTCAATTCAACATCGGACTTGATCCAGATCCGCGCGAAGTTCGCCACGGTGTCGCTTTTTCTCTGGAATTGAGCCAGACCCTTCCTTCAATCGATATCCTCGTGCCAAGAATCCGGCGATTTAACGAGTTTGTCCGCGCCAACGCATCGCTTCTCCACGATTTTACTATGTGGCACTATCAGGACCGCAAGCGAAGCCCCGACTACCCTCCGCAGGCGATAGTGCCGCAGTTAGTCACGAAACGGACATTCATATTCCTTGGACGTCGACAGTTAAGCTCGAAACTCAAGATAGAACTAATCTTATACCGTCGATCGTAATGATCGACTCGTGTTGCCGTCCAGCGATTCCCCTGGCTCAGAGTTCGTGATTCCGTCTTCGCAATGATTCGCGAAGCGGGGGCTGACGATGGCGAAGCTGAAGATCCGCAAGGACCGCACACCGGCAGTGCTGCGCAAGCTCGCCAAGGTCGAGCCGGACTCGCGCATCTCCCGGCGCCTCCTGGCGATCGCCAATGCGCTGTCCGGCATGAGCCGCGCGGAGGCAGCAAAGTGCGCAGGCATGGACCGCCAGACGCTCAGGGATTGGGTCATCCGCTACAACGAGCACGGTGTCGTCGGGCTCAGCGACAACTGGAACGGCGGGCGTCCGCCGATGCTCACACTCGACGAGCAGGCCGAGCTGCTCGCCATCGTCATGGCCGGTCCAGATCCAGAGAAGGACGGCTTCTGCGCTTTCACGCGCGATGATCTTGTGGCAATCGCCCAGAAGAAGTTCGGCAAGTCGATGCATGCCACGTCGATGGGCCGCCTGCTCAGAAAGCTCGACTTGTCGCGGCAGAAAGCGCGGCCGACACACCCGATGAAAGACCCGGCCGCAGCAGCGGCCTTTAAAAAGAGCCCGGCGAACCCTGGAAAAAATACAGCGTACGCATAAAAACAAGCGCCTGCGCCTCTATTTCCAGGACGAGGCGCGCATCGGGCAGAAGGGACGCGTCTGCCACATCTGGTGGAAGCGCGGTGAGAGGCCGCCTGGACTGCTCGATCAGCGCTATATCAACGCCTACATCTACGCTGCGATCGAGCCCGGCACCGACAACGCATTCGCTCTGATCCTGCCCGACGCGAACAGAGTCGCAATGCAGGCGTTTCTAGATGCATTCGCCGAGACGATTGCAAAGAACGAGCACGTCGTGCTCGTGCTCGACGGCGCGGGTTGGCATAGCGGTAGAGCGCTGAGTGTGCCGGCGAGCATCACGCTGGTGCCGCTGCCGCCCTACTCGCCCGAGCTCAATCCGGTCGAGCGCGTCTGGCTCCATCTGAAGGCGCGCTTCCTGTCGCTGCGGCTGCTCAACGACTACAAGGCGATCGTTACCGCCACATCGAGGGCCTGGAAGCGCCTGTGCCGGGACACTGGACGCCTGGCATCGCTCACGGCATACCCGTGGATCATGAGAGCCAAGCTACGGGTCGAACATTAGGCTCGACGGTATTAGAGGACTTCGATCGACTTCTGCCCCTTTACGTGTACGTGCAGAGTGGCCCTTCAGGACAGCAGACAGTTGGTGCACCAAGGTTCTACTTCCGTGCTGGAACCAAGGATCGTGCACCAAGAACAAAATCCTCTTATGCAGCGCAAATGCTTGACGTAGATCTCCGGCACAACATGCTCCAGGCAAAACTCTGCCAGGAGCTTAAACTTGAGCATGGCCAAGAGAACGTTGGCGACGAGCACCCATGCGGCAATGGCAAGGCTATCGACGTCGTTTGTCGGAGACGGGATGGAGCTTATATTTATTTTGAAATCAAGACTTCGGCAACAGCTCGCGGATGCATTCGAGAAGCTATTGGCCAACTTCTTGAGTATGCGTATTGGCCCGAACCCGAGTCACCGGCAGAGCTGGTCATATGCGGGGATGCCCCATTGGATAAAGAGGCACAAACCTATCTTTCTCATTTGAAAGAACGCTCAACTCTGCCCTTATTCTATAGACAAATTATTTTGGACGATCAGGCAGGGCCGGAATAGATACAGAAATTTCATTCGACCGGCTCCGTGCATTGCCTCTTCACACGGCCGGCCGCACCATCGCCACCACAGTGCCGCCTTGCGCCTCGCAATACGCCGTCCAAGCCTCCATGAGTAACCGGCGCCGCTCCAAGGCATCGCCGCGCCTGTAGGCTCGCTCGACCTTGTCTCCGACCGTATGAGCAAGGGCAGCCTCAGCAAGCTCCCTCGGAAAGTTCGTGGCTTCACCCGCCCAATCGCGAAAGGTCGAGCGAAAACCGTGCGTCGTGATGGCGCTCACGCCCATCCGATTGAAGAGCGCGACGAAGGCCATGTCGCTGAGGGGCCGCCCCGGCTTGCCACCTGGAAACACGAGATCACCGACAACCGGTTCGCCCACCCTTTGCAAAATCTCGATCGCGCGGGCCGTGAGTGGCACGCGGTGTTCTTTGAGAGCCTTCATCCTTGTCGCCGGAACCGTCCAGACTTTGCTTGCTAGGTCGATCTCTTCCCAACGGGCGCCACGTGCCTCCCCCGAACGGGCGGCCGTTAGAATGATGAACTCAAGCGCAAGAGCGGCAACCCCGTCGCGTTTCCGCAGTTGCGTCACGAAAGCCGGCAACTCCTTCCACGGGAGCGCAGCGTGATGCCCTCGCAGGAGCTTCTTGGGCTTGGGCAGCAAATGGTCGAGATGCCCCCGCCACCGCGCCGGATTGGCCTTGTCTGCGGAAGTAAAGCCGCGAGCACGAGCTGCATTGAGTACGGCCTCGATCCGGCCGCGCGTGCGAGACGCGGTCTCCGACTTCTCCTTCCAGATCGGATTGAGGCAGGCGAGCACATGCTCGGTCCCAATCTCGTCAACGGGCATTGCCCAAAGCGCGGCCGCATACTGCTCAAGCGTCATCCGCCATTGCGCCCGATGCTTGGCGTTTCTCCAGCCGGTCTCCTTAGAGGCGAGCAGCTCTTCGGCGACAGCACTGAACGTCTTGTGCTCAGTTTCCTGCGCCTTGGACCGCAGTGCCTTTTGCGCTGCCTCCGCGTCGCGTCGGGCAATCAGCGGATTGCGGCCTGCGGCAAGCTCTGCCCTGCAGCCGGCGGCAAGCTCGCGAGCTTTGACGAGCGGCACCGCACTAAGCGAGCCGAGCGACATCTCGGATCGCCGACCTATAGCGCGACAATCTGGATGAGAACGGCGCGTCAATCAGGATGAGACGAGGCGGCCGAGCGAAGTGATGATTGACGCTGGCCGCGCCATTGGCAAGCGCTTTGATTGACGTTCCGCGTCAATCAGCGTCCGGTTTGTCGGTTTTCT
>CAMDBL010000127.1 GCA_945889015.1 Devosia equisanguinis
ATCGGTGCTCGATCGCACGATCTCGAAGCTTCGCATCTGCCTTCACCCGCCGAGTGATACCGCCCACGGCAAGCGATCTACCTGATTCGATCATTAGGTCAGCGAGTTACGTAGATGTCGCGGAAATGAAGGCACTGAAGCAGGTTTGAATGATCGCGCTGGGTCGGTGCTTATGGTCAGATAGCTCTCGCGAACAAAACAAGATGCTTCGTCGCCTTATGGCCCATACCGACGTCGTGGCCGAGTTGGACTTTGCGATCGAAAGTAGGGCGTCGGCGGATTTTGGCTCGACGCTCTCGGAGCAAGAATGCTCACATCGAGTGGCCATCCCTCACATCATGTCGGGCACTTCCCTGCGACATGACCGGTCTTTCCGTGAAGGATGGCCCGTTGAAAGTTGCCTGCGGCGTGATCGACGGATCACGGCTTCAGCACGTCCGCGATCCAGTCGGCCATGTAGTCGATGCCGTTGGAGATGTTGTCGGCCATGCAGTGCTCGTAGCCGCCGTCCGCCTTGGAGAAGACTTTCAGCTCGCGCCGCGAGGAGTTGACCGCGCCGTCATAGGTCTTCTGCGCGTCGGCGAGCGGGATCTGCCGGTCGAGCTCGCCGTGGGCGACGAGGATCGGGCAGGTGATCTTGTCGATGCAGGTGGCGAGCGTCATTTTCGACGTGATCGCCAGCACCTCCTCGACGGTCTTGACGCCGAACACCGTCATGGCGTGGTCGGCCCAGTCGGAGACCGACAGCTCGGTCGCCTTGATCTTCCTGGCACGCGCCTCCGAGATCGCGCCGTAGTCCCAGATCGCGCCCCACGCGACGCAGCAGGCGAGCCGCTTCTCGAAGGCGGCGGCGCGCGGCGCGTAGTAGCCGCCCAGGCTCAGGGCGATGATGCCGATCTTCTTGGGATCGACGTCCTTGCGTGTCTCCAGGTAGTCGACCGAAGCCGCAGCCGGCACCTCGACCTCCGCGAACAGCGGCATGTTTCTCAGCCGCAGCGCCTCGCCGACGCCGGGATGGTCGACCACCAGCACCGAGATGCCACGAAGGTTCAGCTCCTGCACGATGCCGCGCAGATAGATCACCTCCTTGTTCACGTCGAAGCCGTCGAAGTGGATCATGCAGGGCGCGCGGCCCTTCACACCCTTGGCCGGTGAGAAGATCGCCGGCAGCGACTTGCCCTGATAGGGCACCTCCAGGAACTCGACCGGTTCGCCGGCGCACTCGACGTGCTTGCGGAACACGGCCATGCCGGTCTTGTAGACCGTGTCGCGCTGGGGATCGTGGCTGTTCATGTTGCGGTCGGCGACGAAGTAGTAGGCGGCCGCGCGCTTGTATTTGCGGCTGGCGCTGCGCTTGTGGCCCTTGGCGAGGTCGGCGTCCGCCAGCGTCTCGACCTTGCGGGCGAGATTGGCCCAGGCCTCGCCCCATTCCTTGGCGGCGGCGACGCCGTCCTTGGACTTGGGGATCAGGTGGCGGACCGCGTCGTCGATCTCCGAGATGATGCCGCCGCCGTTCATGCCGCCGTTGAGGGCGAGGTTCCAGGGATAATTGCCGGGGAAATATTCGAGCATGGGGGAACTCCGTATCTGAGGTGTCGGACCTTTGGTCGGACACCGTGAAAGTGGGATCACAAATACTGCTTGAACCAGGCGACGGCCTCTTTCATGCCGATCTCGTGCATTTCGGGGCTGACGAAGTAATAGCTCTCGTAATGCTGCGCCTTGGGCAGGACGACGAGCTTCTTCGGCTCCTTCAGCGCCTCGTAGCAGTGCAGCGCCTCGTCCGTGCAGAGCTCGTCGTGCTCGGCGTAGATCACCAGCACGGGCCGGGGCGAGATGTAGGGCGCGACCCACTCCGGCTTGTAGCGCAGACAGGCTTCCGCGCTCGCCGTGTCGTAGTCGGAGACGTAGTTGGCGTCCTTCTGGTGGTGCGCCTTGATCACGGCCGCGGTGTGCGGATCAGGCGGCATCATTTCCAGCAGCGGCATCGTCTCGGCCTTCCCCGTCACCACGCGCCGCTTGGCGGCCTCGTCCACCTTCGTGCGGAACTGCGCGTACTCGGAGGGGCGGCGCATCACCTTCATCCAGCGCTCGCCCTCGGCCACCATCACCGAGGTGACCAGCGTCTTGACGCGTTTGTCGAACGCCGTCACCCAGACGCCGTTGGCGCCGCCGAAGCTCGTTCCGTAGATGCCGATGCGATCGGGATCGACGCCCTCGACGGTGGTGAGGAAGGTGATCGCGTCGTAGCTGTCCTGCGCCTGCTCGAGGGGCCGCTGCCGGCCGCGCTCGCCTTCGGACGAGCCGAAGCCGCGGTAGTCGATGGCGAGCACGAAATAGCCTTCGTTGTAGAGCCGCCAAGGCACGTCCATGCCGTAGACGTCCTTCATGCCGGTATAGCCGGCGAGCGAAAGGACGGCTGGCCGCTTTTCGCCCTTCTTGTAGTCCTTGGGCGTGTAGAGATGTGCCGAGATCTTCAAGCCGTCGCTGTAGTAGACGACGTCCTTCCAGACTTTCGGCCTCTCGTCCTGCTGGCGCGGCTTGTAGTCGACCATGGCGTCCTCCTCCGTTTTCCCGGACTGCGCGTGCGCTTGTGGCGCCGGCGGTCTCGATCGTTATGCTGCGCAGTATTCGCGGGTGGACGGAGACTGGCAAGCCGTGATCCATGCGGGCGAGATCATCCCGCAATGCAGAGCAGAGCGGTCGGGAGCAGCACCTGGGAGGTGAGAGATGGCCGGACGTCTTCAGGGAAAAGCCGCCATCGTCACGGGTGCGGGCTCGGGCAATGGCAGGGGAATCGCCGCCGCGTTCGCGCGGGAGGGAGCCCGCGTTCTGGTGTCCGACATCAGGCTGCCGGCGGCCGAGGAGACCGCTGGGCTCATTCGTGCGTCGGGCGGCGTCTGCGAGGTCGTCCAGGCCGACGTGTCGAAGCGGGCGGACATCACCGGCATGGTCGACGCCTGCGTCGCCGCCTGGGGGACGGTGCACGTGCTGGTGAACAACGTCGGCATCCTGGTGCCGGGTGGCGTCGAGGAAGTCGAGGAGGAGGCGTGGGACCGGGTGTTCACCGCCAACCTGAAGAGCGTGCTGTTCGCCTGCCGGGCGGCACTGCCGCACATGACCAGGCAGGGCTCGGGCGCGATCATCAACATTTCCTCGATCTCGGCGATCCGCCATCTCGGCCTCAACTACATCGCCTACCCGACGTCGAAAGCCGCGATCGATCACATGACCCGCATCATGGCCGTGCAGTATGGGCCCAAGGGTATCCGCTGCAACTCGATCCAACCCGGCTTCATCGATACGCCGATGGTGAAGAACCAGGTCGTCGGCGCGCTGGGCGCGGGCAAGGGCGAGGAGGAGGCGGCGTATCAGGGCTACAAGGCCAAGCGCGCGGCGCAGGTGCCGATGCGGCGCGTCGGAACGCCAGACGATATCGGCAACGCCGCCGTGTTTCTCGCCAGCGACGAAGCGAGCTACATCACCGGGCAGGCACTGACCGTCGATGGTGGCGTCACACAGAGCGTCGGGAATTGAAGGCTTCGAGCATGGCGGCCGCACAGCGCAGCATTTTGATCACCGGCTGCTCCTCCGGCATCGGCTGGGCGTCGGCGCGGGTGATGAAGGCACGGGGCTGGCGCGTGCTCGCGACGGCGCGGCGGCCGGAGGATCTGAAGCGATTGGAGGGCGAGCTCGGCGTCGAGGCGCTGCCGCTGGAGCTGGCCGACCCGGCCTCGATCGCGGCGTGCGCGGCGGCGGCACTGGAGAAGACCGACGGCCAGCTCGACGCGCTGTTCAACAACGGTGCCTATGGCCAACCGGGCGCGGTCGAGGATCTGGTGCCCTGGGTGCTGAGGCGCCAGTTCGAGGTCAACGTCATCGGCACGCATACGCTGACGTGCGCGATCATACCGGCGATGCGCGCGGCGGGACGCGGTCGTATCGTGCAGTGCTCGTCGGTGCTCGGCGTCGTGGCCGCGCCGAACCGCGGTGCCTATTGCGCGTCGAAGTTCGCGCTGGAGGCGCTGTCGGATTGCCTGCGGATGGAGCTGGCGGGGACCGGCATCCACGTCTCGCTGATCGAGCCCGGTCCGATCCGCACGCGCTTCGTCGAGACCGCGCTGGCGATGGCGAAGGCGCACATCGACATCGAGGGCTCGGTGCACGCCGCGCGCTACAGGCAGATCCTCGCGGGGCTGGAGAGCGGCGGCAAGCAGACGTTCAAGCTCGAGCCCGAGGCCGTGGCCGAAAAGCTGGTGCATGCCGTCGAGAGCCGGCAGCCGAGGGTGCGCTATCCCGTGACGGTGCCCGCGCACGCGGCGGGCGTGCTGAAACGGCTGCTTCCCGCGCGGTGGCTGGACCGGGTGGCGAGCAAGGGGTGAGGCTCGTCGAATAGGATTGCCGATTCACTCGCGGAACGGATCGATTGCGCGGACCGAGCCGTAAAGTTGCCCGTGGTTGAGATCTTCGGTGTAGAGCGTCGAAGCTCCGAGCGCTTCGGCAGCAGCGACGATGGCGGCGTCCCAGTAAGAAATCTGCCACCGGATCGAGCCTTCGATCGCGGACTTGACGAGAACGGTATCTACAGGAACAAGTTCATTCGAACTCAAACGATCGACCCATCGTGCGGCAATCGAGGGGGCAAGCGGCTTCCTCAACTTGCGAGTGACCGTCCAATAGAATTCCTGGATCACTTGGGCCGAAGTTCCGAAGCTCTGCTCGCGGATCAGAGCGCGCGCACGACTGCGCTTGCTGGCGCTGTTCGGACTGCCGTCGACGGCGTAGACGAGAACGTTCGTATCGAGGAATGCCTCAACGCTCATAGAGATCTTCACGCTTCCACGTGATCTCGCCGACCTCGACGCCCGATTCGTCAGCCAACTTGAACAGGTTTTCCCAGCCTTCGCGCTGCGACATCGCTCGGTCGGCAACTCGCTGAAGTGCTTCACGCACCAAGGCATTGACGGTGGTACCGTGGTCGGCCGCGTATTTGCGGACCTCCCGCAGAACGCCCTCGTCTATCGCAAGCGTAATGTTCTTCATAGACACAGGATATGTGATACTGCGGGCTTCGTCAAGCGGCGCAACATATTTCTGCCGCATTTAAATATATAAAAATGCACACTGCAGTGTGTAAGCGTGGAGTGCAGCATGCTTCATTATCCTGCCTTCATTACCAGGGACGGGTCTACTTGGAGGATTCGATTTCCGGACATGGATGGGTTGACGGGCGAGGGGAAGACCGAGAACGAAGCTTACCGTCACGCACAGATCGTGTTGCGGGAATTCATCACTCAGCAGCGCATGCTTGGACAAGATGCAGCAATTCCTGCCCCGTCCGATTTGGCGAGCGTGCTTGGCCAGCCCATGAGCGCAGCGATCTTGGTCCCTTGCCTCATGGAGACAGGTCAGTACGTGAAGCTCAATATTTCGCTCGATATTGGAATGCTTGAAGCAATTGACGACGCCGCCGAGAAGTCCGGACTCTCACGGTCTGCCTTTTTGGCGCTTGCCGCGAATGACAGGATCGCTGCGATACAGAGTGGCGAGAGCACCATAGATTTCAGTGAGGTTCCGGATAGTCCACTCCATATCCTTGCTCGCGATATTCCCCATACAACCGACGAGACGTGTGAACATCCAGGCTGCTCTGCTTTTCGGCGCTTGGTTGCTGCAGGAGCGAAAATGAGACTTCGGACGGGGCGGGGCTGCGAGCTTGCGATGCTCGCTGCCGCTGGGCCGAGCGGCCTTTCTGATGTTGAATTGGTTGCACTGCGCAAGCAATTGCTCTCGCATCACAAAATCAAACTTGTTGGCTCTATAGCCAATAATGCACATGCAATCCATGCAGATTGGGCCGCGCATGGGGAGTCTGTTCCAAATCCCGTGCGGCCGGGCCGGGCGCGGGTGAGGAAGACGGCAGGCATCCTACGGAAGTTGAGAGCTGAGGATCGGTACGTGCTGGAATTTTTGGATTGAAACGTGATTGCTTGCCATCCCCGCGCGGCGCGAGGTCAGGCCCAGTTTCGTTCTGGCGTGACCCCGCGTCTCATGCTTGGAGAGCCTTCAAGCCGCCTTCAGCTTCTTCACCTCGTCGGTGATCTTCTTGGCGGCGTCGGCGAGGTTGTCGGCGGCGACGACCTTGAGGCCACTCTCGTTGATGATCTTCTTGCCGAGATCGACGTTGGTGCCTTCCAGGCGCACGACCAGCGGCACCTTGAGGCCGACTTCCTTCACCGCCGCGACCACGCCTTCCGCGATGATGTCGCAGCGCATGATGCCGCCGAAGATGTTGACCAGGATGCCCTTCACCTTCGGGTCCGAGGTGATGATCTTGAACGCCGCAGTCACCTTCTCCTTGGTGGCGGAGCCGCCGACGTCGAGGAAGTTGGCGGGCTCGGAGCCGAACAGCTTGATGATGTCCATCGACGCCATCGCTAGGCCGGCGCCGTTGACCATGCAGCCGATCTCGCCGTCGAGGGCGATGTAGTTGAGGTCGTACTTCGAGGCCTCGACCTCCTTGCTGTCCTCCTCGTCGAGATCGCGGAACGCCATGATCTCCTTGTGGCGGAACAGCGCGTTGCCGTCGAAGTCCATCTTGCCGTCGAGCGCGATCAGTTGGCCAGTCTTGGTGACGACCAGCGGATTGATCTCGAGCATGCTCATGTCCTTCTCGACGAACATGGCATAGAGCTGGCCGACCATCTTCACGCACTGGTTGACGAGGTCGCCCTTGAGGCCGAGCGCGAAGGCGATCTTGCGGCCGTGATAGGGGAAGTATCCCGAAGCCGGATCGATCGAGAACGACGTGATCTGCTCGGGGGTGTCGTGGGCGACCTGCTCGATGTCCATGCCGCCGGCCGGGCTGACGATGAACGAGACGCGCGAGGTGACGCGATCGACGACGGCCGACAGATACAGCTCGCGGTCGATCGCCGAGCCGTCCTCGACGTAGAGGCGCTTGACGAGGCGGCCGGCCTCGCCGGTCTGGATCGTGACCAGCGTGTTGCCGAGCATCTGCTGGGCGAAGGTCTTGACCTCGTCGATCGACTTGGCGAGGCGCACGCCGCCCTTGTCGCCGGCGGCGGCCTCCTTGAACTTGCCCTTGCCGCGGCCGCCCGCGTGGATCTGCGACTTCACCACCCACACCGGCCCGGGGAGCTTCTGGGCCGCTGCCACCGCCTCATCCACGCTGAATGCCGGGTGGCCGTTCGGAGTCGTAATTCCGTACTGCCGATACAGCTCCTTGGCCTGATACTCGTGGATGTTCATGGGAAGTCCTCAGAGGAGGTGAGATGGTCAGATGGTCAGATGGTCAGTTGGTCAGACGGAACGCTTCATGCGCTTTGCAATCGGCTGTTGTCGATCGACTTGATCAACGATCGAAGCATCTTGCTGATGCGCTCGCAGGTTTTGAGCAAGGTGACAGCAATGTCGTCGTCGAGGAAGCCGACACGCTGAGCCAACATCAACTGCGTCTCCAATTCGCGTGCCGAGCCTTGACTGATCCGCAGGAATTGGATGAACGAGCCAGATTGATCCCGACCATAACCCTCTGCGATATTTGAGGGAACCGAGACGCTCGCTCGGCGGATTTGTGCAGTGGGGCCGTAAGTCTCTTCTTTCGGGAACTTGGCTGTCGACTTGTAGCAATCGACCGCCAAGTCCATCGACATCTGCCAGACTTCGAGGTCCTGATAGCTGCGGATGCTCATGGTGCTTTCCGACTACCAACTGACCACTGACCATCTGGCCATCTCACCCACTGCACTCTCTTTTCCTCACGCCCCCAAATTCGGTGCGATCTTGGTGCAGGCGTCGACGAGACCCTTCACGGACTCGACCGACTTCAGGAACATGGCGCGCTCGGTCGAGTTGAGGTCGATCTCGACGATGCGTTCGACGCCGCCGGCGCCGATCACGCAGGGCACGCCCACGTAGAGGCCCTTCACGCCATACTCGCCGTTGAGGTAGGTGGCCGACGGCAGCACGCGCTTCTTGTCCTTGAGATAGCTCTCGGCCATCTGGATCGCGCTCGAGGCGGGCGCGTAATAGGCCGAGCCGGCCTTCAGCAGCGACACGATCTCGCCGCCGCCCTTGCGCGTGCGCTCGACGATCTGGTCGAGACGCTCCTGCGTGATCCAGCGCATCTTGACGAGGTCGGTCAACGGAATGCCGGCGATGGTCGAGTAGCGAACCAGCGGCACCATGTCGTCGCCGTGGCCGCCGAGCACGAATGCCGACACGTCCTCGACCGACACCTTGAACTCGTCGGCCAGGAACATCCGGAAGCGGCCGGTGTCGAGCACGCCGGCCATGCCGACGACCATGTGGCGCGGCAGGCCGCAGGACTTCTGCAGCGCCCAAACCATCGCGTCGAGCGGGTTGGTGATGCAGATGACGAACGCGTTCGGCGCGTACTTCTTGATGCCGGCGCCGACCTGCTCCATGACCTTGAGGTTGATGCCGAGGAGGTCGTCGCGGCTCATGCCGGTCTTGCGGGGAACGCCGGCGGTGACGATGCAGACGTTGGCGCCCTCGATGTCGGCGTAGGCGTTGGTGCCCTTGAGGTTCGAGTCGAAGCCCTCGACCGCGCCGGACTGGGCGATGTCGAGCGACTTGCCCTGCGGGATGCCCTCGGCGATGTCGAACAGCACCACGTCGCCGAGCTCCTTCAAGCCGACGAGGTGAGCCAGCGTGCCGCCGATCATGCCGGCACCGATGAGGGCGATCTTGTTTCGCGCCATGTGCGTCTTCTCCTGGTTGAATGTGGGGCCGACCGGCGGATGACGGTGCCGCTCTTGCCGGCATGCATGATTTCGTGGGGGTTGGTAGCCCGAATTCCCTGGCCGCTCAAGGCCGCGGCGCAGCACCTCGGACTAAAGGCCGAGCCGCCCGCGTTTCGTGCAGCGCTTGGTTCAGGCCCGGCGCGACGGGCGCACATGGTAAAGACCGCGAAAAAACCGCGACCGGCGGCTCAATTCGGGAAGCTGATCAGGATCTTCATCTTGACGAGCTGCGGGAAGAAGGCCTGCAGGCCGGCGCCCGCGAGCCAGAGCAGCACGCCGAGAATGAAAAGAGCCGGAATGGCGGCGAATACGGCCTTCATGAAGAAGAGCATCAGGTGCACGAACGGCACTTCCAGCCGGCGCACCGCGGACATCTGCAGGTCGTCGGCGAACGGCGGCGGCGCAGACGTTTCGCGCTCGGAGGCCATCAGCGATGCCGAGCCCGACATTTGGTACTCTCGCTCGCGGGCCTCTCGCTCCCGTGCGTCGCGCTCGCGGCGCAGCGTTCTTGGCAAATCGTCCATGCCGCCGTCTGCCGCCATGGCCAGGTGATGGTCGGACATTGCTGGTCTTCCCTTGTGTGCGCTCGCCCGCAATAGGGCTTGCGGCGGGTGCGCCGGCACCTGCGAATCAGGCCCACGGTCGCGCCGTTCTACCGTCTAGTGCAGTTTATTGCTATTTTGCGCCGTGAATTAGGCGTGGAGGCCCCCCCTGTGGACGATCTGAAAAACCTGGTGCGCACGATACCCGACTACCCCAAGCCTGGAATCCTGTTCCGGGACGCGACGACCCTGTTCGGACACGCCCAAGGCTTCAAGGCCGCGGTGGCGC
Organism: Devosia equisanguinis; assembly: GCA_945889015.1. Taxonomy (GTDB): domain Bacteria; phylum Pseudomonadota; class Alphaproteobacteria; order Rhizobiales; family Hyphomicrobiaceae; genus CAMDBL01. Next base: position 9,621 of record CAMDBL010000127.1, read on the forward strand.
AGTTGACCGAGCCCTACCGTACGCAACGGATCGATGCGGTGGCGGCCATCGAGGCGCGCGGCTTCATCATCGGAGGTGCGGTGGCCGATCGGCTGGGCTGCGGCTTCGTTCCGATCCGCAAACGAGGCAAGCTACCCTGGCGGACACTGAGCCAGGAGTACGCCCTGGAGTACGGCACCGATGTCGTCGAGGTGCATACCGACGCCATCGGCCAGGGTGCCCGCATCCTGATCGTCGACGATCTGATCGCGACCGGCGGCACGGCGGAGGCGGCGGTGAAGTTGATCCGCCGCTCGGGCGGCGAGGTGGCGGGGGCGGCGTTCCTTATCGATCTGCCAGAGCTCGGCGGCGTCGCACGCCTGAAGTCGCTCGGTATCGCACCGCACGCATTGATGGCATTCGAGGGGCACTGATGGGTGATCCGCCGAGGAAGCTGCCGGACGACCGCATCGGCGCGGCGATCGCGGCGATCACCGCCTGGCGGCAGGCGCCGGCCGACCCGGTGCCCTGCCCCGTCTGCGGCCGGCCCGGCCTCGACGTCGTCGATCGTTCGGCCAGGCCTTACGCCGAATGGTACGTGCTCCTATGTGACGGGTGCGGCCTCGATCACACATTGCACTTGCCGATGGCGCCGCCCAGTTTTGGTTACGATTGATCAGGCGCTGTTTTCATGCCGCTTCAGAACCGTGTGAGACCCGACGGTGCCATTGTCGCGGATGCGTCGCGAGGCCTGTTCATGGGCAACCGCGGTGGGCGATTGCATGACGCCGACCGGCGCCTCGGCTCTCGGCGCTGGGCGGGAAAGGCCTGGATCTGTTGCCTCACGGAGTTCGCCGGCCGGCGCCGTGCCGTGATGGGTGAGGGCTATACCGAGCTGTTCTTTCTCGACGAGGCGACCGCGTTGGCCGCCGGTCATCGCCCCTGCTTCGAATGCCGCCGCGCCCACGCCATGCGCTTCGCCGAGAAGTGGAACGCTGCCCGCGGGCTGTCCGGCCGGGCGACGGCGGCCGACATGGACGCCGTGTTGCACGCCGAGCGTGTTTCGCATCATGGCGCCAAACGGGTGCATCCGATGTCCCTGGCGGATGTGCCGGACGGCGCCATGATCTCGGTCGCCGACGTTGTCGGGCTGTGGTGGATCGGCCGGTTGTGGCCATGGCAACCCGGTGGATACGGGGCACCGTCTCAGATTGAATCCGAGGCCTGCGAGAGCCTGACGCCACCCTCGGTCCTCGCGGTGCTTGGCGCGGGTTACCGACCCGTGCTTCATAGCTCGGTGCCGGGCGGACAACGCGTCTGAGGGGCGCGGTCACCTTCAAGGGGGAGGGTTTCGCCGTCCCCTCGAGGGTACGTCGCGAAAGCAGGCACCCGTGCCGAAAGGCCCGGGACGCAATGGGGGGGCTGCATGACCCGAGCTATGCTGAGGCGCAAGCTGCGCTGGACAACGTTTTGGCTCGGGCTGGTGCTTGTCATGGCCTTCGCGGCAAAGATGGTCGAGATCGGCGGCGGGGATAGACAGCTGATCGAGTACGGGAAGGCGGTCTACGATTTCTTCAAGGATATGGCGGTAGTGATCGTCACGATCGCCGCGGCCTGGCTCGCGGCCGTCCTGCAACGCCGCTCGAAGTTCATCGAGAGCCTGGAGGAGGAGTGGCGCCGGATCGTGCGCACCAAGTCCGAGCTGTTCGCCTACTGCGAGAAGGCGGCGCCGTCATACGACGAGTACATCGCCGTCTTTCGCAGCATCAGTGATACCGTCGACATGATGCGGATTGTCTACCGTAACGTCGGCGAGACCGGCTCGAAGGTCGGTCTGCATCCCTACGTCCCGCTGCAGGATATGCGTCGCGCCATTCAAACGCTCGACCCCAGCAAGCGCAATGATTTCACCGAGGCCGAGCGCAAGGTGGTGAGCAAAGCCATCATCCAGAGCTGGAATGCGCTGCGCGAGACGTTCCTGGAAGAGCTCGACCTCGAGGAGCCCGAGACGCCGATCCTGATCCACGGCGCGGTCCGCTCGAAAAAACCAGGCGCGACCGAGCGGGCGATACGGGAGCAGCAGCGTCAGTTGAAGTGGCAGCGCGGCCTGTCGAACCGCAACGCGGATATCGACAAGCTGCTCGACGATGCCTGGGACCGCGAGCACAACAAGCGCGACCAGGAAGAGCTACAGGCGCCGCTCACCCCGCAACGACGGGCTTGATCGACTCGATCAGGAGACGCTGACGAACCTCGTTGTCTTGGATCGTCAAGTGGGCGGTGAACCACTCGCGGACCATCCGGCAAACTTGCTCGGGCGGCGTTTTGGCGAGGCTTTCGGAATCGGAGAACAGGTTGATGTCCTGCTCCTTCCAGCCGAGGGCCTGCAGCTCCTTCGTCAGCTGGTCATAATCGCTCCGGCGGGCGGGCAGATTGTTCCGCGGTGTGGTGCGGCCCTCCACGACGGCCTGGAACACGGCGGCGAGACCGGTCTGTAGCGTCGGGCTGTAGGTCGGATCCCGGAACAGGGCGACCATGCCACGCGTGCCCTCGCCGTTGGAGATCAGCGAGTAACAGGCCACGTGACTGTGCTTGGTCAACAACTCGAGGCTGTCGCGGAAGCTGCGCGCTACCTGCTCCAGCGCTGGCAGGCTCGCCTGGAACGCGTGGTCCGAATTCTTGCGACGCAGCGCGATCAGTGAATCGATGACGTGCTTGGTGACGGCCTCGTCCGTCTTCTTCTCGGCGACCATCTTCGCCGCCTCGCGGATGCGCTCCTCGTACCACTCCGGGAAAGCCTCGCGTACGATGGACCAGAGCCGGCCCTTCTGCAGCATGCCGTCGATGCCGCCGGCGTTGTCGGGAAAATCCTGCAGCGCTGCGGCGGGGGCCGGCTTCGCTATGGCAGCGGCCTGTTCACGCGTTGCCGCCGACGATGGCCGGCCCTGCACGGGCACCACGCCATCTGCGGTCGTCAGTCCGAGTCCCCGCAGCGGCTGGTCGAGGATCTGTGGGTTCATGAGTACGAGCCAAGTTCCGCCGACCATCACGGCCAGCAGGACAAGGATGGCGATCAGGCCCTTGAGCCGTCGCGGACGGCGGGGCGGCTCCTCATCCAGCTCCTCGTCCTCATAATCCTGGGGAGCGACGGCCGATGGAGCCGGACGCGCCTTCGGACGGGGATCGAAGGCTGGACCGGGGCCACCGCCGAGGGCATGCCCTGGATCAGGGCGCTGTTGTGGCTCCGGCCAGCGCGGCTGCAGAGGCTGCTCGGCAAAGCCCGATCGAGACTGTGGCGCCTGGAGTGGTGCTTCACCTGGATGTGGTGATCCAAATCCGCGGTCGTAGCCCGGTTGCGGCCGTTGCGGCTGGGCTTGCGGTGCGCCGTAAGTGGTCGGATCGATCCGGAGCTGGTTCTCGGGTGCCGTCGGGCCGGGCGACGGGTCGGGATCGGCAGGAGCGATCCACATGCGCCGCGTGGCCGTGCGTCCACGGTCCGGCCCGGCGCCGGCCGCATCTTCATCGGGTTGGGAGCGCAAAGTCCCCAGCGATGCTCCACCGCCAGAGTGTCCGGTGACGGAATGGCCACCTGTAGGGGATGTGGACCCGTCATGCGCCGCCGCGGGTGCCGCTGCAACGTCGGGTCGGGCGCCGAGCCTCGCACGATATTCGGACAGCGTTTCAATCTTCGCGGCCGCCTGGGGAGCGGATGCCGCGCGATAGTCCGGCGCCGGTTGCAGTCGCGCCGGGGCAGGAATGGGCGCCGTTTCGGATACGGGGGTGGAGGTATGTGCCTCGCGGCGCATCTCCGCGGCCGAAGCCTCGATGGGGGCCGACGGGGAAGGAGCGGGAGCCTTTGTGGTTTCTGGCGCTGCCGGCGCTTCCGCCGCCGGGGCCTGGGGTTCGGGCCGCTGCGATGCTGAGGCTTGCGGCGGTGCTTCGACTGGCGGATCGGCGGGGTGCTGCGGCTCGGGCTGGGCTCCGAAAGCCTGCGGAAATGCCACCGGTGCAGGCGTCCAGTCGGTGAGACCCGCTCGCCAGACGAGATCCTGATCCCGCAGATGGCGCAGCTCCACGAGCTTCATCAGCTCGATGTCCGAGAGCGGACCGTACTGCTTGTTGTCGCGCGCCAGATACCACTCGATCGGCTGTGCCGGGCCAGTCATGGCACACTCTCGCTCGGGCGCCGGGAGGCGCAATGAACACTATGAGTGCTCCCGATGGCTACCCACCTGGAGCACGTTTACCGGCGGCACTGTTGCGGCAGTCTCAGCCAGCGTCAACGCTTATGAGCGCC
>CAMDBL010000128.1 GCA_945889015.1 Devosia equisanguinis
CACGCACGCTGATCGAGAGGATCGAGGCAAAGTTCGGCCCGATGCGGCTGGTCTCCACTTGCCGGGCGGGCGCGAGGGTTGCCGGATCCGGGCGTGTATCGAAGCACGCGACCGGCAACGCCATCGATTTCGAAGCCGGCTCTCGAAAAGGGCAGGTGGTGGCGTGGCTGATCGCCAACCACCACGCCGGCGGCGTCATGACCTACGCCGACATGGACCACATTCACGTCGACATCGGCCCGCGTTTCGTTTCGCTCGGCGCGGGCAGTGGCGTTTACTCCCGGCGGTCGGGACGCTGGGCGAGCAACGGATGAGATACGCTCCGCTCGCTCATGCCCCCATCTCACGACGGCGGGGAGATTGCCGCCGACTGCCCTCAGGGCCCGACCCCGCGCATCAGGGCGATGAGACGGGCCTGACGCTCGAAGCCCATACCGGGCCAGTCGCCGAGCGTCATCCAGCCGTCGTCCACCTTCAGGTCGTCGCAGTAGCCGGCAAAATCGCCGAACACGTTTAGGTAGGCCTCGCACATGCCGAGGCCGAAGCCCGCGGCCTGGTTGAGCGACATTTGGTTGCCGCCGTGCGGCAGCAGCGATTTCGCGCTCCAGCCGTTCTCCTCGAGCATCCGCACGATCTTCGCCGCGGTGCCGAGGCCGTAGCTCTGCGGCATGTCGGTCTGCACGATATCGACGCCGGGTCGCATGCCGCCGTGGCGGACGAGATTGCGGACATCCTCGAGCGAGAACAGGTTCTCGCCGGTCGCGACGGGATTGCCGTACCACTCGATGAACTCGGCATTTCCGGCGTAGTCGTTGGGGTGCGCGACTTCCTCGAACCAGGCGAGGTTCAAAGGCTTGAGTGCCTCCGCGTACGCCTTGCGCATCCCCGGCGGAATGCCACAGTTGGCGTCAACCGCGACATTCTTGCTGTCGCCGAGCAGCTTGATGACTGCCTGTAGCCGGGCCACGTCCTCCATGATCGGTGCGCCGCCGACCTTGATCTTGATGAGCGTGTAGCCGAGATCGCGATACATCCGCACCTCGTCGAGCAGCTCGGGAATGCCTTTTCCCGGTGCGTACCAGCCGCCGCCGACGTAGCAGAACATTTTCGGCTCGAACCTGCCGCCACGGTACTTGTCGGCGATCAGCTTGTAGGCAGGCACGTCGGCGATCTTTGCCACCGCGTCCCAGATCGCGACCTCGATGGTGCCGATGCCGACCGATCGTTCGCAGTCGCCACCCGGCTTCTCGGCGACCATCATGGCCTTCAGGATCTTGTCGGGATCGAAGGCCTTGGGGTCGAGGGTGACGTCCTCCTCCTTGGCCTTCATCAAGCGGGGGACGAAGCGATCACGCATCTGCGCGCCGCAGGCGTAGCGGCCGGTCGAATTGAAGGCATAGCCGGTCACCGGCTTGCCGTTGCGCACGACGTCGGTGATCACGGCGACGACCGATGTCGTCATCTCGTCGAAGGCGAAAGCGGCATTGCGCAGGTTGGTCTTGAGCTTGACCGACGTCTCGCGGATTTCCTTGATGCGCATGATGTCTCTCCCCGGACTTGCCCGACCATGCCGGCCGGAGCTTCGCGTTCGTTGCCTGAGCATCTGTCTAGGCCAAGGGGGGCGGTGAGACCAGCACGGCGACCGGCGGGGATCAAAAGGGGGCCGGGAACCCCGAAAATGTGAAAAAAACCAGCAATCGGGGTTCAATTCACCCGCTGGACGGCAATCGCTTCTTGTGGCTGAAGGGAAAATGCCCCACATATCTCCGGCTGGTGGCCCTCCCTTGGAGCCCGCCCCTCGATCTGCGGTTCCGCTCTCGCCTTCGGGCCTTTGCCTTTCCCCACATCCGAGTTGCCGGGCCAAGCGTGTGGTCCGCGCTGACAGGCGATCCTCACGCAGTTGGGCACGCCATCGGCACGCCAACGGGAAAGGCTGAGATGCGAGCGCCTCAAACTGCAGCGGCTTTGATACGCGAAGGCGGCGTCGTGCACGACTCCGATGCGCCAGCCGACGAGCCGGAGCGGCGGGACCAGGAGAAGTCCAGGAAATGTCTGGTCTGCCACGAGACGTTCGCCAGCGCGTGGGCCGGAGAGCGGGTGTGCAGGCGCTGTAAATCGAGCTCGGCGTGGCGCAGGGGCGTGCTGCGCTGACGCCCTGAAAATTCGAAGGCCCGCCGGGTGCGGCGGTCCCGATCCAATTTGTGAGCTGAAATCAGAGAAGGAAACCTGATGCAAGTTATGGTTCGTGACAACAACGTCGACCAGGCCATGAAGGCGCTGAAGAAGAAGCTGCAGCGCGAGGGCGTGTTCCGCGAGATGAAGCGCCGCCGCTTCTTCGAGAAGCCCTCGGAGCGCCGCGTGCGCGAGAAGGCCGAAGCCGTCAGCCGGACCCGCAAGCTCGCACGCAAGCAACTGCAGCGCGAAGGCTTGCTGCCGATGAAGAAGAAGCCGATCCCCGGTGCCGACGGCAAGCCTGTCGCGCCCCGCGCGCCGCGCTATTGAGCGGTCGGTGGGGATTTATCACCGATCATTGTCGGGCTCGGCCCCGTCCTGCCCGCTGCAGGGCGGGGCCGAGCCCGTTCTTGCTGTCAGAGCTGCTTCGGCTTGAGGCCGGCCTGCTTGATGACGTCGCGGAACTGCTTGTACTCCCGCTGCAGGCGCTCACCGTGCTCCTTGGCGCCCTTCGCCTCGACGAAGAAACCGGCGTTGACGATCTTTTTGCTCATCTCGGGACGCCTGAGCCCCTCGACGACGGCCTTTTCCATCTTGGCGATCAGCTCGGGCGGCGTCTTGCCCGGCGCCAGCAGCCCGGTCGTCGTTTCGAAGTTGAAGTCGTCGTAGCCAGCCTCCTTGGACGTCGGCATGTCCGGCAGATCGTGCCAGCGCTTCGGGCCAAGAATGGCAAGACCCTGCAGCGTACCCGCCTTGATGTGGGCATGGGCTGGAGCGAGCGAGGACGAGATCATCTGCACCGTGCCCGACAGCAACCCCTGCACGGTCTGGCCACCGCCCGAATGCAGCACAATGGCGACATCCTTCAATTTCTCGCGGATCTTGATCAGCTCGGCGCCGAGATAGAGCGTCGAGCCGATCGGCGGCGAGCCGATATTGAACTTGGACTGGTCCTTCTTGGCCAGGGCCACCGCTTCCTTGAGAGTCTTGACGCCCAGGCTCGGTTGCACGGCGAACACGCTCGGTGAGCTGCCGATCTCGGCCACCGGCGTCAGCGCCGTTTGCCAGTCGTACGGCGGCGGCTCGTAAAGGCTCGGCGCCATCACATAGATGCCGGTGGAGATGTGGAGGGTGTAACCGTCCGGCTCGGCGCGCGCGGCCGCAAGCATGCCGATGTTGCCGCCTCCGCCCGGCCGGTTCTCGACGATGAAGGTGCTGCCCGGGAACGCTTCCTGCAGGATCGGCGCGACGAACCTGGCCGAGATGTCGGACGGACCGCCCGGCGTGTTGGCGACGATCAGCTTCACCGCCTTGTCGTTGGGCCAGGCGGCGAATGCGCGGTCGAATCGCCAGATGAACGGCGAGGCGACGGCGCCGGCTACGAGCGTGCCGGCCCCCTTCAGCACCGCGCGGCGTCCGAGGCCACCCTTGGGGCCACCCTTGGGATTGTCGTGTTTCATCGATTTTTCCTCCATTTTGGTTTCTTCCAGGCCTCGTCGACGATCGCTCGTCGGTCAGCCCTTGTCGCTAGCCTTGATTCCGGCTTTCGCAACTATCTCCTTGAACATTGGAATCTCTTTGGCAAGTCGTGCTTTCAAACCACCTGGCCCTTTGGGATCCACGTCGAACCCGGCCTTGGCCAGCTTGGCACGCGTCTCGGGCTTGGAAGCGCCCTCGACACAGGCCTTGGAGAGACGCTGCACGATCTCCGGCGGCGTCTTGGACGGTGCGAAGACCGCAAGAAACGTATCGAGAACAAAATCCTTGTAGCCGAGTTCCACCAGGGTCGGCACGCCGGGCAAATCCGCTCGGCGCTTGTCACCCATCACGGCGATCGGCTTCAACGTGCCGGCATCCATGTGCGGCTTGGCCGGCGGCAGACCGCCGGAGCTGACCTGTACAGCGCCAGACAGCACCGACTGAATAGCCTGACCGCCGCCAGCGTGCACGACCACGCCGAGCTTGACGGAATCCAGCAGCTTCAACCATTCGATGGCGATCTGGGGCGTCGTGCCGATCGGGGGAACCGCGACGTTGTATTTGTCCGGGTTCTTCTTCGCGGCCTCGATCAGCTCCTTCATCGAGCCGATACCGAGCCGCGAGTCGATCACGATGATGTTGGGCGATGTCGCAATCTCCGCCACAGGCGCAAAGTCGGCGACGGGATCGTAGGGCAGCTTGTCGCCATACAGCGCGGGATTGACGACGATGCTGCTGGTGCAGAGCAAGAGCGTATTGCCGTCGGCCTCAGCCCGCGCCACCGAGCCGATCCCGATATTGCCGCCACCGCCGCCCTTGTTCTCGACGACGATGGTGCCGCCGATCGCCTGTTCGATAATGGGCGACATGATGCGCGCCAGGATATCGGACGGACCACCAGGGGAGTTCGGGACGACGAGGCGGATCGGGCGATCAGGCCACGCTGCACGCGCCGGCCCGATCCGGGTGACGAAGGGGGCAGCCAGGACCCCCGCGGCGGCCGAGCCGCCCGAACGCAGTACGAACCGCCTGCTGATAGACATTTGCTTCCTCCCGATGCTGCTTCTTGTCCGAGCTCCGCGCCGAACTCAGCTTTTCACCTTGTTGCCGACTTGCGCGACGATATCCTGCCACATCGGCAGCTCGCGTGCGATCCGGGCTTTCAACTCCGCAGGTCCCCGGCCGAGAACCTGGAATCCGGCATGGCGCAGCCGCGACTCGTTCTCGGGAGCGTGCAGAGCTTCGATCACGGCCGTGGCGAGGACATTGGTGATGCTGGAGGGCAGGCCAGCCGGCGCCATCAGCTTGTAGCAGGTCTCCAGCACGAAGCCGTCGTAGCCGAGTGCCAGCATCGTCGGCAGGCGTGGCAGGTCGTGCCAGGGCTCGGAGCCTGTCAGCGCCAATCCCTTGAGGTTGCCGGCAAGGATGTGAGCATGCGCGCCCGGCAAGGCGACGCAGCCGGCCTGGACGTCGCCTGCCATCACCGCCTGGCTCGCGGGCGACGCGCCGCCGAAGACGACATGAGCGACCTCGATCCGCTCGCGAATCTTGAGCAACTCGGCGGCGAGCTGCGGTGTGGTGCCGACGCCGGGGCTCGCATAGTTGAGCTGGTCGGGATGACGCCGGGCGGCGGTGACGAGATCAGCGATCGAGCCCAGGCCGGACGCTGGACTGGCGAAGAACACGTTGGGGGCGGAGAGCAGCTCCGCAATCGGCTCGAAATCCTGCAGCGGGTCGTAGCCGACGCCGTCGTAGATCCAGGGGTTGAGCAGCAGTGCGTTGGTGCACACCATCACGGTATAGCCGTCCGGCTCGGCCCGGGCGACTTGGGTAAAGGCGATATTGCCGCCAGCACCGGGGCGATTTTCGACATAGATCCGGCCGCGCGAGACACCGGCGATGGCACCGGCCACCATGCGGCCGATCAGATCGGTCGGGCCACCGGCAGCGAACGGCACCACCAGCTTGATCGTGCGCGCATTCGGCCATGCGTCGCGGGCCGGATCGGGACGCATCAGCGCGCGGGCCGCCATCGCTCCGCCGCACGTTGCGCCGATGCCGGCGATCACCCGTCTGCGGTTCGTCGTCATGGCTGGTCCAAGCGATGGTTCCTCGGCGTCATTTGCCGGGCAGCGCTTGCCGGCGTGATGCACGATCGTCGGACGCAATGCACGTCGCATGATGCCTGCAACGCGATGCGGCACCAGCCGGCTGACCAGGATGCGACCAGCTGAACCCATCGCGTCACTGGCGCGACCCGGCGCTGTCTGCCAATAGTTCCGCAAAACCGCACCAGGGAGATCGACACAGCATGGCAGGCGCGCTCGAAGGGATCAAGGTATTGGATCTGACCCGGGTCCTGGCTGGACCATTGGCGGCGATGACGCTGGGCGACATGGGCGCCGACGTGATCAAGGTCGAACCGCCGAACGGCGACGACACGCGCGCCTGGGGCCCCCCACACGTCGGTGGCGAGGCCGCCTACTACCTCGGCGTCAACCGCAACAAGCGCAGTGTCCGGCTCGACCTCACCAAGCCAGAGGCCAAGGCGCTGCTCGGCCGCATGATCGAGCGCGCCGACATTCTGATCGAAAACTACAAGCTCGGTACGCTCGCCAAGTGGGGTTTCGGACCCGACTGGATGGAGGGGCACGCGCCCAGGCTGATCCATTGCTCGATCACCGGCTACGGCGAGACCGGTCCGAAAGCGCCGCTGCCAGGCTATGACTTCGTGCTGCAGGCCGAAAGCGGACTGATGAGCATCTGCGGCACCGTCGACGGCTCGCCGATGAAGCACGGCGTCGCCATCGTCGACATCATGACCGGCCTCAACGCCACCATCGGCATTCTCGGCGCGCTGAACGCGCGCAATGCCACCGGCAAGGGACAGAAAGTGTCCGTGTCGCTGCTCGAGACCGGCCTCGCCGCGCTCGCCAACGTCGCCGCCAACCACCTCGCCACCGGCAAGGAGGCGGGCAAGTACGGCAACGGTCATCCGAACATCGTCCCCTACACGACCTACCCCACCGCCGACGGAGAGTTGGCCCTGGCGGTCGGCAACGACGGCCAGTTCCGCATCTTCGCCGAGGCCGCCGGCAAGCCCGAATGGAGCAGCGATCCGCGCTTTGCGAAGAACGCCGACCGGGTGCGCAATCGGACGCAATGCGATGCCATGGTAGCCGAAGCGGTCAAGCAGAAGCCGACGCAGTGGTGGATCGACAAGCTGCGTGCGTCCGGCGTTCCGTGCGGCTCGGTCAACACGGTCAGCCAAGCCCTCGCCGATCCGCAGGCGATCGCGCGCGGCATGGTGATGGAGATGCAGCATCCGACGGCCGGCACGCTGAAGATGCTCGGTTTCCCGATCAATCTGGCGGGCACGCCCGCCACCGCCGCCAAGGCGCCTCCACTGCTCGGCCAGCACACGGAGGAGGTCCTGGCGGGCGACATCGGCCTGTCGGCGACGGAGATCGCGGCACTGAAGAAGGCGGGAGCGATATGACCCACATCACCGGCCTGTCTCATGTCGCCATCGCGGTGCCGGACATCGCATCGGCCGCCGCCGCGTTGGAGAGGAAGCTCGGCGTCAAGGCCGGGCCGATCCACGAGAACGCAGCGCAGGGGGTGCGCCTCGCCTATATCGACCTTGGAAATGCGCGCATCGAATTGATCGCACCCATCGGACCCGACGCGCCGCTGAACAAGTTCCTCGAGAAGAACCCTGCGGGTGGGCTCCATCACGTCGCCTTCAACGTGCCGGATATCGAGGCGGCGCTGGCGGAGGCGGCCGATGCCGGCGCGCGTCAGACCGGAAAGACCGGCCTCAACGTGCACGGCGAACGCATCGCTTTCCTTCATCCCCGCGATCTGCTCGGCGCGCTGGTGGAGTTGGAGGAGAAGCACTGAGCAGACCGGGGGACTGCCCTGCGCCGTCCGCATCGGGCCCGCATCGCGCTTGACCTGCCAACTTGAGAAAAATACCGTCAACTGCAAGGCGACGGCGATCAACGCTGCGCACACGACGGAGGACATGCCCATGCGACGCCTTGCGACGCTGCTGTTCGCGGCTGCTGCCACGCTTGCTGCCACTCTATTCGGTCCCGTTAGCGCCCAGACCTATCCAGCCAAGCCCGTCCGCGTCATCGTTCCCTACCCCGCGGGTGCGGCTGGCGACATTCTCGCGCGCCTTTTCGGTGAGTATGCCGCGCAAAAGCTCGGCCAGGCGTTCGTCATCGACAATAGGCCGGGCGGAGCGGGAATTGCCGCGACCGATGGCGTCGCCAAGGCAATCGCCGACGGCCACACGTTGCTGCTGACCGGTCCCAACCACGTCACCAACGTTGGTTTGTTCCCGACCCTGCCCTACGATCCGGTCAAGGATTTCGCCTTCATCAGCGTGATCGGCACCGACTACGTGATGATCATGGCCAACCCGAAGAGCGGCTTCGGCTCGATCCAGGAGCTGATCACCAAAGCCAAGGCCGCTCCCGGCACCATCAACTACTCCTCGTCCGGCATCGGCACCGGCGGGCACTTGGCCATGGAGGTTTTCCAGAAGGCGGCCGGCATCAAGCTGTTCCACATCCCCTACAAGGGCTCGACGCCGGCGATGACCGACACCGCCTCCGGCCAAGTGCCGCTCAACATCACCTCGTACTCGGCAGCACAGCCCTACCTGACGAGCGGCCGGCTGCTGCCGCTCGTGATCGGCGGGCCGGAACGGCTGCCGCCACTGCCGAATACACCGACGACTGGAGAAATCGGCCTGAAAAACGCCGAAGTCGGAACATTCTTCGGGCTCTCGGCGCCGGCAAAAACGCCGCCTGCGGTCATCAAGTTGCTGGCCGACACCGTGGCCGAGGCCGTACGATCCGAGAAGATGAAGGCCCGGCTCAAGGCGACCGCTACCATCCCTGGCGGTATCACCCCGCAACAGTTCTCGGCATTGATCGACAGCGAGCTCAATCGCTGGACGCCTCTGATCCGCCAGCTCGGCATCAAGCCGGAGTAAACTCATTCAACTCAGTGCTCGCGCTCCGCCAGTGGGGGAGCGAGCGCACCCCGTGTCCAGGTCTGCGGACGCTTGAGAAAATCGTGCAGGGCCTTGCCCCGCTCTGACCGGAAACGATCGGCCGTGACCTCGAGATTCTCGATTCGGTCGAAACGGAAGGTGCGGAAGTTGTCGCGCAGCTCGCACCACGCCGCGAGGATCCATACCGGCCCGAAGAAGGCGAGCGACAGCGGCCTCACTGTGCGCTCGGAGGGCTGTCCGAGCACATCGGTATAGCGGAAGCGCACCTTGAGCTGACCGCGGACGGCCCGCCGCATGTCGCCGAGATCACACTTCAGCGGCTCCATCTGCTCCCAGGGCGGGGCCAGCAGGGCCGTATTCGCCATATATCCGCGCAAGGCATCGGGGATCACCGCCTCGATCTTGGCGATGGCATCGGTGGCGGCATTGGCGAGCTCGGGGTCGCCCCAGGTCTCGACAAACCGCGCGCCGAGCACCAGCGCTTCGATTTCCTGCTCCTTGAACATCAGCGGTGGCAGGTCGAAGCCCGCCTTCAGAACATAGCCGACGCCGGCCTCACCCTCGATCGGCACGCCGGTCGCAGCGAGGTCGCGGACATCGCGATAGATCGTGCGCTCGGAGACCTCGAGCGCCGCGGCGAGTTCGCGCGCCTTCACCGTCGGCTTGCGGCGCAGCAGCTGGATAATCTCGAACAGGCGGTCGGCGCGACGCAATGGAGCGCTCCCGGGTTGAGGCGATTTCGAAGGTGGCGACCGTCTCTTACCCTACGCCTCCTGCCACCACGCTGTCAGGAGCCTTCAGGGGCTCCTGACAGAAGGCTGTCAGTGGCACTCTGGCAGGGTCTCTCCACCGCCGGGGCGCGGGTTGGCGCCCGGAAAGGCAAAAATCCATGGAGAGCGATCATGCGTGGCATCCTGTTTCCATCGAGCGACATGCCGGAGCGGGACACATGGCAGCATCGCGCGCGCGCTCTGCTGTCGAACCCTGCGGCGCGCCTGTTTCGAGTCTGGCAACGCCATTGGCTGGAGCGGTCGACGATCAGGACCCTTCACAGGCTCGACGACCGCACGCTGAAGGACATCGGTCTCGACCGCTGCGAGATCGAGTCCGCAGTGGCCGAATTGGACCGTGAGCGCCGACCGGGCTCGCTGGCCCGCCGCCGCGCCAGTGTCGCGGACGCGCGCGTACTGCGTCCTACGTTGCCGGACTGCCGGACGTGACGCGCCATCGGTTAGGTATCAAGTAAGCGCGGCTTGCACGAGCAGAGCACGCCCAGTGTCATGCACGGGCGTGTTAACCACAGTGACCTACCCCTTCCGCTGGTCGAAGCGGCGATCGAACACGCTTTCGGCGATGCGGTTCTTCAGGATCTCGATCGAGCCGCCGGCGATCATCCAGCCGCGGGTGCGGCGCACGCAATACTCGACCAGCGCATCCTGCGTGAAGCCGTGACCACCCATAACCTGCATCGCCTCGTTGGCGACCTCGAAGCCGGCCGTATTGCAGGCGAGCTTGGCGACGGCCGTATCGTAGGGCGAGGGTAGGCCTTTGTCGGCAGAAACGGCGGCGCGATAGAGCAGGAACTGTGCCGCGTCGAGCTTGACGGCCATCTCCGCGAACTTCCACTGCAGGCCCTGGAACTCGCACAGCGGCCGGCCGAACTGCCTCCTCGTCAGCACATGCTCGCGGGCGATAGTGTAGGCGTGGCGGCCGACCGCGAGCGAGCGGGACGAATTGCCGAGCCGCTCGACGTTGAAGCCCGAGATCTGCTTTTTGAACCCGCCGGCACCGAGCAGGATATTGGCCGTGGGGATGCGGCAATTCTCGAAATAGAGCTGCGACCACTGCTCGCCGTTCATGAACATCGACGGCTTGCCCTGCGTGAACCCCGGTGCATTCTTCTCGATCAGCACCGAGCCGATGCCGCCGACGCTGGGTCCGAAGCGCACGTAAACCAGGAACAGCTCGGCCTCGGCGCTGTGCGTCGAGAAGATCTTGGTCCCGTCGACGATGCAGGCGTCGCCCTCGATGCGCGCGGTGGTCGAAAGCTCGGTGACGGCCGACCCGGCCTCGGGCTCGGTCATGCCGAGGCTGATCAGCTTGCGGCCGGAGAGCAGATCGGGCAGAAAGCGCGTCTTCTGCTCGGGCGTCGCGTACTCCGCGAACGTCCGTATCGGTCCGAAATTGCCGGCCTGGACGATGTCGGCGCTCTTCGGGCAGACGAGCGCGACCTCCTGTATGGCGATCACGGCATCCATCAGCGTGCCGCCCATGCCGCCGTCCGCTTCCGAGAACAGGATGCCGAGCAGACCTTGCTCTGCGAGCTTTCTCGCCGTTTCCCAGGGATAATGCGGGCTGTGCGCGCGGGCGAGCGCGCCGTCGGCGAGGTTGGCTTTCGCGAACCGCCGCACGCTGTCGGCGAACGCGGTCTGCTCCTCGGTCAGGTCGAAGTTCATTGTGAGTAGTCTTTCTCGATTGAGTAGGATCTCGGCCGGCTGCATGCAGTTGCCGGCCTCGCACCGACCCACAGTCGCGGTCTGGAAGGCTGCGCAACCGGCCTTGCGGGCTCGACGAAAACTATGTGTCGAACGATTTCGGGCGTCTCTGGGCTTTTGACACTTCCGCCCTCGTCGCACGATCAGAGCGCCGCGCTCCCCGCCCCCTCCATCCCCCACAGTCTTTCCAGCACTGCCGCCGCCTTGGCCCGGCCGATCACCGGCTCGGTCAGCTCGAAGTATTTCGCGTCGAGGTCAAGATCCGACAACGGCGCGTCGGGGTCGCCCTTGCGGGTCGGCTGGAAGTGCGAGGCCTTGCGGCCGTCCTTCGTCTCGATCTCGACACGGGCGGCGCGCGCGTTCGGGAACCTGGCGTCGACCTCGGAATCGAGCGTGGTCTCGATCCGCTGCATCAGCTCGCGCGTCGTCTTGTCATTCAAACGCGCCGGCTCGAACGCCGCGAGCCGGACGCTGCCGTGCGCCAGCGCCGTCGCCACGACGTACTTGAGGCTGAACCGTGCCTCGGCCTCGGTCCTCGGGTCCTCGTAGCAGGCAACCTCGAGCGCGGGGCGGTAGGTCGCGACGCAAACGCGCGAGATGTCGACCGCCTCCACGCCGCCGAGCTGGCGCTGCACCTCGAGCGCCCCGTCGATCGGCGCGAAGGTATGACCGCAACAGGTGTGGTTCTTGAACGTCATCTGCGTGATCAGGAACTCGTGGCCGAGTGTAGCCAGCGGCTTCGACCAATCAGGGCCGTTGCTCATCGCCTTGCCGAAGCCGGCGTCGGCCTCGATGATGTCGAGCGCGCCGCGAACGCCAGCGCGGGCCATCTGCGCGGCCGCGACACCCGCCTCGGCCGCGCGGCCGGCGTGCAGCGGCTTCGACATCGAATCCATGCGGTAGGCCTGCTGCAGACCCGCCGCGAACGTCGTGCAGGTCGCGAGCGCGTGAGCAAAGGCCCTGGCGTCGAGGCCGTAGATGCTGGCGGCGGCGGCGGTGGCGCCGAACGTGCCGATGGTGCCGGTGTTGTGCCAGTATTTATAGTGCGCGCGGCCCATCGCAGCACCGATCCGGCAGGACACCTCGTACCCGACGATGACGCCGCGCAGAAAGGCTTCCCCGCTCACTTTCGCATCCTGCGCGGCGGCGAGCGCGGCCGCGATCGTCGGCGCGCCCGGATGGTAGATCGCGTCACGGAAGATGTCGTCGACCTCGGCGGTGTGCGCCGCGGAGCCGTTGATCAGCGCCGCCGTGCGCGGCGTCGCCTTGCGGCCGAGCGCAAGCGCGCATGGCCCGCGGTCGAGATCGTCCGCCAGCGCCGTCTCGAGTAGCGTCGCGGGCGGCATCTTCGCGCCCGCATAGAGCGCCGCCGTCCAGTCGACGAGCGCACGCTTGGCGTGGTGCAGAACATCTTCAGGGATCGGCTGCCGCGCGAACTCGGCAGCCCAGGCGGCGAACGCTTCCGTCACATGGGTCATCGACTTTTCTGCCCGCTCAATCCGCTTTCATGTTGCCGGCCTTTACGACCTTGCCCCAATTTTCGACCGGCGGGCCCGACCGTTCCGAACCCAGACGAGTCCTCTTGACTGCGCGTTTCACCGGTCTCTCCTCCCGTTGGGCGCACTTCGTGGTCGCTCCCCTTTCGGGCGACGGCGCGGCGTAGCGTCGTAGCTTCCATTTTCACGATGTCTGGCGTGCGGACAAGGATCTTCGGAAGTGCAATCGCACATGCAGCGGCCGATGCCCCGCCGCACCGGCGCCGGCGGCGGTCGAGTGGCGAAAAATCGGCAGTCCGGCCTTGGCCGCGCCACGAATCGCTCCATCAATGGAACCTGCGAATAAACAAGGGAAATGGCCCACACGAAGTGCAGCCGGACGGAATTCGTCGGCTGCCGGGACCAGAGCCACAACTCGAAGGACTTCACATGTCCGCTGAAAAGCTTGGCGTGATTGCCGGCGTATTGCTGACGCTCTCGATGGCCGGCTCTGCCACGGCTCAGAACGTGATGGCGGACCGCCCCTTGATCGTGGCGCAGGCCGCGCCACCAGCAGGAACAGCGGATGGAGCGGCAGCCGCCGCCGAAGCGGAGAAGAAGAAGCGCGCCGCCGAACAGCAGAGAAAGGGGCCGCCGCCGGGCAAGGCGCAGGCTCCACCACCGCAGAGACAACAACAGCCACCGCCGCAGGCCAAAGGACCGCCGCCGCGCATCGCCCCTCCGCCGCCGGCTGCGAAGGCAGTGACGCCCCCGTCGCCGCCTCCACCTGCTGCCCGGATCCAGACCCCGCCCGCGCGCTCGCAACCACCGTTCCAGCGCAGCAGGGACGGGCGAACTGTTTCACCGGCGCAGCAGCAATTGCAGACGGATGTGCCGGCGCAGGCCAAGAGACCGCCACCGCGTGCCGTCCCGGGCCTCGTCAAGCCGCCGCAAGCGGGAGGGGCCGGCGCGTTCACTTCGCCGAAGAGGGCAGGCACACCGCCGGCCGCTGAAGGGCAGAAGGGACCAAATCAGGTTCTGCGTGGGCCGGCTATAGCGCGACAATCTGGATGAGAACGGCGCGTCAATCAGGATGAGACGAGGCGGCCGAGCGAAGTGATGATTGACGCTGGCCGCGCCATTGGCAAGCGCTTTGATTGACGTTCCGCGTCAATCAGCGTCCGGTTTGTCGGTTTTC
>CAMDBL010000129.1 GCA_945889015.1 Devosia equisanguinis
CGTCCGGTGTCTGATCTCCAGACACCGGACGATCCACGGGATTGTACAGATGCATCCGGGAAACGACGGAAGGAAGGATCGCCGTCAGGCAGGCCTGGTGCAGCGGCGGTACGACCTCCCGCGAGACCATCTCGCCGGGGTAAAGGATCAGAAGCACCTGCCTGCGCTCGTCGGACAGCACCACGTCCAGCGTCAGGCAACCGCTCTCGACAACATAAACGCAGCCCGGCGCACTGGCGCCGAGACTGATCTGCTTACGGCGGCCGAGATCAATTCGTACACGCGGCAGGTTTCGGGGTGCGAATTGCCCTGCTCCTGCCTCGCCGGCCCCTGCCGGGGCCTGGGACTTCAATCGGGTGGGCATCATCGGGGTCATGCAGCTGAGCTGCTCTCCAAGTTCGACCGAGATGGCTAGACCCGTTCCCAATTCCCCATGTTGCGTTGAATCAAGTGGACCGAATTTTCCCAGCCGCGACATCGATTTTATCGCGACGGGTGTGGCGGGGACGCAGCCCCTCTCCAACTTGTCGCGTGGTCGATCTGCCACAGGATACGCGCATCACGGATCGGGCTGACAAAGATCAGGAACGGCGCCACCGCGGCGATTGCGCAGAAATGCAACTCGGCGTGTCTTGAGCACCAGGGACGGTTAGTGGATCGGACCGACTGAATTCCAGCACTATGAGGGGCTGCTATGCTTCGTAAGACTTTCGCCCTTGCCACCGTGGCTCTGGGCCTCGGCTTCGGCAACGTCGCCGTCGCCGGCGATTACAACGGCAACTTGATGATCCGCCTGCAGGGCACCGGCGTGATCACGCAGGACAAGGTGAAGTCGCTCGACACCAGCACGGGCACCGATCTCAAGGCGCTAGGCTTCGGTGCAGAGGTCAGCAACGAGTTCATCCCGACCGCGACCATCTCGTACTTCCTGACCAAGAACGTCGCGCTCGAGCTGTTCTGCTGCTTCTCCAAGCACTCGGTCGATCTGTCCTCGCCCACGGGTGCTCTCGACGGCAAGGTCGCCGACACCTGGATCTTCCCGCCGGCGGTGACATTGCAGTACCATTTCGACGGCATGGGCCCGCTGAAGCCCTATGTCGGCGTGGGCGCGCAGTACATCCACTACTTCAACTCCAAGACCGGCGACAACACGCTCAACACCAGTGGCGTGAAGTTCTCCGACTCGTTCGGACCAACCCTGCAGGCCGGCCTCGACTTCCAGATCGGCGGCGGCTGGTACCTGAACGTCGACGTCAAGAAGTCCTGGCTCGACACGAAGGCGACTTGGCACAACTCGACAGTGACGGCCAGCGACATCACCGCCAAAGTGGACGTCGATCCGCTCATCGTCAGCGCCGGCATCGGCTATCGCTTCAACATGGATGACATCTTCGGCCGCCGGAGTTCCTACGCGCCGATGAAGTGATCGAGGCCAATCTCATCTGGCTCGAACGGCGCGGTCGAAAGGCCGCGCCGTTTCGATTTTTCGGATCGCTGAGCCCCGGCGGGCGGACCTGATCAAGCTCCCGGTCAGTCCTCGATCGCCGCCGGACGGAACGGCCCGACCGGCAAGGGATCACCCTCCCAGAAGCAGGGCAGCCGGGGACCCAGGGCACGACAGAAGAAGTCGCGCGCGTCGCCCGCGAGGTCACCCGGAGTGAACGTCACCACTTTGACGCCCGCGCGAATCAACCGATCCTGTCGCTCGCGCGCTTTCCGCGGCGTCAGTCCCGATTGCGCCGGCAGTAGCGCAACGATCGCTGGCCCAAGGAAAAAAGCGAAGTCGACCATCACGAAGTCTTCCGGCGACAGCAGCGCAGCGACGTGGTCGGCGGGCGCCAGCAAATGGGCACGCGGATAGGGCCGCGGCGCAGAGAACAGCCAGTGCTTGGCATCATAGAGTCCATGGAACGGCGCCAGCGCCTCGTTCACCGCGTCGCCATGCGCCAGCAGCAGCTCGTCCAGAACTTCGAAATAGCGATCGACCAGGCGATGGCCCTGCGGATCCCAGGGCTTGCACTGGCGCTTCACCAGATCACGGATGAAGATTGCCTCGCTGCCACCGCTATCGGTCAGATCAGGCATGCCTTCGAGATCAAAGCGGGTATTGTTCAAGCGGAGCGGCACCCGTCCGGAGGTGTCGACCGCGACGCAAGGAAACGGACAGTCGAGCTCGAGACCGGCACGCGCCTGCCGAACAACGTGGATGCCGTCGGGCGACCAACTGTCGACCGCAAACGGGACGAGACGGATACGGTCGAGAAGCGTGCTCATGTCGTCCCGGCGATGAAATGGAGGCGAGGAGCGCACCGGAGATACCGGTCACTCGCGGTGACCGTGTCCTTGCGCGCCCGCAAAAGCGGCGAACCCATCCCCGATAAGGCTCCGAGAGCAACGCTGCAAGCGTCTCGATGCAGCACCCGTCGACGCGGGCTCAGCAGATCGCGACGGGCAAACCGCAACGTCGCGCCCCTACCCCTGCCTGCCAGCTCAATTCAGCGCTTCGAGGCGCATTTTCGCCCGGGCTTGGCCGGCACCGGCGGCGCGACCGTAGAACAGGCGTGCCGTGCTCGGATCGGATTTGACGTCGAGCGCGCCCCAGGCCGCCAGCATGTTCGGATCGAAAGTCTCGCCCAACGCCAGCATGGCGGCGCTGTTACCGAGATTTGCGGCCCGCGCCAGCGGTGTGCGCGCGCCGGCTATGTCGCCTACTTCGAGCAGCCGCTGGCCCAACGCGAGCAGGTCCATCGCCTCATCGGCGACAGGCGCCGGCGGTGGCACCGCGGCGACGATCCTGGAAGGTGCTGGCGCTGAGGACGATACGCCGGAGGACGGCGGAAAGGCCTCGACGGTTCCCACGCTGCGCGCGGCTACGGCCGGCGTCTCGGTTGTCTCGCTTTTCGGCGGCACCTCGGATGCGAACGTGTGGCGCACGGTCGCGACGGACTCGACCCGCACCGCGGAGGCGGCCGGCGCACGTGGCGGCTCGATCGTTGCAGCTTGAACGCGAGCGGGCTGTACGGACGCCACCTTAGGGGGCGTCATCGGCACTTCATAAAGCCGTGGCGCACGCTCGGCCGCCGTCGATTTCCAACTCGGCAGCACCGTATCGAGCCGGCCCGACATCACGGCAACCGCTGGCAGCACCACGATCAATCCGGCGCCGAGGCCGAGCAACCCAGACCGCATCTGCCGGGCGATCCAACTCGGCTGTGGCGGTCGCGGCTCATGTCGCCAGGAGAACGGCATGGGCTCCCGATCACCCGCATCGACGAAATCATTGTGAGGAGCCGATGCCGGCACGAAGGAGCGTTGCCGCAGCGTCTCGGGATGAACCAGAGTCTCCGAATGCAACAGCGCCTGACGACCCGTCCTGGCCGCTGACAGCGGCGGAGGCGTCGATTGCCCCATCGGACGGTGGGGGACCGCAGCCGCCCCGTCGCTGGCGACACGGGGCGCTCCTCCACCCGATTTCAGCAGCTCCGCGAGATCACTCGCCAGCTTCTGCTCGTACTCGCCGTAGAGCGCGCTGGCATCAGCCTCGGCGACGGCGCTGTTGCCGCGGCCGTTGACAGTGAGCCCTTTGCGAGCTGCCGAATGATTGCGACCGTTCAGCATGGCAATCAATTCCTGCGCTGCATGGGGCGAGGAATGCTGCAGCGTCCAGGTCGACCCGCAGATCCGCCGGAGAGGCGAATCCGTGTGCGCGAGCCGAGCGTGAGACCATCGATCAACGATGTTGTGATCAGCGCCGATGGTTGCCCGACCACGAGCCCGAAAAGGCGCGCGCAGGTCGTCAGAATACGCATTACATCCCTCGTTCGCCCCCTGGCCGCCGCCACGCGGCCCGGTTGCTAGACGTCTCGCGGAACAGTGTCCACAAGATGGAGTCTCCCTCGACACTCCACGATCGGCAAAGTACACAAGAGACACAGTCAAGACAATCAAATTCAATCTGGAGTCGCTGTGGAAAAGCCACCGCGGATCTACTCAAAAGGTGGCTAATGTTGCTTCTGGCTCTGGGACTTATCCTGTTCCTTGCAATCCATCTGGTGCCCACCCAGGTCGAACTCCGAGGCGCCCTCGTCAGGAGCTTCGGCGAGACCGGATACAAGGCAGGATTCGCGCTGCTGTCGTTCGCAGGGCTGGCGCTGATCGTGATCGGCTATCACAAGTTGCAGGTCATGCCCGGCAAAAACCCGGTGATCTGGAATCCGCCGGTCTGGACGCGCCACGCCGCATTCACGCTGATGTTGCCGGCGATGATCCTCCTCGTCGCCGCCTACGTTCCCTCGCGCATCCGCACCGCGGTCGGTCATCCCATGCTGGCCGCGGTCAAGATCTGGGCGTCGGCGCATCTGCTGGCGAATGGAGATCTCGCGTCTCTCGTGCTGTTTGGCAGCTTGCTCGCCTGGGCGGTGCTCGACCGCATCTCGGTCAAGCGGCGCAACGCCAAAGGACCGCTCGGAACAGCGACGGCCACCTCCATCTTCAACGACGTCGCCGTCGTGGCCGTCGGGATAGCGCTCTACGCGCTGATGCTGCTCTGGGGCCACCGTGTCCTGATCGGCGTGCCACTGGTGCCGTGATCGTCAATCCTTGCGCGTGGGGGCGTCAGGCGGTGTCTGCCGATTGTTGCGGCCGGTCCAATAGACGCCGAACACCAGCAACCAGAACAACAATGCCAGCACGTCGGCGGCCGCCGACAACTCGTACACGATGGCGCGCGTCGCCTTGTCCGGCGGCCCGAGCCAGATGACAAGGCTTCCCGCAGCACCGGCAATCAAGCAGGCGCCGAGTAATCCCCAGAGCACACGAGTCGATCGCCGCGTCATCCGATCCTCCGCGTCAAGCGCCTGACTGCCGAGAAAAATGGCCACTCAGCACCCTTCCGCACATGCGAACGCCAGACCGTATCCCTTCCCGTCGCTCGCGGTGGCAGGTCGACTGCATTGCTGAGCTGCGCGAGGCGCTTGCTGAACGGTGGCCGCAACGCCGCAGGTGGCCGTAAAAGGCTGTTCCAAGTGCGAACGGGCGTAACCTGGTGACGGGTTATTGACGAGATCGTGATCGCATGTTCGGCGAGACAAGGCCGAGCGAGAGAGCGATCAGATCATGCACCAGGGAACCAGGGTCTGGCTGACGGCTGTCGCCGTCGCGGCCGGGCTCGCCACGTCCTCTGCCACGGCGAAGGCCCAGAGCTTCGGCATTCACGACATCAAGGCCGGCCTGCTGCTCCACGACGTTCCCGACCTGTGGAGCGGGTTCAACCTCGAAAATCGATACGTGGACGTGAACGCAGAGGTGAGCTTCACCGGCATGCCCTTCCTAGGCGGCACGCTGCATCCGGTCTTAGGCGCCAGCGTCAATACACGAGACGACACGTCTCACGCTTACGCCGACGTCCGCTGGCAGTTCGAGCTGCCGCTGAACCTGTTCATCGCCACGGGCCTCGGCGTCGCCGTTCACGACGGCACCATCGATCCGACCGAGGCTGACCGCAAAGCCCTCGGCTCGCGCGCCTTGTTCCATATCCCCTTTGAGATCGGCTATCGGCTCGACCGGCACAACAGCGTCTCGTTGTTTTTCGAGCATACCTCCAACGCCGGACTGGCCGACTACAACGAGGGCCTCGACCGGCTCGGCTTTCGCTACGGCTACCGATTTTGAAACGCCCCCAAGGCGTCGTGGATCATTCCTGCGCGGACGTCCCCGCCCGCAACACGCGATAGCTTCCGGCAACAGCCGCGATTTCGCCCAACGGGCGGCTGAATCCACGTATGTGCTCTGTGCCTGACGGGTTACAGTCGAATGCCGGATCGTGCTCGAAATCCAACAAATTGCGAGCCCGGGCAACTCTTTGAGTTTTTCCGCAAGCCGCATTAGACTGTACGCCTAGGCATTGAAGGTGTTTCCGGAACGCGCGTAGGGGAGGTTCCAGGTGTCTAACGGGGGATCGACGGGGCAACTCGAGGCGGTGCTATCGCCCGAGGATGAGCGCAATCGCGAAATCGCCGAGATGCTCGCGTACCGGGAGCGCCAACTGACTGAGCGAGCCCTCGAAAGCCTGGAGGGCCCCGGCCTCGAGAGTGCGGCGCCGGCGATGACGCCCGAGGAAGCGCGCACGTTCATCTCCGACAAGGCCTACGAGATGATCATCCGCTACGAGACGGGTGGTCGCAAGTATTACGAGAGCTATTACAAATCGGCCCCCGTGTGGCCCGGCTACTCGTCCGGCGTCACCATCGGCTTCGGCTACGATCTCGGCTTCGTCGACGAGGACGAGTTCGTGCAGGTCTGGGGCAAATACCTGCCCGCGCAGGACGTCGAACGGCTGAAGGAGGGCATCGGTCTCTCCGGCGCCAAGGCGCAGGCCGTCGCCAAGCGTCTCAAGGACATCAAGGTCACCTGGGAGGTGTCGGAGACCGTGTTCTGCCGCAACACGATCCCCAAGTTCGTCGGGTTGACGCGCGCGGCACTGCCCAATTTCGATCTCGAAAAGCTGCATCCCCACTGCACCGGCGCACTCGTCAGCCTGGTGTTCAACCGTGGCTCCGACTTCAAATCGAACACCGACAAGCGCTCGGAGATGCGCCAGATCCGCGCCTACATGACAAAGCCGGTGTTCGGCGAGATCCCCGACGAGTTCCGCGACATGAAGCGGCATTGGACCAGCAAGGGTCTGAAGGACCGCCGTGACGAGGAGGCGGATCTTTTCGAGAAGGGACTGGAGCTCGTCCGCTCGCGCATCGCCGCGCAGCAGCCCGCGCCCGTCGCCCGCCCCGATCCCGTGGTGAGGCCCGGCACTACGGCACCGGCTGCTGCGACCACGTCCGGCGATCCGATGGCCAGCATACCAATGCCGCAAATGCCGTCGCAGGCGCCGTCGGTACCACTGCCTCCAGGCGCCACGGCACCACCCGCCGTGGCCCAATCCCAGACACAACCCACCCATCCGGCGGCATCCAGTGTCAGCCCGCCCACCGAGATGGGCGCACTCGAGAGCGTTTATGGCGCCTCGCCGGCCAAGAAGGTCTCGCTCGAGGACGACTGGCTCGAGTACGACCAGCTGCCGATCGAGCAGATCGAGAAGCCGTCCTCGCTCGAGGCCGCCGGCAACGGCTACACGATCAATCAGGTCCGCTGGGCCGCCGAGGACAGCGAGGTGCCGGACTACAGGAGCGTCGCCGGCATCGTCGGCAGCGACGGAACTTTCGAGCTGACGATCGCCGACATCGAGACCATCATCCGCGCCAACCGCTACAAGCCGACGGTCGATCCCGCGCACGGCAAACTGCTGTTCGGCCTTCGAGGCTGCCAGCTCGTTGGCGAGACCGACAAGCAGGTCGACCGCGATGCGCTCAAGCTGAAGCTGGCGCGCCCCGACCATCGGACGTTCAGATGCACCATCGGCGTGCTCGACGTGAAGTCGCGAAAGCTTTCGGGTTTCATCGCCTCGACCGTGCCCAATCGCACCTACGTCTACACATGCTGGCGGCGCGCGCGCGACGACGAGGATCTCGCAGGCAACATGCTGCCGACCGGCTGCTATGGCTACATCGTCGGTCAGCACAACAGCACGCCGAGCGCGTTCGTGCTGCGCAAGACGGTCAACGAGAAGCGCACGGTCGCCGTGTGGCGCTCGACCGACGACGTCACCTACACCGTGCAGGACGACATCGACGTCTGCCAACCCGGCGACAACATCCATCCGGCCTATTCCGCCAGCACCGCTGAGTTCTCGTCCGCCGGCTGCCAGACCATCCGTGGCAACTCGAGTGGCGGCCACAACGGCGAGTGGGCCCATTTCCGGATCGCCGCCGGTCTGCCGCGCGACGGCAACGGCAAGTACGGCACGCCCTACAGCTATATCCTGATGACCGGACTCGAGGCCAAGGCCGCCATCGAGATGCGAATCAAGGGCGAGCTGGCTGACGACGCCAAGGTGCACGCCAAGCTGGTGCGCCTGCGGCAGGGCTCGCAGGGCGAGGAGGTCAAGTTGCTGCAGACGGCTCTCCTGCTGCAGCCGACCGGCGTGATGGGCGCCGCCGAGGTCGAGGCGCTCGCCAAGTGGCAAAAGGACAAGCTCGGCTTCAACGACGGCATCTACTCGATGGAGTTCGATCCGCATTTGAATGCCAATATTCTCGGTGGGATGCCGCCACCACCGGCCGTCGCCTCTCAGCCCGCGCCCGTCGACCGGCCCGGTGCGGTGCCGCGCCCGGATGCCGGCGCCCCCACCGCGACCGCCGCGCTCCAGCCCGATCTCGGCGGCGGCGGCCAGACCGCCAAAGGCTGGGCTTTGGAGTCGATTGCTGGCGGCCGTGCATCGGCCCCGGGAGGTGCTGCCGCTGCGCCACGCCGCCCGAGCGCACTCGAGACGCCGATGACACGCGGGCACATCCAGGCGCTGCTCGGCGAGGACGACGCGCAACTCATCCGCCGCCTTGGGCAGATGACGGAGCAGGTCCGCACCGATCCCAGGCGCGCCGGACAGCTCGAGATCGTGACGATGAAGACGGCGCCGGTGCAGGAGGGCATCATAGATGGCCTCGCCGAGGTCGGACAGCGTGTCTACGGCCGGATCGAGCCGGAATTGTTCCGCATCATGTGCGGATCGAGTTCGACCGACGCCAAGGACCGCAGTGAAATCCAGCAGGCACTGGCGTCGCTGTCGTCGGCGGCGGCGTCATCTCCGTCCGGCTCCGGCAAGAACGAGGTCGTCGTCGCGGTCGCCGGCGTGATGATGGCATCGGGGGTGGCGTTCTACGGCATCGCCCTGGTGGTGGCGACGATCTTCGTGCGCCGCTTCGCCAAGACCTCCCTGGAAGAGACGTGCCGGGTCTGGGGTACACGGCGACGCATGAGCCAAGGCGACGGCCAGGACGGATTGCTGGCGAGCTGACGACACGACATGTGACGGGCACGGCACGCACCGGCGCCATGACGTGGTACCGGGAAGTGGGCCGGGAAGTGGGGCAGTGATGGACGACAGGACCAGCAGCTGGGCGCAACGCGTCGGCCGCGGCTTCCGCCAGGCGCAAGACCAGCGCCTGCTCGAGAGCATCGGCGGCACTGTCAGCTCGGCCGTGCCCGAAGCGGCGTTGCGCAAACGTGCCAGGTCCGACGACGAGTTCGAGACCGCGCTGGAGACGATCGAGCGGCTCGATCGCGGCGCCGAGCTCGAGCGGCGCCACGTTGCCGCCTTGGAGGCGATCGTCGAGCCCGAGAACCGGCCGGTGATCGACATCGTCGACGATACTTACACCGACGTGCCGTGGAACTGGCCGATGCTCGGCGAGAGCGACGTGCGCGCCGTGGTCGAGCGCGTGATTCCTTCGATCGGCCGGGTGGAACTGCCCAATCATCCAAGTATCCCGTACGGCGGCACCGCATTCCTCGTCGGCGACGGCCTGATGATGACCAACCGGCACGTCGCCGAGTTGTTCACCAACGGGCTCGGCACGGACGGACTGACCTTCAAGCCCGGCCGCGCGTCCGCGGTCGACTTGAAGCAGGAGGTGTTGCCTGGCCCTTCGGTCGTGCTGAAGGTCGAGGCGGTCCGGATGATCCATCCCTACTGGGACTGCTCGATTCTTCAGGTCTCGGGCGACCTGACGCAGCGCACGCCGCTCAAGCTGCTGGAGCACCAGCCATCCGACCTCAAGGGCAAGCCGGTGATCATCGTCGGCTATCCCGCACTGGACCCGCGCGGCGATGTTTCGCTCCAGCAGCGCATCTTCCGAGTGTTCCAGAAGAAGCGGCTGCAGCCCGGCACGATCCTCGGCTACGACCGCATCGACAGCTACGGCGAGGAGGTGGAAGCGCTGACCCACGACATCTCCACACTCGGCGGCAACTCCGGCTCGGCGGTGATCGATCTGTATTCCGGAGACGTGGTCGGCCTGCATTTCGCAGGCATGCAGCGCATCGCCAACTATGCCGTGCCGGCATGGGAGTTGGCGCTCGACGGCCGCATCGTGGACACCGGAGTGAGCTTCGTGGCGCGGCCGCAGGCGACCAATCCGCCGCCGTGGGAGCACAAGTGGGAGGAACTGACGACCGCACGGCCCAGCCGGTTCAGGTGACCTGAACGGACGCGGGACGTGTGGTGCTTTGTGTGTGGTGTTTTGACGGAGGTCGGCGTGGCGAGGGGCGGAGCAGATACGTTGCATGCATACGACGTGTTCGTATCGTACAGCCATGCTGCCGACAGCGAACTCGCGCCCGTGCTGCAGAGCCACCTGCAGGCGTTCGCCAAGCCCTGGTACAAGCTGCGCTCGTTGAGAGTGTTCCGCGATGACACCACGCTGGTGCTCACGCCGCACCTGTGGCCCGACATACGCACCGCGCTCGACAGCTCGCGCTATTTCGTTCTGCTCGCCTCGCCGACGGCTGCGCAATCGCGTTGGGTCGGACAGGAGGTCTCCCACTGGATCACCACGCGCGGTATCGACACTTTGCTGATCGTTCTGACCGAAGGCACAATCGCCTGGGACGATGCCGCCAACGACTTCGACTGGTCGGCCACCACGGCGCTGCCGCCAGTGTTGAAAGGCGCCTTCCGCAACGAGCCGAAGTGGGAGGACGTCTCGACGCTGACCAAGCCCGAGCACCTCAACATGCAGAACCCGATTCTGCGGAAGACGGTCGCGTCGATCTACTCGGTGGTCACCGGCCAGCCCCTGGACGCCGTCATCGGCGAGGACGTGCGCCAGTTCCGTCGCACCCGATCGATCGCGGCAGCGACGCTGTCGACCATGCTGCTCGGCACGATGGCGTTCGGCTGGTACATCCTCGAAAGCCGCAGGCAGGACGACCTCGACCGCCAGCGCATCGCCCAACAGCGCGAGGAACGGTTGCGCTCACACTCGCGCTTCGTCGCCGAGCAGGCGCGCCAGTTCATCGACCGCGGCGACGCCGGTGGCGGACTCAATCTGGCACTCGAGGACCTGGAGCACGACTTCGACGATCCAGGCCCCCGGCCGATCGTGTCGGAGACGCACATGACGCTTTTCGCGGGCGTGCACAGCAATCTCGAACAAGAGATTCTGGCGGTCCAGGGGCAAGCCGACATGATTGCGTTCTCGAGCCAGGGCACGATGCTGGTCGCATCCGACCGAACGGTGATGATCTTCGATCCCGGACAGCGAAGGCCGCGCAGAAGGCTCGTTCACGAAGGCAAGGTGATGTCGGCCGTGTTCAGCAAGGACGGCGCGCGGGTGCTGACCGCCTCGCGTGACCGGCGCGCGCGGATCTGGGACGTTGTCGGCTCCACCGAGAGCATGCCCCGCCAGCTCGTGCACGACGACGAGGTTGTGTCCGCCGTCTTCGACCCGACGGAGACGCTGGTCGCCACCGGCTCACGCGACGACACGGCCGCGGTCTGGGATGTCGCGACCGGCCAGAAGCGGCTGAGCCTGCCACACGAGTCCGATCTCAACGACGTGGTCTGGGCCGATGGCGGCAAGCGTCTGTTCTCCATCACAACCAAGGGCACCGTGCGCGCCTTCGACGCGGCGACCGGTGCCAAGCTGATCGAGGCCTCGACAGGCACGCGCAATTCGCGCCTCGCCCGCATCGCGATCAATCCTGACGGAACGCGCGCAGTCAGCTCCGGTGGCTTCGGCGCCGCCGTGCTCTGGGACACCAGCAACGGCAGCATCGTGGCCAAGCTGTCGCACGGCCGCTCGCACGTGACCTCGGCGGTGTTCAGCCCCACCGACGACCTCATCGTCACCACCGGCAGCGACCTGCGCACAGCCATGTGGGAGAGCAAGAAGGGTGCACTGATCTATACATTGCTCGACCACTCAAACGTCGTCTCGGGCTCCGTGTTCAGCCCTGACGGGTCGCGTCTCATGACGTTCTCGGAAGACCGCACCGCGCGCATCTACGCCGCCTGCGACGGCCGCGAGCTGAACGTTCTGCGCGGGCATACCGACGAGGTGGTCTCGGCGACGTTCACACCCGATGGCTGCGGCGTGATGACAGGCAGCGGCGACGCGACTGTGCGGCAGTGGAGCCTGTTGCGGCGCGCCGGTCAGACGTTGCTGACCGAGCAAGCCTGTGTGCCGGGCCTCGGCCGTCGCAGCTCGGAGCCGTGCAAGGCCCAAGCAGAGTTCGCGACCCAGCGCCGCGAAATGCTCGGCGCCGCCATCAGCCATGACGGCAAGTGGGTCGCAACCGCGCCACTGGATCGCACCCCCCGCGTCTACGACGCGGCAACCGGCAAACGCGTCATGGAATTGCCGGCACAGAATCAGCCGATCCGCTCAGTCACCTTCGACAGGACCGGGCGGCTCCTGCTCACGGGACAAGGTCTCTACAGTCCGCCCGGCGAGCCGGGCTTGCTTCGCATCTGGGACTGGCGCGAGGGCAAGGAAGTGATCCCCAACGGCATCGCCCACACCGGAGCCGTGCAGGACGTCCAGCTCGACTCCGGCGACAAGCGCATCCTCACTGCCTCTGGTGACGGCAAGGCGCAGATCTTCGACGCCGCGACGGGAGCCCCAATCCTACTCCTGCAGACACCGCCGGAATGCCGCGGCAAGCCCTGCTGGCTCGGCGCCGCGCGCTGGAGCCCCGACGGCACGCGTGTCGCAACGGCGTCGTTCGGCGGCAAGGCCTGCCTGTGGGACATCGAAGGCAAGACCGGTGTGCTCGATACGCCGACACATTGCGTCCAGCACAAGCAGCCGGTCTACTCGATCGCCTGGAACAGCAAAGGCACCCACATCGTCACCGGCTCCGGAGACAACACCGCCGTGGTGTGGGACGCCCGCTCGGGCGAGGCGGTGCGCCGCTTCGTTGGCGAGACGTTCGACTTCCGAATGGTGGCCTTCTTCGATTCCGACCGGCAGATCATCAGCGCGAACGACGACTATGCGATCCGCTTCTGGTATGCCGCCACCGGCCGCGAGGCGGCGCGGCTCTCCCATCGCCAGGCGTTCATCAACTTTGCCGCGATGGACAGCTCGGGCCAGCGCCTGCTGACGGCATCCGCCGACGGAATCGCACGTCTGTGGTGGCTGCCGGCGACGCTCGACGAGCTGGCCGAGACCGCCCGCTCGACGTTGCAGCGCTGCCTCTCGCCGCAGCAGCGCAGCGAGTACAACCTCACGCACCGCGAGCAGCCGCGCTGGTGCGTCGGCAAGCTCTATGGACCCTATGGGGAGCGACCTCGGCCGGCCCAACCCGCTTCAGCGGCAAGCCAGTGACTACAACTCTCCGCGGAACGCGGGCAAGCAAATCAATGGACACAGGGATCATGCAAGAGGAACCGCACGCATGACGAGCGAGGTCACCACACTGGTCGAGAACATCGCCAAGGCCGCGCAACACGCCGATTATCCGGTCCTGCGCCAACATTGGCAATCGCTCTACGATCTGCTGCGTACCGGCCACCCGATCGAGGACACCGACGCGTTCCGGCTCGTCGGCGCCCTCGACGAGGCCGGCGTGTTCGATCATCTCGCGGGCGAGTCCAACGCCGACATCCGCAAGGTGATCGACGAGATCTCCAAGGCGGCCGAGGCCGACAGCGAGGATGGAGTCCTCGGTGGGGTCGCCTCCTTGAAGCTGCAGCTCGACGCCAGCAACATGCCGCTGCGCCGCGACGACGTCGACAAGCTGATGAAGGCGCTGCGCGGCGTTCGCGCTTTTGGCCCGATCGCCGATATCGCCGAGCGGCTCATCGCGCGGGGGCAGGATCACGCGACGCTGCGGCGGATCTATGGACAGGCGCTGATCGACAAGGGACAGATCGCCGCCGGCATCGAGGTTTTGAACGCGCTGTCCA
>CAMDBL010000130.1 GCA_945889015.1 Devosia equisanguinis
GATCGCGGCCGCGATCAGCGCGCGCGACTTGACCGGGTTGTTCAGATAGTAGCCGAGCGGGTCCGTCATCGAATCCGGCACGACCACCGAACCCGCCATGTGCACGATCGCCTCGATGCCGTGAGCCCGACAGAGCCGCTGCACCAGCAGCTCGTCACCGACATCGCCGACGATCAGCGGCACCGTGCGAGGTACTGCCCGGCGAAACCCCGTCGACAGATTGTCGAGCACCACCACCCGGTGTCCGGCATCGAGCAGCTCGAGCACGACATGACTGCCGATATAGCCCGCGCCACCGGTGACCAGTATTTTCATGATCAAACCTCTCTCCCGACACTATCGTCCTGTCCGGTACATTCGATGTCGACCCGCCGATCGACTGGCCTAACCCCATCGCGCCTACTGCTCGCGGAATGCGCGATTGAATTGCTCAGTCAACGGTGTCAGTAGGTAAGACAGGGCCGAGCGCGGCGCAGTCTCGATGAAGACCTCGACCGGCATGCCGGGCACCAGCTTGCGCCCGTGGGGGGTCGCCCTGAAGTCGGCATCCGGCGTGATGCGCGCCGTAAAGAACATCTGGCCCGACTGGCTTTCGCGACTGGCATCCGGGGAAAGCCTGGCGACCACGCCCCGGCCTTCCGGAGTGAGCCTCTGATTGAGCGCCGGCAGGCGCAGAATGGCCGTCTGGCCGATCTGGATACGATCGATGTCGCTCGTCTGAACCCGGATATCGACGCTCAGCTCGTCAGAACTCGGCACGACCAGCATGAGCTGCTCGCCTGGCGCCGCCACGCCGCCGACCGTGTGCACGGCAAGCTCGTGCACGATGCCGTCGATCGGCGCCTTGAGTTCGACGCGGCGGAGCTGGTCCTCGGCCGCGATGCGCTTGTCCTGAAGCTCGCTGAGCCGGCCTTCGATCTCCCGCACCTCCTTCTGGGCATCCGAGACACGTTGCTGGTCGAGCGAGCCGATCTGGAGTTCGATCTCGGAGATCTGCCCCTTGAGCCGCGCAATCTGCGCGACCAGCGTGCCACTCTCGCCGTCGATGCGGGCCTCGTCGCGCTGCATGCTGAGCACGCGGGTGACCGGCAACAGGTTGCGACTGTACATGTCGGTGACGCGGGACAGCTCGCCCCCGATCAGCACCAGCTCTCGCACCTTGGCCTTGTGCTGCACGCTCTGCCCCTTGATCTCCTCCTCGAGCTGGCGGATCCGTTCACCGAGCTGGGCCTTGCGCCCCTCGTTCCAGTTGCGGCGCACCTCGAACAAGCGCCGCTCGCCGGTGGCGATTGCCGAGAACTCGCTACCGAACGCAAGCAGCTCGGCGGGAAATTCGACAGTTGCGGCGCCGTCGCGCTCGGCGATGAGACGGGCCTTGCGGCCGCCGAGTTCGAGCAGCTGCGACTGGATGATGCCGAGCGAGGCCCTCATCTGCGTGTCGTCGAGTCGGATCAGCACGTCACCGGCAGCGACCCGGCTGCCGTTGCGGACCCCGATGCTGGCGACGACGCCACCTTGCTGGTGTTGGATCTTCTTGCTGTTGCCGTCGACGACGACGATCCCCGCCGCGATCACTGCACCAGAAAGCTTCACGAAGGCGCCCCAGGCGAACACCGTCAGGGTAATGATCGCCACGATCGCGACACCGATGCCGAGCCGGCGGCGCAGTCCCGCCACGTCGTCGGGCCAGTCTCCGGCGTCGTCGCGATCCTGCGTGCGTGCCGAGGAGACCTTGTCGCTGCCATGCTGGGCCGCTGCCATCATCTGTGCACCTGTCTCAGGTCACGGTCTGCGCCACAGCCCGGATCGGCTGGCGCAGGACCTTCTTCAAAACCTCGTCGGCGGGACCGAATGCGGTGAGCTGGCCACCGTTGATCATCGCCACCTGGTCGACGGCGGCGAGCGCGCTCGGGCGATGCGCGATGACGACGGCGATGCCCTCGCGGCTGCGAATGGCGTTGATGGCGCTGGTCAGAGCCGCCTCGCCTTCCGCGTCGAGATTGGAGTTGGGCTCGTCGAGTACCACCAGGAACGGATCGCGATAGAGCGCGCGGGCAAGCGCTATGCGCTGGCGCTGGCCGGCCGACAGTGCCCCACCGTCCGGACCGACCCGCGTCTCGTATCCATCCGGCATCGTCAGGATCATGTCGTGGACGTTGGCTGCCCGCGCCGCCGCGATCACGGCTTCGCTGTCGGGCTCCTCCTCCAGCCTGCAGATGTTCTCGGCGATGGTTCCATCGAACAGGCTGACATCCTGCGGCACGTAGCCGATGTGCCGGCCGAGATCGTCGGGCCGCCAGCGGGACAACTCGGCGCCGTCGAGCCGGATGGCACCACGCACCGCCGGCCACACCCCGGTCATCGCGCGGGCCAGCGAGGATTTTCCGGCGGCGCTCGGTCCGATCACGGCGACCGCCTGGCCCGCCTTGAGTTCGAGCCCGATCGCATGCAGCACCACGCGCTGGGTGCCGGGCACGACTACGCTGACGTTCTCCAGCGTCAGCCGCCGTTGCGGCGGCGGCAGCGCCACCATCCGCTCCGCCTTCGGCATCGCGGCGAGCGCGGTGTCGAGGCGATCGTAGCTCTGGCGGGCGCCGAGGAAGCCGCGCCAGTGGGCGATCACCTGCTCGACCGGCGCCAGTGCGCGCGACGTCGTGATCGACGCCGCGATGATCGCCCCCGCCGTCACCTCGCCGCGCAGCGTCAGGTAGGCGCCCAGGCCGAGAATGGCCGACTGCAGGATGAAACGCGAGACCTTGGAGATCCCGCCGAGCGTGCCGACGACGTCACCGGCCGCCGTCTGCGCGGCCAGAAATCCCTGGTTGGCGCGCTCGAAGCGTATGACGGCGCGGCCTCCGAACCCCATCGCCTGCATCGGCTCGGCATTGCGCGCGTTGGCATCCGCGATCGCGCGGCGCAGCGCGTCCGCGCGGCCGGCCGTCTCGATGTGGGGTTTCGACAGCTTCTCGGTCAGCCACGTCAGCGTCACGATCATGGCCATGCCGCCGAGGCAGAGCGCGCCGAGGGCTGGATGCAGCAGCATCACGAACGTCAGATAGAGCGGCATCCAAGGCAGGTCGAGGAACGCGGCGGGACCACCGCCGGCGAGAAACGTGCGGATGTTGTCGGCATCCCGAATCGGACGCTGCGCCTCGGCTCGCGAGCGGCCCAGCAGCGGCTGGCGCAGCACCACGCATTGCACTGCACCCGCGATCCGCCGGTCAAAAATGGCGGCGGCGCGCCCGCAGGCCTGGCTGCGCAGTACGTCGAGCACGCCCTGGAACGTATACATCAGGAAGGCGATGGCCGACAAAGCGACCAGCGTCGCGATGCTGTGGCTCGACAGCACGCGGTCGTAGACCTGCAGCATGTAGAGCGAGCCGGTGAGTGCGAGGATGTTGATCACGCCGGAGATCAGGCACAACGCGACCAACGAGCTGCGCAAGCCAGACCATGCGACACCGAGCGGACCTGCCCCGTCGTTGCTCATCTCGCGCATGCCAATCAGCCTTCATCCGACGACGTACCGCCCCCCGCCGGAGACGGCGGATCGGCAGCAGCGATTCGAGGACAAAGGCTGAAAGCTGTCCAACGCGAATGCCTGCGCTGCGTCAGACTTGGGGATCGAGGCCTCGCGCGTCGCCGAGATCAGAACGCGCTGTTCGGCTCCTGGAGGAAGACGATCTCCTCTGCCGTCGAGGTCCGGCCGAGAATGGCATTGCGGTGGGGAAACCGGCCGAAGCGAACGATGATCTCGCGATGCCGCTCGGCGAAACGCGACAGCTCGGCATCGCCCAGCGCCGCAAACAACCGCACCGACGAATCTTGGTCGGCCAGCGCCTCGCTGTGCTCGAACGGCAGGTAAACGAACAGACGCTCGTGCAGGCTCATACCGGCATCGAGACCCGCTGCCACCGCGCGGCGCGCGAGTTCCAGCGCCTTGGCGTCGGTCGCGAACGCGCGCGGCGTCCCGCGGTGCAGATTTCGTGGAAGCTGGTCGAGCGCGACGATGCGGGCCAGCACCTCCCGGGGGCCTGGAAGGCTGTCAGGCATGGGCTCGTCGGCCATGCGCTGATGGAGGTCGCGAAACCGCCCGACGATCGTCGCAACGACGGCGTCGTCGCGCTTGAACCACTGCTGATAGCTCAATTCGCCGAACCAGAAGCCGAGCAGCTCCTCCACCCACGGCATCGCAGCATCCGTCACCGCTTCAACGCCTCGACCTGATCTTGCGGCGCCGCCTCGAGCTTGACGCTCTCGCCGCAGCCACAGGCGCTCTTCTGGTTCGGATTGTTGAACACGAAGCGCGAGCTGAGCTTGTCGACCTGATAGTCCATCTCGGTGCCGAGCAGGAACATGATCGCCTTGGGGTCGATCAGCAGCTTGACGTCCTTGTCCTCGACCACCTCGTCGAAGCGATCCTGCGTCTCCGCCCAGCTCATGGTGTATTCCATGCCGGCGCAGCCGCCGTTCTTGACGCCGAGGCGTAATCCCAGGATGCCCGGCTTGCCGGCCATCACCTGACGGATCCGATCTGCCGCCGCCTCGGTCAGCGTCATGACCTTGGGGCGCGGGCGGCGCACCGGTGGCGTGGCAGGCGGAGTGGCGGACGTGGTCTGCGGTGTGCTCATGAGTTGTAGATCCTGGTTCAAGGCCGAGGTCCAACGCTAGCTATATAGCAAATGTTCGGGCATTTTTCGAGGTGCGCATGAGCAACTCTCCCGCCCGGGATGCGGTGCGTCGCCTCACAGGCCCCATCGCCTCACGCCCGCCCCACTGGCACTGACGGCCTCGAGCCCCCATACTCCCGCCCGACTCATGGCCGACCATGCCGGCCGACACCTCGACCCGGAGACCCCACATGCATCGCCTCTCGCCGAACTTCGCGACCGCCCCCCCCATTTCGGCGGACGCCGTCGATCTCGGCCAGATGCCGGAATGGAACCTCGCCGATCTCTATGCCTCGACCAGCGACCCCGCAGTCGAGCGCGACCTCGCCCGGATGGCAACGGACGCTCGCAAAATCAAGGACTTGTACCAGGGCAAGCTCGCCGGCATGGGGCGTAACGGGTCAGCGCTCGCCGTCGCGATCAAGGCCTACGAGGATCTATCCGAGCTGATGGGCAAGCTCGCCTCCTATGCGCAGCTGCTCTACTCAGGCGACCAGTCCGACCAGGACCGGGCCAAATTCTACGGCGATATCTCGGAGAAGCTGACGCAGATCTCGACCGATCTCGTGTTCTTCGAGCTGGAGCTGAACCTGGTCGCGGACGCCGACCTCACCGAGGCGCTGAAGGTGCCGGCCCTCGCCCGCTACAAACCCTGGCTCGACGATCTCCGCAAGGAGAAGCCCTACCAGCTCGACGAGAAGCTCGAGACGCTGTTCATGGAGAAGGGCCAGACCTCGCGCGGCGCCTTCAACCGGCTGTTCAACGAGACGATGACCGGGCTCAGGTTCAATGTCGCCGGCGCCGCCGAGCCGATGACGCTGGAGCCGACGCTGAACCTGCTCTCGAGCCCGGATCGCGCCAAGCGGCAGGCGGGCTCGGAGGCGCTGGCCGCTACGTTCAAGGAGAACGTGCGGCTGTTCACCCTGATCACCAACACGCTCGCCAAGGACAAGGAAATCTCCGACCGCTGGCGTGGCTTCAAGGACGTCGCCGACAGCCGCCATCTCGCCAACCGCGTCGAAGCCCCCGTCGTCGATGCACTGGTCGCCTCGGTGCGCGCGGCCTATCCGCAGCTCTCGCATCGCTATTACGTGATGAAAGCCCGC
Organism: Devosia equisanguinis; assembly: GCA_945889015.1. Classification (GTDB taxonomy): domain Bacteria; phylum Pseudomonadota; class Alphaproteobacteria; order Rhizobiales; family Hyphomicrobiaceae; genus CAMDBL01. Next base: position 5,777 of record CAMDBL010000130.1, read on the forward strand.
TGGCTCGGCCTCGACAAGCTCGCGACCTGGGACCGCAACGCGCCGCTGCCCGAGAAGCCCGAGCGCACCATCCGCTGGCCGGAAGCGCAGGACATCGTGCTGTCGGCCTATGGCCGTTTCGCGCCCGAGATGGCCGGGATCGCCAAGAACTTCTTCGACAAGCGCTGGATCGACGCGCCCGTGCGCATGGGCAAGTCGCCAGGCGCCTTCGCGCATCCGACCGTGCCCTCGGCGCATCCCTACGTGCTGCTCAACTACCAGGGCAAGGCGCGGGACGTGATGACGCTGGCGCACGAGCTCGGCCACGGCGTGCACCAGGTGCTTGCCGCCGGTCAGGGCACGCTGCTGTCGCAGACGCCGCTGACGCTCGCCGAAACGGCGTCGGTGTTCGGCGAGATGCTGACCTTCCGCGCGCTGCTCGATGCGACGACCGACAAGCGCGAGCGCAAGGCGATGATCGCCGGCAAGGTCGAGGACATGTTGAACACGGTGGTGCGCCAGATCGCGTTCTATTCGTTCGAGCGCAAGGTGCACGAGGCGCGCCGGCAGGGCGAGCTGACCTCAGACCAGATCAACGAGATGTGGATGAGCGTGCAGGGCGAAAGCCTCGGGCCGGCGATCGAGTTCAAGCCGGGCTACGAGGTGTTCTGGACCTACATTCCACACTTCATCCATTCGCCGTTCTACGTCTACGCCTACGCGTTCGGCGACTGCCTGGTGAACTCGCTGTACGGCCTATACCAGGAGGCGCACCCGGGCTTCGTCGGCAAATACTTCGACATGCTGAAGGCGGGCGGCTCCAAGCACCATTCCGAGCTGCTGGCCCCGTTCGGGCTCGATGCATCGAGGCCCGAGTTCTGGTCCAAGGGCCTGAACGTCATCTCCGGCATGATCGACGAACTCGAGGCGATGGAGAAGGTAGCGTGACGTCGAACGATGGGACGCTGGAGCAGCGGTGTCTGACCTGAGGCCAGACACCGCTCTCGCGTCTCACTTCTTCTTCTGCGTCAGGGCCGAGGCAGCGGCGGACTTCGCTTCCTTGCTGGCCTTGGGGTCCTTCATGACGCGGCCGGCGGCACTCGCCGCCTTGGCGCTGGTAACTTCCTTGCTCTTCGACTGCGTCAGCGCGGAGGCCGCCGCGGTCTTGGCGTCCTTGCTCGCCTTCGGGTCCTTCAGCACCTTTGCCGCCGACGCCGCCACCTTCTTGCCCGTGCTTTCGTTCTTTGCCATGGCTCACCTGTTCAATTCGAGGTTGACGCCAACACTGACGGAATCGCTACTGCGATTCGATTCGAGCACGCATCAAAATTCCCCGGCGACGACATAGGCTTGGCTTCGCTCTCCTGATAGGTTGTGAGAAAAATGCACCGTTCGACAAGACCACTGGACAGCCTCGAGCCCGGACGACGGAGACGGCAGCCCCGATGACCAAGTTGACCCACCTCGACGAGAAGGGCGATGCTCGCATGGTCGACGTGTCGGACAAGGCCGTGACCAGCCGTACGGCGATCGCCGAGGGCTTCATTTCCATGGAGCCGTCGACGCTCGACCTGATCGAGACGGGCACCGCGAAGAAGGGCGATGTGCTCGCCACGGCCCGCATCGCCGGCATCATGGCCGCCAAGCGCACGCACGAGCTGATCCCGCTCTGTCACCCGCTGGCCATCGCCAAGGCGTCGGTGACCCTGGAGCCGCGTCGCCCGGCACGAGGCCCGGCCGGCGTCCACGTCACCGCCGAGGTCAAGGTCACAGGTCAGACCGGGGTCGAGATGGAGGCGCTGACCGCGGCGTCCGTCGCCTGTCTCACCATCTACGACATGCTGAAGGCCGCCGATCGCGGCATGACCATCTCCGGCATCCGCGTGCTGGAAAAATCCGGCGGCCGGTCCGGCCACTTCCGCGCCGAGGGAGCCTGAACATGGCGCTGCTGTCCGTCGCCGAGGCGCAGGCGATGATCCTCGCGAATGCCGCGCCGGCATTGTCCGGCACAGAGACAGTCGGCCTGCTCGAGGGCGCGGGGCGCGTGCTCGCGGCCCCGCTCGCCGCGACACTGACACAGCCGCCCTTCGATGCATCCGCCATGGACGGCTATGCGGTGCGGGCCGCGGACGCTTCCCGCGTGCCGGCGAAGCTCCAGGTGATCGGTGAGGCCGCCGCCGGTCATGGTTTCGCAGGCAGCGTCGGAGGGGGGCAAGCTGTCCGCATCTTCACCGGCGCGCCCGTGCCGCATGGCGCCGATGCGATCGTCATCCAGGAGGATACCGACCGCGACGGGGACGAGGTCATCGTCAAGGAGACGGCGACGGCGAACGCCCACATCCGCAGCCGCGGCTTCGACTTCAGCGAGGGCCAGCCGCTGCTGTCCCCGGGCACACGGCTGACGACCCGCCACATCACGCTCGCCGCCGCGATGGGCCATGCCCGCCTGCCCGTCTACCCCCGGCCGACCGTCGCGATCCTCGCCACCGGTGACGAGCTGGTAGAGCCGGGAACGCGGCCTGGTCCCGATCAGATCGTCTGCTCCAACACCTACGGCATCGCGACCATGGTGCATGCCGCGGGCGGAGCGGCGCGCATCCTGCCAATCGCCCGCGACACCCGCGCCGAGATCGAGCGCAGCATCGCGTCAGCCGCCGACGCCGACGTGCTCGTCACCATCGGCGGCGCCTCGGTCGGCGATCACGACCTGGTGGCACCGTCGCTCGACGCCCACGGTATATCCCTGGATTTCTGGAAAATCGCGATGCGGCCGGGCAAGCCGCTGATGTTCGGCCGCAATGGCCGTCAGCGCATCCTGGGGTTGCCGGGAAACCCGGTCTCGTCCCTGATTTGCGGCCGCGTGTTCCTGGTGCCGCTGATCGTCCGCCTGCTCGGCCTACCGGATTCGACCAACGAGACGTTGCGGGCCAGGGTGGCGGTGCCGCTGGAGGCCAACGGCGTGCGCCAGCACTACATGCGGGCGCTGCTGGAGACCTCGCCGGATGGACACGCGGTCGTGCGGCCGGTCCGTTCCCAGGACAGCTCGCTGCTGTCGCCGCTCGCCGCCGCCGGCGCACTCATCGTACGCGCCGCCGGCGCACCGGCGATCGCGGCTGGCACCGAGATCGACGTGCTCAGGGTCGACTTCTGAGTCCTTGGCCCGGATTCAGGCCGCGTCGCCCTGGTCGATCAGCGTCAACCCGACGAGGGTGATCAGGATGATCGGCAGAAAGAACGGCGGTGTCGACATCAGGATCGACAGCGGCGCACAGCACAGCACGTTGGCCGCGAAGCCGAACAGCAGCGCCCGGTCGACCCGCGCACGTGCATCCGATGCCCCCTGCCAGAGGCCGATCGCGGCCCACAGGCTCACCGTCACCATCGCGACGATGATCAGCGCGATAGCCACGGCCACCAAGCGCGGCACCTTCGACAGCGCAGTGGACAGATAGTACATCTGCGCGAAGGTGGCGATGGGCAGCAGCACGCCGAACCATGCCGCCAGCAACTGGCCCGTCGCGCGCAGGATTTCGCCGCGAGGTGCCGCATCTTGATCCGCCATCGTCTCCATCCCCAATCAGAGCTTTTGCCCAACCTAGCGGCAGCGCCCATTCGGAACAAGGCCGATCGCGAGACCGGCGCCGTCCCCCCTGATCCCGGCACCGATCGCGTGCTATGAACGGCGCATGAGCACTCTCACGATCACCGTCGTCGGCGCCGGCATCACCGGCCTGTGGCAGGCCTACGAGCTGGCCAGGCGCGGACATGCCGTCACGCTGCGCGAGGCGACGTCCGAGAGCGCGCCGGGCGCCGCCAGCCGGTTCGCGGGCGCCATGCTCGCCCCTTACTGCGAGGCCGAGGCCGCTCCCCCGCTCGTCCAGCAGCTCGGCCTCGAGGGCCTGCGGCTGTGGCGGGCCGCCTATCCAGGCGTGGTGCAGAAGGGCTCGCTGGTCGTCGCCACGTCGCGCGACCGCGCCGAGCTGGTGCGCTTCGCCCGGATGACCGAGGGCCATCGCCCGATCGAGAGCGCCGAGATGGAGGCGCTGGAGCCCGAGCTGGCGGGACGCTTCTTTCGTGGCCTCTACTTTCCCGACGAGGCCCACGTCTCGCCCAGGGCAGCGCTCGCGTTCCTGGTGTCGGAGCTGAAGCGTCTCGGCGCCGAGGTCCGCTTCTCCGATCCGGTGCCCGAGCCGGTCTGGCAGGCCGCCGCCGCCGGCGAGCCGGTGATCGACTGCCGCGGCTATGGCGGGCGCGGCGCTCTCGGTGACTTGCGCGGCGTGCGGGGCGAGATGGTGGTCCTGCGCGCGCCCGACGTGCAGTTGTCGCGCCCCGTCCGGCTGCTGCATCCCCGCTTTCCGATCTACGTCGTGCCGTGGGGCGAAGGGCTGTTCATGGTCGGCGCGACGATGATCGAGCGCGACGACATGGGCGCGGTCACCGTCCGCTCCGCACTCGAGCTGCTCGGCACGGCGTTCGCGGTGCATCCCGGTTTCGCCGAAGCCGAAATCGTGGAACTCGGCGCCGGCGTCAGGCCGGCCTTTCCCGACAACGTGCCGCGCATCGCGCTGAGCGGACGGCGCATCGTCGTCAACGGCGCCTACCGGCACGGCTACCTGCTGGCCCCGGTCTTGGCCAGGACCGTCGCCGACTATCTCGAAACCGGCATCGCCCACCATCCCCTGTTCGCGCCAGCCGGCAAGGAGATCCGATGAGCACCCTCGACTTCTGGTACGAGTTTGCCTCGACCTACTCGTATCCCGCGGCCATGCGCATCGAGGCGGCGGCAACCACGGCCGGCGTCGCGGTGCGGTGGCGGCCGTTCCTGCTCGGTCCGATCTTCGCGGCGCAGGGCATGAAGGATTCCCCCTTCAACATCTTTCCGGTCAAGGGCCGCTATATGTGGCGCGACATGGAGCGGGTGTGTGCGGGGCTTTCCATTCCCTGGCGGCAGCCGTCTCCATTTCCCCAGAACGGCGTGCTCGCCGCGAGGTGCGTGCTCGCGCTCGATGCGGCGGCGCGGCCCGCGTTCAGCAAGGGCGTCTACAGCGCCCAATTCGGTGACGGCCTCGACATCTCCAAGCCCGAGACGGTGGGCGGCGTACTGACGAGGCTCGACCACGACGCGGCGGTGGTGATGGCCAAGGCCGGCTCGCAGCCGGTCAAGGACGAGCTCAGGGCCAACACCGAGGAAGCCCAACATCTCGGCATCTTCGGAGCACCGTCGCTGGTGACGGCCGGCGGCGAGCTGTTCTGGGGCAACGACCGTCTCGACGACGCGCTGGCATGGGCCAGGAACGGGCAAGCCTGAGGGAGGACGTCATGCGTTCACGGATGACAGCAGCGGCGACGCTACCGAAGGATGCGGCCGACGCAGCTTTGGCCGGCCGCGTCTGGCGTCCCGAGCACGGCGGCCCCGCGGTCGTCGCGATCCGCGCCGGCGGCGTCTTCGACATCTCGGCCACCGCGCCGACCATGCGCGATCTGGCCGAGACCACAGATCCAGCGCACCTCGTCCGCACCGCCGAGGGCGAGCGCGTCGCCGCCCTCGACGAGATCCTCGCGAACACCCCCGACGCCGGCCGCGACGCGACGAAGCCCTGGCTGCTCGCGCCGGTCGACCTGCAGGCGGTGAAGGCGGCCGGCGTCACCTTCGCCCGCTCGCTGCTGGAGCGCGTGATCGAGGAGCAGGCCAAAGGCTCTCCCGCCAAGGCCGACGCGATCCGCGCCAGCGTCGAGACGCAGCTCGGCGGCGACCTGCGCCGCCTGAAGCCCGGCTCGCCGCAGGCACTGGAGTTGAAGAAGACGCTGATCGCGGCCGGCGCCTGGTCGCAATATCTCGAGGTCGGCATCGGCGAGGACGCGGAGATCTTCACCAAGGCGCAGCCGATGTCCGCGGTCGGTCACGGCATGGAGGCCGGGCTGCACCCCCGCTCGACCTGGAACAATCCCGAGCCGGAGGTCGCATTGCTCGTCTCGTCGGCGGGACGAATCGTCGGCGCGACGCTCGGCAACGACGTCAACCTCAGGGATTTCGAGGGCCGGTCCGCGTTGCTGCTGTCCAAGGCCAAGGACAACAACGCCTCCGCGACGCTCGGCCCGCTCATCCGCTTCTTCGATGGCGATTTCACCCTCGACAGCGTCCGCCGCATGGACATCGCGCTGACGGTCGAGGGCCCCGAGGGGTTCACGCTGTCGGGCAAGTCGTCGATGTCGGAGATCGCCCGCGATCCGGCGGATCTCGTTTCCGAGATGATCGGCAAGACCCATCAGTATCCCGACGGCGCCATCCTCTATCTCGGCACCATGTTCGCGCCGATCGAGGACCGCGACGCGCCGGGCCTCGGCTTCACGCACAAGACCGGCGATATCGTCATGATCTCGGCGCCCGGGCTCGGCGCGCTCGTCAACCGGATGGTGACGGCGGACAAGGCCGCGCCCTGGACCTTCGGCGTCGCCGACCTGATGCGCCATCTCGCCCGCCGCGGCCTGCTGCGCTGAGCCGTCCGTCGGCGGGCGATCGGTCGGGCTTATCTCATCTGCGGACAGGCCGTGCGTCCGGACCCGCCCCACCGGCGAGCCTCGGCGCGGCCTGCGGCTGGGACACGCGGATCGGCGGAGCGGCCTGCTGAGGCGGCGACGCCTGCGAGAGCGGCGACTGCGGCGGGGCGGACAGCGGCCGCGCGCCGACGCTGAGCGCGGCCAGCCGCCAGGCCCCATCGACGGATTGAAACCGCATGTCGAACACGAACTGCAGGTGCGCGGTCGGCAGCACCCCGTTCAAGCGCAGCACGTTGCTGGCGTCGATCACGGGGTCGGCGACGAGACGCGGCTGGGTGATCGCGATCAGCGTCAAGGCGATGCCCGACCGTCGAAGCTCGCTGAAGATCAACGCGAGGTCGGCGGCCGTGTGCGCCTGCTGGAAGCTCGGCGCGGAGAGGTCCCGCAGCACGGTGTAGTTGCCGCTGCGATTGGCGTCGTCGAGCGAAAGCAACGTCGAGCGGACGAGATAGAGCGCCTGCTCCGCGCTCGCAGCCGCCGTACCGACCGCGACCGTACCAGGGCCTCCGGGCGGCCGGCCCGGAGGCTCCGCCGCATAGGCCGATGCCACTCCCGCCATCGACAGCACGCCAAGCAACGCAGCAAGCCGTCGGCGCACCAGTCGACGCTGCCGTGTAGGCGTTCGAGGTTGGAAGCATGGAAACGAGATCATGGTGACGGCCTCCCTCTACTTCCAGGTGAGTTGCGCACCGAGCCGGGCGCCGACGTTGTGGTCGCTGGTCGACATGCCGAGACCACCGGAGATAGCGAACGTCTCGCCGCCACCGAACACGTTGCGTCCGATAACGCCGATCGCCGACAATCCGATAGCGCTGTAGCTGTCGTAGTGGCCCCAGTTCACCCGGATGCCGAACGTGTCGCCGGCGGCGAGCACGGGATCGGCGACCGACAGCGCCACGGCGACACCCTGCAACGCCTTGGTCGATTGCTGCTCGGCGTTCTCGATACGGCGGTCGAACGTATCGACCTTGCGGGAAACCTCGCCGAGCGACTGCTCGACGCTCGTCATGCGGGTTTCGGTGGCCCCGATGCGCGTCGAGTTGCTGGCGATGCCGGCGGTATTGGTCCCGACCTGCGTCTGCAGCGTCGAGACGTTGCCCTCGGTCGCGGTCATGCGGGTCTCGACCCCGTCGACGCGGCCTTCGACCGCGCTGGTGCGGTTCTCGACCGTGGTGACGCGCCCTTCGACGGCGGTGGTGCGGCCTTCGACGCCAGTGACCCGCCCCTCGACCACGGTGGTCCGGTCCTCGACGCCGGTGACACGCCCTTCGACGGCGGTGGTGCGGCCTTCGACACTCGTCACACGCCCCTCGACCACGGTGGTGCGACCCCTCTGCCGCGCGACAATCAAGGTGAGACACGTCGTCAATCAGGGTGAGACTGCGCCGGGGTGGACGGCCGAAGGGAGGGCTTAAGCCCGACAGGAGGCCGGCCACCCCGGCGGCGCGTTTTTAAA
>CAMDBL010000131.1 GCA_945889015.1 Devosia equisanguinis
CGAACAGCAGGACGACGGCGAGCAACGCCGTCGCGAGCCCACGCAAGAGCCGCAGCGCCAGCCCGAGCAACCAGCCCAGTGCGGCCCCCATGCCCCTCAGGATGCGCGCCAACAACTCCATTCGCCCGCCGCCATGGCCTCAGCCCACGCGGACGAGGACCGCGCCGGCCGACAATGCCACAAACTTCTCTACGTCCGGTGAGCGCCGTGGGAGGCGGTGGTGGGGCGGTGGTACTTCAGCTGGCCGACCCGGTCCGATCCGCGACCTACGCCACCGCCGTGCGCTTGTTGGGGTCGAAGCGGAACAGAGTCTCGGGATTGTCGACGAAGATCTTCTGGCGCAGGTCCGCCTCTGGCACCCAGTCCAGCATCTCGTCGAGCAGGTCGATGTCGTTGACCATCGGCTTGAAATACTGGGGATGAGGCCAGTCCGAGCCCCACAGCACACGGTCGGGCGCGTTCTCGACCAGCCAGCGCGCGAACGGCTTCATGTCGTCGAACGGGAAGGTCTGCTTCTTGGAGGGGCGGGGACTGATCTTCACCCAACCGCGCCCGGTCTCGAGACAGCGCTTGACGAAGGTGAAGTCCGGGCCGTCGAGCCCCTGCTCCGGCCTGACTCCGCCCAGATGCTCGATGACGAAATTGCCGGGCGAGGCCAGCACCTTCGACTTCCAGTCCTCGGTGTGCTCGCCGTGGATCAGCCAGTGGATCTGCCAGCCGTGCTCGGCGACGCGGGCGATGATGCGCTCGTCCGGCTTCTTGGAGAGCCGCCACGTCATCCGGTAACCGACGACGCCGGCCTTGGTCAGGATGTCGAGCTCCTTGTCGGTCACATCGACCGAGGGGATCGCGACGGAGCGAATACGGTCTGGCATCCGGCACTGCGCGTGCAGCATCAGCTGATAGATGTTCTCGTACATCATCGACTGCACGTGCAGGCCGCGCGAAAGCCCCAGGGCCGACTGCAACTTCAGCCAGTCCTCGATGGTGGTGTCCTCGAAGCGCAGGTGCGAGAAGATGTGATTGGGCTTCATCGGATAGAGCGACTGCGGCCCGATGAAGTGGAAATGCGTGTCGCAGGCGCCGGGCGGCAGCTTCAGCTTCGGCGCGCGATAGCTGCGGTCGATCTGCGGCGACAGCGGACGGCTGTCTGAGGCAGGCAGGGATGGGGCTTCAGGCGCGGCCACGGTCGTTCCTCCTCGCTGGCGGCATCCTCGCGCCGCTCGTTTGCTTGGCGGGGAGCGTCCGCGATCCGGCCAGGGCACGTCAAGTGCGCATCGCGCCCGCGTCCAGGTTCCTCACCCCATCGCCGTCAAAGCCTGCCCGATCAAAGCCCAACGGCGCGCCGCCGCCGGATCGCCCCCAGGACGCTCCTGCAGGCCCTTGATCTCGCTTTCGATCATGGCCAGCGCCGGTGCCACGCCGCCCTTCTTGCGCGCCAGCAGCAGCGCCTCGCGGAACGGCGTATCGGCCTGGTCGGAGGACGCCGCGCGATAGACCCAATAGGCCGGCCCATTCTCGATGCGCTTCTCGACCAACGTCGGCCGGCGATCGGGCAGCAGGCTCAGCCAGACGATGCCGCGCAGGTCGTCGATGGCGGAGGAGGCGAAGTCGTTGTGGCCGATGGTGTCGGCGGAGGCCTCGGTCGTATCGATGGTGTCGATGGCGCTGGCGCGGCCCGCGAGCGTGGCGGCGAGCTTGCCGGCCTGGTTGCCCGCTCGGTCGTGGCTCATCAGCAGCCAGCGCCCCCACGACAGCGCGGAATCCTTTTCCGAGCAGTAGACCGAGACGCGGCCGGCGATACCGGTCAAACCCGGCACGATTCCGGCGAAGTGGGCGAGGTCGACATCGGGCGCGGCGAAGATCACGTCCTTGAGAAGCGGTTTGGTACCGGCCTTGCCAGCACCCGGAGCCCCGCCCAGCTCCAGTGCCAGATCCTTCAGCGCCGGCAGCAGGAACTCGCAGCCCATCGAATGTGCGATGACCGTGACGCGGCCGATGCCCGGCGTCAGCGCGATGGTGGAAATCATCCGGCGCAACTCGTCGATGTGCGGTGCGATGATCTCCTGGCGATCGCTCGGATAGCTCAGCACGTTGCCGCGCGAAGGCCAGCTGTAGGCGGCGACCACGCCGTCGATGTCGAGGTCGGCGGCGAGCTGGGCCGCCCGCACCATCGCCTCCCAGAACTCGACGTTGAAGCCGTGTACGAACACCAGCGCCTCGCGCCCTGGCTTCTCAGTCAGGCGGCCGGTCATCTCGCCGCGCCATTGACTGTCGGCGAGCTCGCGGATCGCCCTCAACAGATACAGCTCGTCGTTCTGATAGCCGGCGTGGCGATTGAGCCAGCTCGCGATCGGCAGCGATCCGATCTTGCGCTGGCGCGGCACGCTGACCTCGGCGATTCCATAGGTGTGGACCGGCGTCACGTCGCCGTAACGGCGGCCGGAGTAGTGCCGATACGGATTGTCGCTGCCGGTCGGCGTGCGACTGGTGGCGAAGAACACCTCGACCACGTCGCTGCCGGTCTCTGGCGCAGCCTGAGCCTTCTTCTCGACCGCGGGAGCGCCGATCGACGTCGAGCCCGCCGCCTCCAGCGAGGCGTCGAGCGGCGAAGGCGGTGGCGCGGCCTTGGCCGGGGCTGGCGCGCGCGAGGCCGCTTCGGAACGCGCGACCGGCGCCGGCGCCGATGGCATCGGCAAGGGACGGGGAAGCGCGATGGATTCAGGTTGCGGGGCCGCATCCGCTGAAGGAGCCTGCGCGGTCTCGAGATGTTCCAACGCGGCAGCCTCGGCAGCCGCGGCTGCGGCGGCCGCCGGCTCGCTAGTCCGCATCCTGAGGCGCGAAAGGCTCACCAGGCGCGCGCGCAGCGCCGGTCCGTCACCGTCGATGTTGCGGGTCAGCTCGACCGCGATCGCCTGCAGCCGGGCCGCCGTCGCGAAATCGCCGCGGGCCTCCGACAGGGCGATCAGCGAATCGATCTCGCCCAGCACGTCACGTGGATCGGGCGCCCCCGCCGCCATGCCCTGCAGTGCGTTGCCGTGGGCGGCGGTGGCGGCATCCCCGGCGCCGGCCTCGGCCAGCACCGCGCCCAGCGCATGCTGCAACTCGGCCGCGGCGCCCGGCGGTAATTGGGCATCGGGGATCTGCGTGAGGCGGCTTGCCAGCGCGACGATGCGCGGCTTGTCCTGTCCGGCCACCGCGGTCGCCAGTTCCTTCAATGCGGCGCTCAAACCCTGCTGCACGTGCCCCTCCCAGAACCCTGGACGCAGTGACGGTGACGCCGTGACGTCCACGCCGCGCCTTCGACTGAGCCACTCTAGTCGCCGGCTCGCCGGATGTCAGGCATCCGCCGCGTCGCGCCGATGCCGCCGCCGGCGCCATGCCCCGTCCACCACGTTTCCACGCGCCATCTCTCACGCAAAGAGCGGCCCTTATGGGGCCGCTCCTCGTCGGTTCTGCATTCGAGACGTCACGGCTCACTCAGCCGCGAGCTTGCCTTCTTCGGGCGCCACCTGCGACAGCGGGCACTGCGCGAACAGTTCGCCGAGCGCGTTGACGAGATGATCCATCTGCGCGTCGGTGTGCTGGGGCTGCGGCGTGATCCGCAGACGCTCGGTGCCGCGCGCGACGGTCGGATAGTTGATCGGCTGCACGTAGATCCCATACTGGTCGAGCAGCGTGTCCGAGATCATCTTGCAGTGCACGGGATCGCCGACCAGCACCGGCACGATGTGGCTCGGGTTGTCGACGATCGGCAGACCGGCCGCGACGAGGCGCTTCTTCAGGGCACGAGCGCGCTCCTGATGTTTGGCGCGCTCGATCTGGCTGACCTTGAGATGGCGGATGCTCGCCACCGCGCCGGCAGCCAGCACCGGCGCCAGCGACGTCGTGAAGATGAAGCCCGAGGCGAACGAGCGGATTGCGTCGCAGCAGGCCTTTGACGCGGCGATGTAGCCGCCCATGACGCCGAAGCCCTTGGCCAGCGTGCCGTTGATCACGTCGACCCGATGCATGACGCCGTCACGCTCGGCGACGCCGCCGCCGCGCGGGCCGTACATGCCGACCGCGTGCACCTCGTCGAGATAGGTCATCGCGCCGTACTTCTCTGCGAGATCGCAGATCTTGCCGATCGGGGCGATGTGGCCGTCCATCGAGTAGACCGACTCGAAGGCGATGATCTTGGGCACGTCGCGCGGCAGTGCCTGCAGGTGGCGCTCCAGGTCGGCGACGTCGTTGTGACGCCAGATCCGCTTGGGACCCCCGCCGTGACGGATGCCTTCGATCATCGAGGCGTGGTTCTTCTCGTCCGACAGGATGACGCAGCCGGGCAGCAACTTGACCAGCGTGGCGAGCGTCGCATCGTTGGCGACGTAGGCCGAGGTGAAGACGAGTGCGGCCTCCTTGCCGTGCAGGTCCGCGAGCTCGGCCTCGAGCTCGACGTGATAGTGGGTGGTGCCGGCGATGTTGCGGGTACCGCCGGAGCCGGCGCCGACCTCGTCGATGGCGCCGTGCATCGCCGCGATCACACTGGGATGCTGCCCCATTCCGAGATAGTCGTTGGAGCACCACACCGTGATCGGCTTGGCGCCGTCGCCCGTGAAATGCTGGGCGGTCGGGAACGCACCGCGGGCGCGCTTGATGTCGGCGAAGACGCGATAGCGCCCCTCACTGCGGATCGCCGCCAGTGCAGCCTCGAACCTCGCCTCGTAGCTCATCGTACGACCCTCGCGTGAATTCGACTTCCTCTTAGACCTTTTCCAGATCGGCGGGCAATGCTCCCCATGTCGCGGGGGAAGCAGCCCTTGATCCGGCATCGGCGAAATCGCGGCACCGATTGGCCGTCGACGTCGTCGGCGGCCCCCATGAAAGGCGATGCCGCCAGCGATGTCTCGCACGGCGGCGTCATCGGTGACCTTGCGTGAAATCAATCTGTCGCCACGTGCGGCATATTGCCTGAATAGTGGGCAACCGCGGCCAGGACAAGGCGGGCAGGATCCTCAATAGGCCGAAGCGATCGGGCCGAGGCCGTCCTTATTGTAGAGATCGCGGCGGAACTGGACAAAGCCGTCCTCGGTTGCCCACGCGGTGATGTAGACGAAATGCAGCGGAACCGGACGCTTCAAGGATACGTCCTTGCGCTCGCCGGACTTCTTCAACGCCTGGATCTGTTCCGCGCCGATACCGTTGTCCGCCAGCAACCAGGCGGCGAGCTGGTCAATCCCCTGCACGCGGATGCAACCGGAACTGGCGGCGCGGAAATTGCGACCGAACAGCGACTCCGACGGCGTGTCGTGCATATAGACGGAATGCGCATTCTCGAAGTTGATCTTGAGGAAGCCGAGCGGGTTCTCCTTGCCCGGCTGCTGCCTGTAGACGAGGTTACGGGCAGAGGTGGATGCGAAATTCACCTGGGTGGGCTCGAGTTTGCGACCATTGGCGTCGTAGGCATCGATGCCGAACTTCGCCAGCACGCTCTGATTGCGCGCCTGCATATCCCGCCCCTTGGGCAGCAAGTCCTTGTCGATCACCGTCGGCGGCAGCGTCCAGACCGGGTTGAAGTTCATCTGGTGGATCGAGGACCGAAGCAACGGGGTCGGCCGCTCTGGCTTGCCGACGACGCCCGAATGGCGCTGCACGACGCGTCCACTCTCCACCGCCTCGATCTGGGCTGCGGGAATGTTGACGAGAACGTACCGCTTGGCGGCGCTGGCAGTCAGCTCCTGCAGCCGGCCGAGGTTTGATTTCAACTGTTTCAGGCGTGCCGCCGCCGGCACATTCAGCGCGGCGATGGTGCGCTTGTCGACGATGCCGGTGGGGGTCAGGCCGTTCGAAGCCTGATAACGCTTGACCGCCTTCTCGACGTAAAAATCGAAACTGTTGGGCGCACCACTCTCGTCCTTCAGATCGCCCGAGGCGAGCAAACGCTGCCGCAGCAGGGCGACGGCGGGGTCCGACATGCCGCCCTGCATCAGCACTTCGGGCACCAGCGGCCATCCGCCGGCCGAGACGAGGTCTGAATAGCGCTTGATCGCGGCCCTGGTGGCGGCAAGGTTCTCGGGTGCCAGCGTCGCATAACCTTTGGGCGGATTGGCCTCCCACTCGCGGATGAAAGCGCGGTCCACGCTCGGCGCACGGCCACCCGGCTCCTGATAGCCGCTGCTCGAAAGCCAGGCCGTCTGGGGATCCCAGGCCATCGCCGCCCCGGCTCCCTGCACGGCGGCAGCTGCGAAAGATGCGAGGAGAAACCGCGTCGCGCGCCGGTTCGCGACCATCCGAGCTACCATGACCTCACCATCATCGCTGTTGCCTGTTTCGAGCCCTGGCACCGACACGGCTCGCCATCGTCGCCGTCGGACACCCCGACTGCAGCCTCCGGATCGAGTTTGCGTCCGAATCGGCGACCGAATGGTTAACGGATCGCAGTGACGTTGCCGACGATTGTCGCAGAGGCGGAGGGATCGGGGCTACGCCTGGCAGGTGAGGGCGCGGGCTCGTTCGATCTCCTGGCCGGCAGGGTCGCGACGATGGATCGCGCGGCCCCACTGGACACAAGGTGCTGTAAAGGCTGCCGCTTGAAAAGACCGAAACGGCGACTCCCGTGCGCGCGGCCCCGGATGATGTATGTCAGCCACAACGAAAAAAGACCCGCAGCCGATGAGGCCGCGGGTCAAGTCCCCCTAGATTCGAAGCAGGTCTCAGAGCTGGTAGCGGATCTGATCCGACCAGAAACGCTCGAGGCGAACCAGCGCGCGGTTCAAAGTCTTGAAGTCGTCGCCCGAAATCTGGGCTACGGCCTCGACCGAGCCGAGCTGGCGCTGATAGAGCTTGTGTACGATGGAGCAGGCGTCCTTGCCCTTCTGGGTCAGGCTGACGCGCACGGAGCGGCGGTCGACCTCGGAACCCTTGTAGTGAATGTAGCCCATGTCCACGAGCTTCTTGAGATTGTAGGAGACGTTGGAGCCGAGGTAGTAGCCCCGGGTCTTGAGTTCGCCCGCGGTGAGCTCGCTGTCGCCGATGTTGTAGAGCAGCAGGGCCTGGACGCTGTTGAGGTCCGCACCGCCCTGGCGGTCGAACTCATCCTTGATGACGTCGAGGAGCAAACGGTGCAGCCGCTCGACCAGTCGCAGCGCCTGCAGATACTCGGTCTTGAAGGCATCATCGCTTGCCGGCGCGCGATGGCGCGTCATGTCGAACGCAACACTCATTGTCTGCCTCTGCCCTGTCGAATTTCACGCCCCGGATCGTTTTGTTTTTTGCTCCGGGTTGAGGCTGAGACTACGCTTCATCTATAAAAGTTACCTGAATAGATATAGTAAAAGAACAGTCAACGACTGTAAAAACCCGAAGCTGTTAAACTTATTTTCTTGAGCGAAGCTTGCCGTTTCAGTTCTGGATCTCCCCCCAATCGGCCGTCGAACGCAGCTCGGCGCCCCAGACAGCGGGGCGCCGATGGCATGCAAACAACCGAGATCGCAGGGGTGATCAGAGCTTTTCCATGTGCGGCGTCGGGTCGATCGGCTTGGAGCCCTCGCGCAGTTCGAAATGCACCTGCGGCTGATCGACGGTTCCGGTCTTGCCGGCCTTCGCCACCACCTGACCGCGCCGGATCTTGTCGCCGCGCTTGACCAGCAACTGATCGTTGTGCGCGTAGGCCGTGACCCAGCCGTTGTCGTGCCGGATCAGAATCAGGTTGCCGTAGCCCTTCAGCTCGCTGCCGGCATAGGCAACAGTACCAGCCTCGGCGGCATGAACCTCGGAACCGAGCGGGACCGAAAGATTGACGCCGTCATTGTGCGTGCCGTCGGTGCGCGGACCGAAGCTCGCGATCACCTTGCCCTTCACCGGCCAGCGCAGCTTGAGGCCCGACCTGGCAGCGGATACGGCAACGGGGGCCGCCGCCGCGACTTGAATCGTCTTGACCTGCGCGGGGGCGTCCTGGGCTTTGCCGGCCGAAATCGAAACCGGAGCCGGAGCCGTGTCTGAAGCACCGACCGCCGTATCACCGATCGAGGCGACGCGTTGCTCGGGCTGGGGCGCATTGATGATCGTCGGCTGCGGGGAGCCGGCTCCGCGCGGAGCCTCGTCGCGGGCTGCGGAAGCGGCCGCTGCGGCGGTGGCCGGCGGCGCGCTCAAGGAGGCGGAAGCCTCGTTGTCCCCTCCCGGCACCTTGATCACCGTTCCCGGCTTGACCTTCCGCGGGTCGGCGATGCCGTTCGCGCTCTGCAACTCGGCCAGCTGAACCTTGAGCCGGCGCGAGATCGCATAGAGCGAGTCGCCCGATTTGATCGTGTAGCTGCCCTGCCAGTTGCCGCCAGCATTGCCTTCGGCTCTGGCAACGGTCGCCGGCTTGCCTGCGAATGGCGCTCCCGCCGTCATCTCGTGCCGCGACAGTGGCTTCTGCGGACCTCGACCGGCGACGCGCTTGCCGGCGGGGAGATGCAGCTTCTGGCCGGGCCTCAGGGCCGGCCCCTTCAGCTCGTTGACCGTCATGAGCTCGCTGATGGACACCCTGTGCTTCTTGGACAGGCCGTAGAGCGTATCGCCCTGCTGGACCTCGATCATCTCACCCTTGGCCACGCTGGCTGGCGCCTGCGCGGCCGGCGAGGGCGCTGCGAACGCGGGTGTCGACTCCGGGGCCGGGGCCGCGATCGGCGCGGGCCGGCGCGGCTCGG
This sequence comes from Devosia equisanguinis, assembly GCA_945889015.1. Taxonomy (GTDB): domain Bacteria; phylum Pseudomonadota; class Alphaproteobacteria; order Rhizobiales; family Hyphomicrobiaceae; genus CAMDBL01. The sequence continues at coordinate 8,673 of CAMDBL010000131.1, forward strand.
AGTTGCCCAGGGGCGGCGCGCCAGCGGGCTCGGGCAGCGCCGACATCTTGACCTCACCGACAGGCCTGGAGGCGCGCGGCGGCGTGTAGGTAGAGTTTCCGGACGGTGCAAAGCCGGGGTCGGTGGACAGACCGTTGACGCCCCCCGAGCCCGCCGATCGCGGGGACGACGGCGGCGAGACCGAGTTGTCGGCGCCGAGACCGAAGCTTGTGGAATCGAAGCGGGTGATGTCCGCGCTGCAACCGCCGAGAGCCAGCGCTGCGGCCACCGCGAGGAGGCCCGTGACGCGGTGCCTGGACCGGCTCCGCCGGAGACAGCTCACCTTGAGGATCTCACCGGCGTCTCGGGACGCCTCGATCCGATTGCGAGGAAACACGACTGAGCACCACATGTGACGCACCTCTACACCCACTCTTCACTAACCCCCGAAGGGTTAATGATGCCTTAACAGCCGTGGGCTTCCGCCGCCTCAGATCGCGTCCGGACCATCGCGGGTGCCGGCGCCGCCGCAGGATCGCTCGCTCTTCCGCCGGCCATTTGGCCTCGGCCCGCGAAAGAGCTGATACGTCCGTTCGAGCCGGATGCTTCGACAGCTGTCCGACCCCAGCGGGTATACAGATCGAATGTGGGGGGATGACGAAGGAATTGCGCCGGCATCGCGGCGGATCGTGTCGGAATCGAGATTATTCCCTCGCCACGACTGGCGAGGGGTGAAGCAGGGTCTAGCGCTGACGGGAGAGATGGGCCGTCAGCGTCTCGACTGTCGAGCGATGGCTGAGATCGATCGTCAGCGGCGTCACCGAAATGCGGCCGGCATAGACCGCGGCGAGGTCCGTCCCCTCCGCCGGATTGGAGCGGCGCCGCTCGAACCCCAGCCAGAAATAGGGATTGCCCCAGGTATCCGTGCGCTTGTCGATGTGCAGCAGGTTCTGGTCGCGGCGTCCCTGGATCGTCACCTGCATGCCCGCCACGTCGCCGGGATCGCGATCGGGGAAGTTGACGTTCATCAGCACACCCGCGGCCCACTCCGCCGTCAGCAGCTGCCGCACGAGCGCTGGTCCGTGTGCGACCGGTGTTTCCCACTTGATGCGGCCGGAGCGATCGAAGCCGGTGGCGAGGCTCATGGCGATCGAGCGCACGCCGAGCAACGTGCCCTCCATGGCGCCGGCGATCGTGCCCGAATAGGTGACGTCCTCGGCGATGTTGGAGCCGCGGTTGACGCCCGACAGGATCAGCGCCGGCGGATTGTCGACGAGCACGTGACGTATGCCCATGATGACGCAGTCCGTCGGCGTGCCGCGAATGGCGAACACCTTGTCGGCGACCTGTCGCTGGCGCAGCGGCTCGTGCAAGGTCAGGGAATGGGAGGCGCCGCTCTGATCGGTCTCTGGCGCCACCACCCAGACGTCGTCGCTGAGCTGGCCGGCGATCTCGCGCATCACTTTCAGACCCGGCGCGTTGATGCCGTCGTCGTTGGTGACCATGATGCGCATGCGATCCCTCCTGGTGTCGAGCAGTGTCCTAGCTGCTGACGCGGCCGCCGGCAAATCCCGTGTCGCGCCCCCGGCATCCGCCCGACAGGGGATCACAGGCCGCGGCGCGAATCGGCGAGCAGCCGCCGGCCGGGGGTGCGCAGCGCCGGATGGATCCAATCGGGCGCGACGTCCAGCAACGGCATCAACACGAAGGTCCGGCGATGCGCCTCGGGGTGGGGCAGGATCAGCGCGCCCGGGCGCCGTCCGAGACGGCGCCAGCCAGCGATACGGCCGCCGTGGTCGACGATGTCGAGATCGAGCGGTCGCGGGCCGTTCCGCGGTCCCGGCCGCCGGCCCGCTCGCCGCTCCAGCCTCTTCAACAGCCGCAGCAGCCGGGGCGGCTCCAGCCCCGTCGACGCGGCGACGACGGCGTTGACGAAATCGGGTTGGCCGGCGCGGCCGACGGGGGCGGTCACATAAATCCGCGAGAGAGCCCGCACGCGCACGCCCGCGCGCCCGAGTTCCGCCACGGCACGCTCCAGGGCAGCGACAGGGCTCCCCCATCGTCCTGGCGTATTGGCGCCGAGCGCGATCAGGATCGACTTCATGAATGGTACGACTTGCCGTTATGCATCAGGTTCACGAGAAAACAGTTTTCGCTGGGTGCGTTCTGGTGTAAATGTGCAGTGTCTGCAAGGATCGCGGAAAGATATGCGGTTGTAGGCCATAAGAAGACGTCGCGCAGTGGGTGTTTGGACCTGCCGATCGTTGCTTTGAGTGACTGATGTTTCACACTCCGATCGAGGTATAAATAGAATGCATTTCTATCCCAATGAACGGATAGCCCTGTTCATCGACGGCGCCAACCTCTACTCGACAGCAAAAGCGCTCGGATTCGATATAGATTACAAGCGTTTGCTGGTGATGTTCCGGCAAAAGGGTCACTTGGTGCGGGCGCTGTACTATACTGCGCTGGCCGAGGACCAGGAGTATTCTTCTATCCGCCCACTGATCGACTGGCTCGATTACAACGGCTACACCATGGTCACCAAGCCGACCAAGGAGTTCACCGACAGCACCGGCCGCCGCAAGATCAAGGGCAACATGGACATCGAGCTGGCCGTCGATGCGATGCGTCTGGCCGACAACCTCGATCACATCGTGCTGTTCTCCGGCGACGGCGATTTCCGTGGGCTGGTGGCCGCTCTGCAGCAAAAGGGCCGCCGCGTCAGCGTGATCTCGACGCTGCAGACCCAGCCGCCGATGGTCGCGGACGAGTTGCGCCGCCAAGCCGACCAGTTCATCGACCTGGGCGAGCTCGAGCAGCAGATCTGCCGCGATCCCTCGACCCGTCCGGCGCGCGAGCCGCGCGATACCCGCTCCTATGCGCCGCGTAGCGGCAGCTACTCTCAGCGTGAGCCGGCGGCTGGCCCCGACGACCTTCCCGACGACCTTTGATCCTGCGTCGTGGGCCGAGCTTCCGTCACCGACGCGGTCACCCGCGCTCCAGCGACGATGGGCAGTGAACCATCGCGCGATTGTCCCTTATGCCCACGGCTCGTCGCCTTTCGCGACGCGGCACGCGAAAGAGAGCCCGGCTGGCACAATGCGCCGGTTCCCTCGTTCGGCGACCGTCGCGCCCGTTTGCTGATCGTCGGCCTCGCCCCAGGGTTGAGGGGCGCCAATCGCACCGGCCGGCCGTTCACGGGTGACTATGCGGGCGATTTGCTCTACGCGACGTTGATCGAGTTCGGCTTCGCGGCTGGCCACTATCAGGCCAGACCCGACGACGGGCTGACACTGGTCGATTGCCTGCTGACCAACGCGGTGCGCTGCGTGCCTCCCGAGAACAAACCGACGCCGCAGGAAATGACCACCTGCCGGCCGTTTCTCCAGACGCTCCTGCGCGAGCTTCCCAACCTTCGCACCATCGTCGCGCTCGGTCGCATCGCGCACGATACCACGCTGTCGACTCTTGGCGCGCGCCGCGCAGCCTTTCCGTTCGGCCACAACGTCCGCCATCAGCCGACCGGCGGCCTGGTACTGTTCGACAGCTTCCATTGCTCGCGCTACAACACCAACACCGGCAAGCTGACGCCCGAGATGTTCCGCGCGGTATTCAGGGACGTGCGCGCGTTCCTGGATGCTGCCCCGGCAGAATGATCGGTCGCGCGGGTTCCGGCCCCGGTCGCGGCCGGGACTTGCCGATCAGCCGAGATAGCCTTTGGACCGCAGGTAGGTGAAGACGCGCTCGGCCAGCGCCTCGGCCTGCGTGCCGCCGCCGGCCAGATAGACCTCGGGAGTCTCCGGCTTCTCGTAGGCCGAGGAAATGCCCGTGAAATTCGGCAACTGTCCCGCACGCGCCTTCTTATAGAGCCCTTTCGCGTCGCGCTGCTCGCAGACCTCGAGCGGAGTGTCGACGAAGATCTCGACGAACTCGTCGGTGCCGAACAACTCACGCGCCATGCGCCTTTCGGCCCTGAACGGCGAGATGAACGAGACCATGACGATCAGGCCGGCATCGACCATCAGCTTGGCGACGTGGGAGGCGCGGCGGATGTTCTCGACGCGATCGGCATCCGTGAAGCCGAGGTCGCGATTGAGGCCGTGACGCACGTTGTCGCCGTCGAGGATGAAGGTGTGGCGGCCCTCGGCGTGGAGGCGCTGCTCCAGCAGGTTGGCGACGGTCGACTTGCCCGAGCCCGTAAGCCCGGTGAACCATAGACAGCAGGGCTTTTGACCTTTGAGCGCGGCGTGCGCCGCCTTATCGACGTCCTGAGCCTGCCAATGAATGTTGGTCGAGCGACGCAGCGCGAAACGGATCAGCCCGGCCGCGACCGTCTGATTGGAGATGCGGTCGATCAGAATGAAGCCGCCGGTGACGCGGTTGGCGTCGTAGGAGTCGAAGGCCAGCGGCCGATCGAACGAGAGATTGCAGAAGCCGACGTCGTTGAGCTCGAGCGTGCGCCCGGCAACCTCCTCGAGGCTGTCGACGTCGACCTTGTGGCGCAGCGACGAGATCGTCGCGGTTGCGGTCGCCGTGCCGCACTTCACCAGATATGAGCGGCCCGGCAACATCGGCTCCTGCGCCATCCAGATCACGTGTGCCGCGACCTGGTCGGCGACCGTCGGCCGGTCCGTCGCCGACGCCAGCACGTCGCCGCGGCTGACGTCCACCTCGTCGGCGAGCACCAACGTGACGGCCTCGCCCGCCTGCGCCGTCTCGAGGTCGCCGTCGGCGGTCGAGATCCGCTTCACCGTCGTTTCGCGCGCCGAAACAGCGACGACCACGCGGTCGCCGACCGTCACGCTGCCCGCCGCGATGGTGCCGGAGAAGCCGCGAAAATCCTGGTTCGGACGATTGACCCACTGTACCGGAAGCCGCAGGCCGAGCGCATCCGTACGTACGCCTACCTCGATCGTCTCGAGATGCTCGAGCAGCGTCGGGCCTATGTACCAGCCGGCACCGGTTCCGCGCTTGACGATGTTGTCACCGTGGCGCGCCGAGACCGGCACCGCCACGACATTGGCGATCCCGAGGGTCGCCGCGAAACGCCCGTACTCCGCCGTGATGTCGTCGAACACCTGCTGCGACCAGTC
>CAMDBL010000132.1 GCA_945889015.1 Devosia equisanguinis
GATCTTCACCATGAAAGGAGATGCGGCGCAGGACCGAAACCACTGGAAACGAGGAGAACCGCCATGATGAAGTCCGCCCTGATCGCTCTCGCCACCCTCAGCATCACCTCCGGCGCCGTGCTCGCCGCCCCTGGCGGCTACGGCCACCGCGGCCACGACGGCAGCCGCGTGACTATGTCCGAGCGTGCCGTGATAGCCCGCAGCGCTTTCCAGGTCGCGCGGCTGAAGCGCCAAGTGTGGGCCGACGGCCGCGTCTCGTTCATCGAGCGCATGCAGTTGCGCAACGCCGAGCGCCGCCATGCCGCAATCGTCGCGAAGGCGCGCCGCTCCTGACGACACTCGAGCGTGGTGCCGCACAATGAAAAAGGGAGGGGCGCCGTGCGCTCCTCCCCGATTTCTGCATTTCTGGCGGGCGGAGGCGCTCAGTTCGCCTTAAGACCGCCCTTCTCGACGATGCTCTTGTAGAATGCGACCTCATTGGCGACGCGCTTCTTCATCTCCGCGGGCGTCTCGGCGACGACCGGCAAGCCGGACTTCTTGTACTTTGCCTGCATCTCCGGTGTCTTCAGGATCTTGATCAGCGCGCTGGAAACCTTGTCGATGATCGCCTTTGGCGTGCCGGCGGGATACCACCAACCCTGCATGGTGTCGGAAATGTTGTCCTTGATGCCGAGCTCCACCATCGTGGGAATGTTCGGCAGATCGGGCCAGCGCGTCTTGGCCGTGATCGCCACCGCGCGAAGCTGACCGGCCTCGATCAACGCTGCGACCGAGCCGAGATTGGCCGAATAGAAATCGAGCTGACCGGCGACCGCTGCCTGGGTGGCTGGACCAGCGCCGGTGAACGGAACGTAGGCCATCTTCAGTCCGAGTTGCTGGATCATGTGCTCGCCCCCGAGATAGGGCGTGGTGCCCTTGCCGGGCGTCGTCCAGTTCGGCTTGCCAGGATTGGCTTTGGCCCAGGCCAGGAAATCCTTCATCGTCTTGTGCGGCGAGGAGGCAGGCACGACGAAGATGTTGGGCGAGGCGCCGATCACCGTGATCGGCTCGAAATCCTTGAGCGGATCATAGGTCGCACTCGAGAACATGCTCGGGTTGACGACATAAGCACTCGAGCACGCCAGGATCGTGTAGCCGTCGGGTGCCGCGCGCTGGACGTAGCTGATGCCGACGTTGCCGCTGGCGCCGCCGCGGTTCTCGACGATCACCGGCTGCCCCAACGCCTCGCCGAGTGGAATGTTGACGAGGCGCGCCGCGATGTCGGTGCCGCCTCCCGCGGGGAAGCAGGAGACGACAGTGATGGGTTTTTCCGGCCACGCCGCTTGCGCTGCCGACGTATAAAGCCCGATGGCCGCAGCCATCCCCAGCGCCGTCCGCGCCAGACGTTCGATCGTTGGCCTAGTCATGTTCTTCCTCCCTTGGTTTCGACTTATTGCTTGGGCTTGAGGCCACCCTTGTCGATGATGGCCTTGTAGAACGGCACTTCACGCTGCAGCCGCGCCAGGAACTTCTCGGGCCCAAGAGCGAGGACCGGCAGGCCGGACTTCTCGATGCGGGACTTGAGATCGGGGTTGGCGAGGGCCTTCGTCAGCTCGCTGGCGAGCCGGTCCACGATGGGCTTGGGCGTACCGGCCGGCAGGAACAGCGCCTGGAAGGTGTCGAACTCGGCGTCCTTGAGGCCGAGCTCGATGAGCGTCGGTACGTCCGGCAGCGCTTTCGAGCGTTCACGCGCGGCGATCGCCAGTGGACGCAACGTCCCACCGTCGATCTGCCCCTGCACCGAGCCGATCGCCGAGGCGTTGAGGTCGACCTGGCCGGCAATCGTCGCCTGGGTTGCGGGCCCCGCGCCCGAGAACGGCACGTGCACCATCTGCAGGCCGAGCTGCTGCTTCATGTACTCTGTCCCGAGGAAAGCCGTGGTACCGGCTCCCGCCGAGGTCCAGTTCAGCTTGCCGGGATTGGCTCTCACGAATGCGATCAGGTCCTTCATCGTCTTGTGCGGCGAGTTTGCCGGCACGACGTAGACATTCGGCGAGGCGCCGACCAGCATCAGCGGGATGAAGTCCTTAAGCGGATCGTAATTGGCACCCGCGAGCAGGCTCGGGTTGAGCGCATACGAGGACGAGCAGCCCAGGATCGTGTAGCCGTCGGGTGCCGCACGGGCCACCATCTGGATCGCAACGTTGCCGCTCGCACCAGCCCGGTTCTCGACGACCACCGGTTTTCCGAGCGCCTCCTGCAGCGGCGTATTGACGAAGCGCGACATGGCGTCGGTGCCGCCGCCCGGAGGGAAGCAGGCGAGGATGGTGATGTTCTTCTCGGGCCAAGCCTGGGCGATGGCTGACGAAACCGCCGTCATCGCGGCGAATGCTGCCAAAGCAGCGGATGCGACGAAGCGCGTCGCGCGCGGCGCAATGCCGGCCCTCATCATGGCGTCCTCCCTCGTGTCGCGGGCTCGGGTCCCGCGCTCTGTCGCGATATTAGCCGATCGTCGCGGCTTGTCGACCGATCAGTTACCGGTGGGAAAGACTGCCTGCGGCCAGGGGGCTAGTCCTCGACCAGCTTGTAGTCGAAATCGCAATGCGAGGCACCCTGCATGATCGTCTGGGTCTGGGTCAGGCGGAGGCGCTGGTCGTAGCCTTCGCAGAACGTGCTGTCTCGCTGGCAGGACAGCAGGTGACCAATCTCGGCGAGGCCCATCTCGCGGTACATCTCGGCATAGCGGCAGCGGGTGACGTCGAAGGCGTAGCGGGTGTCGGACTGCTCCTTGACCTCGAACTCGAGCGCCCCGCCTGCCCGCCATGCAGACTGGCGCGCGATGAACGTCTGCATGCTGGTCTTGCCACCGGGCTCGCCTTCCGCGAGCAGCCGGGCCTGCTCGATCGCGGAGGCCCTAACAGCCTCGCCGATGGTCGTCCGGGCCACCTCGACGCCATGGCTCGCCGTCAAGGTGTCGTAGACGTGCTTCAGCATTGCCGCCTCGATCCGGCGACGTTCGATCATCGGCAGCTGTGCGGCGGGCGCTGGCGTCGTATCGGCCATTTTCAGTCCTCGGCGTGCGGGGCTCGCATCATGTGAATGGATTTATCCGCCGACCTGGAGTTGCAACAGCTTGTCGCCGCGCTTGATGGCGAGCTGCCACAACCTCTGGCGATCCTTGACGATGCGCTCGAGCATGCCCACGTCGGCGATCCGCTCGCGGCCGACCTGGACGATGATGTCGCCGGCCTTGAAACCGAGCCGCTCGGCGACCGAGCCGTTGCGCACCGAGAGGATCACCACGCCGTCGGAAACGTCGAGGTTCAGCTCGTCGGCGAGACCGGGACCGATGTTGGAGACTCGCGCGCCGTCGAAAGGATGCACACCCGAGAGGTTGCGGATATCGTCGCGGCCGGCCGCAGGCGGCGGCTGCAGGGAGATGGAGAGCGCCAGCGTGCGACCTTTGCGGACGATATCGAGCCGCGCCTTGTTGCCGACACCGCGCGTGGTGATGCGGTAGAGCGCGCCGCGCGCGTCGGCCACCTCGAAGCCGTCGACCGCGGTGATCACGTCCCCGGGCTCGATCCCCGCGGCGGCGGCCGGCCCCTTGTCGTAGATGCGCGTGACGATGGCACCGGCGACACGCTCCAGCTTCAACTCCTCCGCCATCTCTCGCGTCACCGCCTCGAGCTTGGCGCCGAGCCAGGGCCGCTCCAGCTTGCGACCGGCGATGGCGCTCTCGACGTAGAGCCTGACGAGGTTGGAGGGGATGGCGAAGCCGATACCGTGCGAGCCGCCCGAGCGCGAGAAGATCGCCGTGTTGATGCCGACGACGCGGCCGGCCATGTCCAGCAGCGCGCCACCGGAGTTGCCGGGATTGATCGCCGCGTCGGTCTGAATGAACACCGATGCGTCGGACTGGCCGATCTCGGTGCGCGCGAGCGCCGAGACGATGCCCTGCGTCACGGTCTGTCCGACGCCGAACGGATTTCCGATGGCGAGCACCATGTCGCCGACCTCGAGGCTGTCGCTGTCCTCGAACTCGAGCGTCGAGAAGCGGCCGTCGCCGCCCTCGAGCCGCAGCACGGCGATATCGCTCTTCTCGTCCTGCATGATCACCTTGGCGTCGAACTCGCGCTTGTCGGCGAGCGCGACGCGGATCTCGGCCTGGCCGCCGCTGCTCTTGACGACGTGCGCATTGGTGACGACGACGCCGTCAGCCGAGACGATCACGCCGGAGCCGAGCGAGTTCTGCAAGCGGCTCTCGGGCATGCCGAAGAAGCGGCGGAACAGCGGGTCGTCGGCGAACGGCGAGTTGAACGACTGCACGCGCGAGCGGACGTAGACGTTGACCACCGCGGGCGCGGCCTGCTTGACGATCGGCGCGAACGAATACTGCGCCGCGGCGCGCGACGGCGGTGGCACCTTGCGCTGTGCGTCGGCGGGCTGAGGGGTGAGCGAGAACATCGCCAGCGCGATGGCGGCAGCGACCACCAGGATCAGCGCTTCGAGCGTGCGCACGCGAATGAACGGCATCCTCGTCTCCTTCGTCGGGGCCCGCAGCGCAAAGCCCGAACCTGTTCGTCCGCCGACCATATAGCGCCAAGCCGACCGAGGTTGAAGGGTGTAGGTCGGAGCGAGGCCGAGCAGCGGCCGAGGTCCGACAGCCCGAGGCGTCGCGCCGGACCTTGGTCCCGGCAAGTGCAGCTGCCAGAGCCAAGGTCCGACCTCCCGATCTACCCCTCCTTGAAACCGGCCCCCACGAACCGCCGCACGGGTCTCCCCCGCTCCAGGCGGTCGTGACCGGCCTGCACCGCCATCCTGTCACCACTCGCCGCGAGTTCCACCTGCATCGCCAGCAGCGCCGCCAGCCGCTCGACCGCGATCGCCTTGTTGCGATGCTGCGAGCGGCCGTCGCGCGCCACCACAGAGAGACCGCTCGGCACGTGTATCGCTCGCACCGCGCTCTCGGTCTTGTTCTGGTGCTGGCCGCCGGGTCCACCGGCCCGCAGCGTCTCGAAGCGGATCTCGGCAGCGGCCGGCGGCGCCGCGGGCCGGGCGGGAGCCGGCAGCTCGGCGACGCCGACGAACCAGTTCTTACGCTTGTGATGCGGCCGAAGCGGGCTTTGTGCCACCCACAGGATAGAGCCGAGCCAGCCGCGCACCAGGGTGGCTTCCGCCGCCGCATCGCCTTCGACGACCACGACGGCGGAAGCCGGACCGTTCCTGTCCGGCTCCGCCCCGATCGCGACGTCGAGATCGAGCCCGGACGAGCCGGCCTCCGCCGCCATCGCCTCGAGCACGCGGGCGACCGCGAGCCGGCATTCCGCCGGACCGCGGCCGCTGGTCACCAGCAGACGCCTCATCGCCCGCCCTCCCGCTCGCCGCCGCCCGCGCCGCCCTCACCCCAGCCGCGATGGCGCTTGTCGACGAAGCCCTTCTCTCGATGACGCGTGCGGCTCCGCTCGTCGCGCTCGCGCACCGACTTGAAGGTGACGAGCGGGCGGAACGTCGCCACCACGCGGGCGAGCCCGAACGCCTCGAGGTCGCCGATCACCTGCTCGATCGACTTGTAAGCGTCGGGCGCCTCCTCGATCAGCATGTTGCGATCCTCGCAGACCACGATGCCGCCGAACCGGTTGCGGGCCAAACGTTCCAGCTCCGAGCGAGTGGTGCCGGCGCGGCCGTGCATCGAGCGGCGGTCGAGCTTGCGGCCGGCGCCGTGCGCGAGGCTGGCGAGGCTTTCGGGTTTGGCTCCGACAGGCTGCACCAGGTAGGACAACGTTCCGCGCGAGCCCGGCACCGGCACGAGCCCACGATCGGACGGCGCCGCACCCTTGCGATGCAGCACGCCGCCTGCCGTCACCTCCGCCAGATTGTGGGGCAGATCGACCACCGGCACCGCCTCGGCCCGCACGGCCGCCGCCGCGCGCTCCGCGATGATGCGGCGGTTGAGTGCCGCCCACTTCACCGCGTGATCGTGACGGTCGAGGTACAGCTTGCCCTCGTCACCGGCCGGATCGAGCGCGACGAGCCCGCCCGCCAGCACCTCCTCGATGATCGAGGTGCCGAGCCCGCGCGAGCCCGAGTGGACCAGCACGAACACGGCCTCCGCATCGAGACCGGCCGCGGCTGCGGCGTCCGCATCGACGATCTCCTCGATCGCCTGCAGCTCGCAGAAGTGGTTGCCGCCACCGATGCTGCCGAGTGCGGCGTCGAAGCCGGTCGGCGCGAGACCGGCTGCCGCCACGCACGCCGCCGCATCGCCGTCCCACGACCGCGCGAGCACGCGCAGCCTCTCTACCGCCTTGTCGACACGCAGCTTGCGCACCTCGGCATCGAGGCGGAACAACCCCATGCCGCAGCCGATGTCGCCGCCGACGAAGGCGGGATGAACCGTCTCGGCCAGGATCGCGCAACCGACGGGACCGTACTTGCCGGGATGCAGGTCCGGCATGCCGGCCACCGCGGTGACGCCCTTCCGGCGCGCAACTTCCTCCAGTTGACGTGTCGCACTGCCCTCGATCCAGGCTTTGGCCGAGGCGAAAACGTGGATCGACGCGCGGCCGTCCACCGACAGGGAATTGCCCATGTCCGAATCTTCCGAATTGTCAGCTATCCCCGCTCGTGCAGGGACAGTCGAGGCATTGATCAGCCGCGACGCCGGGAAGGGCGCGCGAACGTGTCAACGGCCGAAGGGCGCCGATGCGGCGACGTTCAGGCCTGGCCCCGCATGGGGCGGCGAGACGGTGATGTCATCGAGCCTACTCCCGTAAGTTGCTCCGGCGACCGCAGCGGGCACCGGGGCGTTGTCTTTAGACGATCGCCGATCCGCACGCAACCCGTGCAGCGATAGGTGGTTGACGGATGTTTGTGGCGCGAGAATGGCGCTGAGCTGCCGGTGCTCGAGCCATCGGCGCGAGAAGGCGACAGTCGACAATCGGCCCCTTGCCGATCCGCGACACCGCGTGCGAGAGTTCAGCCTCGGAGCCGAGCGCTCCCAACGCCCCACGGCGATCCCAAAACCCAGGCGAGGACGCGCATGCCGATCTACAAGGCCAAAGACCTCAAGGCGACCCCGGACATCAAGAACCCGAACGTGTCCATGATCCAGTTCGGCGGTGAACTGATCAAGGTGGGCATCGTAACCTACAAGGACGGCGAGGGTCCGCCGCCGCACTTCCACCCCAACGACGAGCAGTGGATCTACCCGCTGGAAGGCCGCGCCGCGTTCCTGGTCGGCGACGAGATCATGTCGGTCGGCCCCGGCGACCTCATCCACATCCCGCGCCACGCCGCGCACGGCCTCAAGGTCATCGAGGGCCCGTTCCGCTTCTTCACCTGCAAGAGCCCGTCCGGCACCGGCAAGCTCAGCGAGGACTACACCGACCTGCCCAACGTCGACGAGCTGCGCCAGAAGCTCGCCGCGGTGAAGTAAGCCCGAGGCGGGGGCGCGTCCCCCGCCGCCGCTACCGGTGCGCGCGCAGGATTTCCGTTACCTCGGCGTCGTCGACCTGCTCGAAGTCTCCGTAGAAGTAGCCGATGGCGCCGAACGGGTGCGGGATTTCCAGCACGACGACGTCGTCGGCCAGCTCCTTCAGCAGGTCGACGGCCTCCTCCGCCGCGATCGGCACCGCCACCACCAGCCGCGCGACGCGGTGACGCCTGAGCGCCACCAGCGCCGCCCTCACCGTCGCCCCCGTCGCGATGCCGTCGTCCACCACGATCACCGTGCGACCCTCGATCGCGGGAAACGGATGCCCCTCGAGCCAGGCCTGCCGGCGCCGCTCGATGACGGCCAGCTCTCGCCGGGCGGCGGTCTGCATATCCTCCTCGGTCACGCCGTACTCGGCGATCACGTCGTCGTTGCGCACGATCTGAGGCGAGGCCCCGTCGACGACCGCGCCCGCCGCCACCTCCTCGGCGCCCGGCACACCGAGCTTGCGCACCAGCATGACGTCGAGCGGCGCACCGATCCGGTCGGCGACCTCGGCCGCCACAGGCACTCCACCGCGGGGTAATCCCAGCACGACCGGGTCGGCATAGCCTTCCTGCGCGATCCGCTCCGCCAGCCGCCGGCCGGCCTCCTGGCGATCCTTGAACAGCTCGGAGCGGCGACGGCGCATGACCAACCTCCCGGCGTTTGACAATCCTTGCTCCACAACGCGGCGGCGGACCTTGCGCCCCATCAAGTCTTCTCGAATGGCAAGTCTGCTCGAATGGTTGGCAGCGACGGCCCTCGCGGCCTAAAGTCCGGGCCACGACAGGGGACGCAAGGGCTGGTGACACATATGGCGACCGATGCGGGCGAGTTCGATTTCGTGATCGTGGGAGCAGGATCGGCCGGCTGCGTGCTGGCGCACCGGCTGTCGGAGAACCCCGCCTTCAAGGTTGCGATCCTGGAAGCGGGGGGACGCGATCTCAATCCGTGGATCCACATTCCCGCCGGCTATTTCCGCACCATGTTCAACCCGGCCGTCACCTGGCAGTACGACTGCGGGCCCGAGCCGCACCTGGGCGACCGCATCGTGGCATGGCCGCGCGGCAAGGTGCTCGGCGGCTCCAGCTCGATCAACGGGCTGTTGTACGTGCGCGGCCAGCAGCAGGACTACGACATGTGGCGCCAGCTCGGTAATCCCGGCTGGTCGTTCCGTGACGTGCTGCCCTATTTCAAGCGCGCCGAGGACCAGGAACGCGGCTCCGACGAGTTGCATGGCTCGGGCGGTCCGCTCGGCGTCGCCGACGTGCGCATGGACAACCCGCTGTGCGAGGCCTACATCCAGGCCTGTGTCGCGGCCGGCATTCCCCACACCAAGGACTTCAACGGTCCCAGCCAGGAAGGCGCCGGATACTATCAGCTCACCAACCGTCACGGCCGGCGCTGCTCGGCCGCCGTCGCCTATCTCAATCCCGCACGGCGGCGCCCGAACCTGTCGATCATCACCAACGCCGCGGTGACGAGACTGGACCTGGACGGCCGGCGCGTGCGCGGCGTGCGCTACCGGGTCGGCGGCGAGGAGCGGCTGATCAAGGCACGGCGCGAGGTGATCGTCGCGGCCGGTGCGATCGGCTCGCCGCAGATCCTGCAGGTGTCGGGCATCGGTCCCGCCGCGGTGCTGCAGGCGGCAGGTGTCCCGGTGCGGCATGCGCTCGAGGGTGTCGGCGCCAACCTGCAGGATCATTTCCAGATCCGCTTCGTCTACGAATGCTCGCTGCCGGCGAGCCTCAACGACGTCTGGCACAGCCGCTGGCTGCAGATGAAAACCGGCATCGAGTACGCGACGCGGCGCTCGGGTATTCTCACGATCGGCGCGGGCGTGGCCGGCGCCTTCCTGCGGTCCAGGCCCGAACTCGATCTGCCGGACATCCAGTTCCACATCATTCCGTTGTCGGCGGACAAGCCCGGCGAGAGCCTGCACACCTTCTCCGGCATGACGATTTCAGTGTGTCAGCTGCGTCCCGAAAGCCGCGGCACCATTGCCATCAAGACCGGCGACACACGCCAGCCGCCGAAGATCGTCGCCAACTACCTGGATACAGAGAGCGACCGCCGCACGATGCTCGACGGCATGCGCAAGGTGCGCGAGGTCAGCGCCCAGAAGCCGTTCGCCAAGTATGTCGTCGCCGAGCGCTTCCCCGGCCCGCAGGCTGCGACCGACGAGGCGCTGATGGCCTACATGCGCGAGAAGGGCACCACGATCTTCCACCCGACAGGCACCTGCAAAATGGGCACCGACGACATGGCCGTCGTCGATCCGCGCCTCAAGGTGCGCGGCATCGAAGGCCTGCGCGTGGTCGACGGCGCGATCATGCCCCGCGTCGTCTCCGGCAACACCAACGCCCCCATCATCATGATCGCAGAGAAAGCCGCCGACATGATCAAGGAGGACGCCCGCGCGATGGCTGCGGCGTAATGAGCACGCCCGTACTCCCCTCGACTGAAGGGAGTGGATTCCTAACGACATGCGATGGAGCAAGCGATGACCACGCTCGACATGGAAGCCGAGTACAACAACCGCCTGCGCGTGCCGGAGTATGCGGAGTTCAATGCGCGGTGGGCGGCGGAGTCCGCGGCCTATCGGGCGGGCGCGCGTGCCGAGCTGGATCTCGCCTACGGGACCGGGGAGCGGCGGCAGTACGACCTGTTTCATGCCGAGGGCGGTGCGCCCGAGTGTGTGCTCGTCTACATCCACGGCGGCTACTGGCAGTGGGGCACGCGCAAGGACCACAGCCGCATCGCCCGTGAGCTGAACAAGCGCGGTGTCACCGTGGCGATCCCATCGTACACGTTGTGTCCGGCCTGCACCGTGATGGACATCGTCGAGGAGATGCGGGCGGCGGTGAAGGCGGTGCACCAACGGCTCGGCGTGCGCGTCGCCGTCGCCGGCCACTCTGCGGGCGGGCACCTGACGGCGGCGATGGCCGCGACCGAATGGACGAGGCTCGGCCTCCCCGCCGACACGGTGCGTGCGGCCTATGCCATCAGCGGCGCCTTCGATCCCGAGCCGCTGGTGGAGACCTCGATCGGCAAGGGCGCTGCGCTGACGCCCGAGATGGCACGGCAGGCGAACGTGTTCCGATGGCCGGCCCCGCCCGCGGGCACGCGCTTCGTCGCCTGCGTCGGCGCCACCGAGAGCTCCGAGTTCCACCGCCAGAGCCGCGATCTCGTACAGCAGTGGTCCGCAGCCCACGTCGTCGCCGAGGCCGTGGTGGTGCCGAGCGCCAACCACTTCACCGTCGTCGACGAACTGTCGAAGCCCGACAGCGCCATGACGGTCCGGATCGCCGAACTGGCGCGGTGGGCTGGAGGAGGTGTCTGATTTCCGGTCCGACACCGTTGCTCGTCCATCGAACACACCAGAGGTCGAAAACCTTCTCACGCCGTCGCGACCGCTCCCTGCTTCTGCCGGCGGTTCCACATCAGGAAGGCCACGATCGTGACGTTGACGAGGTTCCAGGCGATGCCGTTGAGGAACGCCGCCTGATACGAGCCGGTCCAGTCGAAGATCGCGCCGGAGATCCAGCCGCCGAACGACATGCCGAACAGCGTCGCCATGATCACCAGCCCGACCCGGGCGCCGGCCTCTGCCGGCGAGAAATAGTCGCGCACGATCAGCGCGTACATCGGCACGATGCCGCCCTGGAACAGCCCGAACAGGGCGGAGATCACGAACAGCGACGCGAGCCCGTCGAACGGCAGATAGAGCAGCAGCGCCACGCCCTGCAGCACCGAGCCGAGCATCAGCGTCGACAGCGAGCCGATGCGATCGGCGACGATGCCGGAGATCAGCCGGCTGACGACGCCCATGCCGAGCATCAGCGACAGCATCTCCGCGCCGCGCGCCGGGCCATAGCCGAGGTCGCCGCAATAGGCGACGATATGCACCTGCGGCATCGACATGGCGACGCAGCAGGCGACGCCGGCGACCACCAGCAGCGCCTGCAGCATGCCGGGCGAAAGACCGATCTGCTGGGGCTGCCAGGCCGCGGCATGCGCCCTGGCGTCCGGATCGACCGGCGCGCGCGTGCGGAAGGCGAGCGCGATCAGCGGCATCGAGACGAGGCAGAACATGCCATAGCCGATGTGGGTGGCGCGCCAGCCCTCGGTCGCCATGAAGTGCTGCAGGATCGGCGGCCAGATCGTGCCCGCGAGATAGTTGCCGCACGCGCAGATCGCCACCGCCGTGCCGCGCCGCTTGCGGAACCAGTGCGAGATGTCGGCCATCAGCGGCGCGAACATCGCAGAGGTGCCGAGCCCGATCAGGACACCGTAGGCGAGCACGTACTGCGCCATCGTCTGCGCGAACCCTGCGGCGATGTAGCCCGCGCCCAGCAGCACGGTGCCGATCAGGATCGAGACGATGACGCCGAAACGGTCGGTGACGCGGCCCATCGCGACGCCACCGATGCCGAAGCCGATCATCGCCAGCGTATAGGGCAGCGAGGCGATCTGGCGGGCGACCTGAAAATCGGCCTGCACGTAGGGAATGGCGACCGCCACCGACCACATGCCGGTGGAGCCGATCGAGCCGATCGCGAGCGCCGCGCCGAGCCTCAGCCAGGCACGGCGTCCGTCGATGTCGCTCGGTGACGTCGCCATGATCGTGCCGCCCGTCACCATCTACGCCACCGCCATGCTGCGCCCCCGCCGCGCGCTCCAGATGAGTGCGGCGATGATGGCGATGTTCATCAAATTCCAGACGAAGCCGTGCCCGAACGCGGTGAGGTAGGAGCCGGTGCGGTCAAAGATGGCGCCGGAGGCCCAACCGCCGAACGCCATGCCGACCAGCGTCGCCATGATCACGGTGCCGACGCGCTGCCCAGCCTCTTTCGGCGGGTAGAAATCGCGCACCACCAGCGCGTACATCGGGATGATGCCGCCCTGGAACAGCCCGAACATCGCCGAGATGATGTAGAGCGAGACGAGCCCGTCGAACGGCAGGTAGAGCAGCAGCACGATCGCCTGCAGCACCGAGCCGAGCAGCAGAGCTTCCATCGCGCCGATACGGTCGGCGATGAAGCCGCCCGCAAGGCGGCTGACGACGGCCATGAACAGCATCAGCGCCAGCATCTCCGCGCCGCGCGCGGGTCCATAGCCGAGATCGCCGCAATAGGCGACGATATGCACCTGCGGCGTCGCCATCGCCACGCAGCAGCCCACGCCCGCGATCATCAGCAAGGTCTGGAGTGCGGCCGGCGACACGCCGATCGTCTTCGGCGCCCAAGCCGCGGCGGATGCGTGTCCCTGCGGCACCGTGGGCGCGCGCCGGCGGAAGGCGAGGGCCACCGGCAGCAGGAACAGCGCGGCGAAGATGCCGTAGCCGATGTGGGTCGCGCGCCAGCCCTCGGCCGAGATGAAATGCTGCAGGATCGGCGGCCAGATCGCCCCCGACAGGGCATTGCCGCACGCGCAGATCGAGACCGCGATGCCGCGCCGGACATGGAACCAGTGCGAGATGTCTGCCATCAGCGGCGCGAACATGGCGGAAGTGCCGAGCCCGATCAGCAGGCCGTAGCTCAGCGCATACTGCCACAGCGTCTGCGACAGCCCGGCGGCGACGTAACCGGCGGCCAGCAGCGCCACCCCGATCAGGATCGCGGCGAGCACGCCGAAGCGATCCATGATGCGCCCCATCAGGACACCGCCGACGCCGAAGCCGATCATGGCGAGCGTGTAGGGCAGCGACGCCTCGGAGCGGCCGACCTGGAACTCGGCCTGCACGGCGGGCAGCGCCACCATGTGCGACCACATCCCCGTGCAGCCGACGGCGCCGAGCGCGAGCGCCGCCAGAAGGCGCATCCACGCCGCCCGGCCGTCGATGTCGTTCGCCGCTTCTGCGGCAGCTTCCGCCCGAGCCAAACCGCGCTCCCTCACTCTCGCGCCACCAGCGGCGCGTTTTTAGGCACCCTACACGACGCGCTTCGACGTGTCCGAGACGAAGCCGCCGGCCGGTATGCGGCGCGCGCGGGGTGGTCCTGCACCTGCGGTCTCATCCCTTCGCGCATGGCTCCGCCGTCGCGCGCCGGCTGCGCGTTGGAAGCGATCGAGGGAGCCGGGGCAGTGGAGGCCGCGGTTCATGGTAGTGTTTGAGCGGCTTCCACCGCCCCGGCGCAGGATTTGTGGCTTACCCCGGGCGTTTCACCGGATTCCCCGGTCTGCGGGTTTGCACCGCAGTCGGCCAGGCGAGCCTCGGATAGTCGAGCGCGCGTGACGCCCAAGTACCCGACTGCTGCATCCCACCCCGCACAG
>CAMDBL010000133.1 GCA_945889015.1 Devosia equisanguinis
CGTGGCGGTGCTGTAGCAGGAGCAATTGGTGCTGCTATCGTTGGAGCAGCTATAATTGGTTCTATGCAGGCTTCCCAAGCCCAACAGAACCGCCGTGCGAGCCGTCCTGCTAGATCACGTTCTACCGATGAAGAAAGTTCGTCACGTCCCGCAGCCAATGTCGTCCAGCAGCGTCCTCCGCACTTGATTGAGGTTTCGGATCCTATGTCGAGGAAAGACCCATTTGAGGGAGTTCTTCCCGCAAGCGCTGGTCGTTAATCGGCCAGTTTCCGATATTGAGCATAGCTATAAATAATGCTTCTCCCTTAGCGGTGGCAACATGACCCACACTGCCCACACCAATTATATGAGCACCATGCGTCACTCCGCCGTGATCACAATGGTCTTTTTGTTAGTGCAAACCTGGTGCGGCCTCGCTCTTAGTCAAGTTAAATTTGATGAGGAATTTGAGGCGATCCAACATTGGCGGATCGAATATTCGTCCGCTCACGCCGGCTGCATTGCGTATGTTTCGTATAAAGACCACACCACTCTTATGGTTGGTTGGAACCATAAAGTAAAATACTTTATGATCCTAACGAACCCCAATTGGCAATCACTCATCCCAAATGAGACTTACAACTTGACGTTTGTCGCAGACCGGAAGAGTTGGGGCGGGACATTTCGAGCTTTTGAAGATGATGGTTCACGGGGCTTTCGGGAGACAATTAATGATGCCTTTGTACAGTCTCTCGACGAAGCCGAAGTAGTGGCTGTGCATGCTGGCAAAAATAAAATAGTCTCCCTATCTCTCGACTCATCCGACGAAGCTATCGGGGCTCTGCGGCGATGCACAAATAAATTTTGGCAAAGAGCCAAAACCGAGGGCGGAAGTCCCGATAGACCATCTTCATCTAGGCCTGTATCTGAAAGTACCGGACGTGCTTCCAGCTCGGGAACTGGCTTCTTTGTGGCCAAGGGCTATATCTTAACTAATGAACATGTTGTACGCAAATGCGCTAGTGTCCGTGTGATCCGCAACGGAAATCAGGCGGTATCTGCAGTTGTTATTGGAAAGGATGCACCTAACGACCTTGCGCTTATCAAAGTAGATATAACTTCTCACCCCGTTGCGGTCTTCCGAGGTATGCCAAGGTTAGGCGAGGTTGTTTATGCGTTTGGATTTCCTTTGACAAATGTTCTCTCAAGCTTAGGCAATTTTACACAGGGCAACGTTACAGCCCTTTCTGGTCTAGCCAATGATTCCGCTCACCTTCAAACATCGGCTCCAACTCAAGAAGGAAACAGTGGGGGGCCACTTCTTGACCGCTTTGGGAATGTTGTTGGTATAAACTCAAGCGGATTGATGGGTGTGAAATTGCAAAACATAAACTTTGCGATACGATCGAGTGTAGCGAACCTGTTTCTTGAGGTGAACAATTTGAAGCCGAATTTCAATGCAAAATCATCTGCGATGGAGCCCACCGATATAGCTGAGCTTGCTACCGACCTAAGCGTTTTGATAATTTGCAACAATTAGCGTGATCGTCATGCAGTTGTAGTCTCTGGTGTCACACTCAGTAGGCGTATTTAATTATTATAATGCGCTGACTTCGAACGTGCCGATGACGGTGCCGCTGTCTGAATAAACTACCACTGCCTGAGCTCCCCAATCTCCGCCTGAGATCCAAGCATGCTCGATATTCCGTTTCTCAAGCTGTTTAAGGCGTTGTTCCGTCTGAAGCCCTAGCAGGCCGTTGAATTTCGATCTCGGGTAGATCGGTATCCTTGGGTCTGGCTACCGGCGAATTTATTTTTCCTTGGCGTGACGGTTGCGGTTTGCCGGGTGCCCCTGCCGCTCGCGTCGCGCGGCCTCGGGCCATCGGTTCATCTGCCCTCGCAACTCACGCTGCGGCCAACAGCCTGGGCATTCGGATCAGATTGTAGGCGGCCATCGCGAACGTGAACTTGAAGCGCACGCGAGCGAGCCCTCGCACCTTCACCTTCGCGAGGCCGGCGATCGTCTTGCCCCAGCCGAAGGCTTCCTCGACCAGCTTGCGTTTGCGCTGGCTTACCCGATAGCTCTCGTGCCGCGTGGTGCGACCATCGATGGCCGAGCCGGTCACCTTCGCGGCCACGTGTGGCGTAACGCACTTCTGCCTGAGATCGGCGACGAAGTCGGCGGTGTCGTAGCCCTTGTCGGCGGCGAGTGTGAGGCGGCGTTCGGAACCGGGGTCCTGTCGGTCGATCATCGCCAGAGCCGCCTGACGTTCGGCCTTGCCGGTCGCCTGCGTCGCGTCGGCTTGAACGACGAGACCGTTTCGGTTCTCGATCAGCGCGTGGCCCATGAAGTAGAGCTTCGCCGGTTGACTGCTGCCCTTGCGGAACAGCTTGGCTTCCGGATCGGTCCTGCTCTCGTGCGTGTCGTTGGCGCGCTTCTCGCCGTGAAAATCGCGCTCACCGTTGCGCCCTGGAGCAGGCGGCTCGTCGCTGCCGTCCTTGGCGCGGAAACACTTCAATGACGCCCACGCCTCGACCAACGTGCCGTCGACCGAGAAGTGGTCGTCCGACAAGAAGCGCTTGACCTTTGGGTGGCGCAGCACCGCTTCGAGGAACTTCGCCGCAACATCCGCGTCGAGCAGTCGATCGCGGTTCTTCGAGAACGTCGAGTGGTCCCACACGGGGTCGTCGATGCCGAGCCCGACGAACCAGCGAAACAAGATGTTGTAGCCGATCTGTTCCATCAGCTGGCGCTCGGACCGCAACGAATAGAAGGCCTGCAGCAGCGAGGCCCTGAGCAACCGCTCCGGCGCGATCGAATGGCGGCCGGTGCCCTCGTAGAGCCGCTCGAACTCGGCATCGAGCGACACAAGCACGTCGTCGACGATCGCCTTGATGACCCGGATCGGATGCTTCTGAGGGATCCGCTCCTCCGGATCCACGTAGGAGAACAGCGAGCCTGACTTCTGATCCGGTCCGCGCATGCGAGCCCCCTCGACGTGGAGCCCGAACGGAATCATATTCGCAGCAAGCTGTCAGCAGCCGAGAAGTTCAACAGCCTGTTAGGCCACCTGCCACTACCAAACCGGCACCGATTGATTTCAATCCGAACATTGTTCTCTCCTGCACGTGGGTTCAATCCGACAGTAACGAGCTGCGCATTGGCGTCGCGCGTGTCAGTTCGCTGGTTGTGAATAGTTAACGAGGCCGCCATCAACGCAGATCACTCGATGGACGAATTTCAATCGCTGCAGTTTGAACACATTGGACCAACGCCGAGACAAGACTGCTCGACAATGGCCACTTTTTGTTGCCGCAAGATCGCGTGCAGCATCCACACATCCTTCTCAAGCCTGGCGATAAGCCACCGTTAAAAGGATCGGCCGTCAGGACATCGCCTGCGCCATCCGTCGCGGCAGCTACCTCGCGCATGCGGCGTGAGGTTTCGTTCTGGCGCACCAAGTCCGCAATCATGCTCTCAGCCGATTGCGTCATCGGCAGATTGGCAACACCGTGGAAAGGCCGTTTCTGGAGACTGCCGGTTTGCCGACCAGCGCTCGCATCCGATCTGCAAGTTCATCGACCGCCGCGAAGTGTACCGTGCGCGATCAGTGCCACCGCAGCTTGATTGGGTGCGCTATTTGCTGCACCGGGAGGGCCGTCATGGTCGCGAGACCGGTCCAGACGGTCGCAGCCAACGTATGACGCTGTCGCGCTTGCACGCGAAGGATATGCGCTTGCATCTGAATATTGCGGAACGATGGACTACATTCCTTAAGCCACAACGCAGCAAGACGTGACAGATAAATGTTGGACCTCGCCGCCACTCGTGAACACGGATTGATCCGGCTGCAGGCCTATGCACCGGCCATGGGGCGTCGTTATGCCAGTGGACGCAACTATGACCACGGGCCTGGGAAGCACGCGGCGGTGTCGATGCTGTCGCCGTGGATCCGCCGCCGGCTGGTCACCGAGACCGAGGTTTTCGCCGCGGCATTGGCGGCGCACGGTCCAGAGCCGGCCGGGAAATTCATCGAAGAGGTTATTTGGCGCGGTTATTTCAAGGGCTGGATGGAGCGCCGCCCGCAAGTCTGGGACAGCTACCGCAAGGGGCTCCTCGACGATCTGGCAGACCTTGGACGCGACCGCCGGTTGCGCCGGGACGTGTCGCGCGCCGAAGCCGGCGAGACCGGCTTGGACTGTTTCGACGCTTGGGCGCAGGAATTGGCCGACACTGGCTATCTGCACAACCACGCGCGCATGTGGTTTGCATCGATCTGGATTTTCACGCTGGGCCTGCCGTGGCGTCTGGGTGCAGATTTCTTCTATCGCCATCTCATCGATGGCGATCCGGCGTCGAACACGTTGGGTTGGCGGTGGGTTGCGGGCTTGCACACGCGCGGCAAACCCTATCGCGCGCAGGCATGGAACATCACCACCTTCACCGGGCAGCGGTTTGCCCCGCGCGACAGCGACCTCGCCGAGGTCGTGGCAGGCCTCGAGGCGACCGAGCCCGACGGGCTGCCCCCCTTACTGCCGATGCGCGGCGTCGCGACGCCGCAGCCTGGCAGACCGACTGGGCTGCTGATCACGGAAGAAGACTGCCGGATCGAAGACTTTGCGCTCGACGGTCTGGACATTCGAGCGGCCGCCACGCTGGCGGCCAGCCACCTTCGGTCGCCGCTCCCAGTTGCGGATGCGGTCGCGCAATTCGAGGATGAGGCGCTAGCCGACGCCGCCTCGCGCGCGGAGGTCACGGCGGCCGCCCTGCGGGCCGATCATCCGGAAGCGCTGGCGCGTTGGGCCGCAGCCGCGGGCGTGACCCAGATCGTCACACCCTATGTCCCGCGCGGGCCGCTTTACGACTGGTTGACTGAGGCCACGTCGGCGCTGGCCGCGCAGGGGATCGTGCTGGCCGAATGGCGACGCGATTGGGACAGTGCGATCTGGCCTCACGCGACGGCCGGTTTTTTCAAATTGAAACAACAGATCCCGCGCATTTTGCAGCAGATGGAGTTGGCATGATCCCTGTCGTCATCGTGGGCGCGGGGATCGCGGGGCTGGCCTGCGCGCGGCGGCTGGCGCAGGCAGGCGTGCCAGCGCTGATGTTGGACAAGGGTCGCGGGATCGGCGGGCGGGTGGCGACCCGCCGAGCAGACGGGCTGCAATTCGACCATGGCGCGCAGTATGTGACCGCGAAGGGCGCAGATTTTGCCGCGGCATTGCGCAACCTTGTTGCCTCGGGCGATGCCGCCCCCTGGCCCGATGGGGCTGGCCGCGCCCGCGTGGTGGGCATGCCCGGTATGGCGACACTGGGCAAGGCGTTGGCGGTAGGGCTGGACGTGCGCCAGGGCGTGCAGGTGACCGCGATCCAGCGCGGCGACGGTGGTTGGCAGGTGCTGGCGGGGGATGCATGCCACCCCGCCGCGCGCGTCGTCGTCACCGTACCGGCACCGCAGGTGGCGGGGCTTCTGAGCGCGGACTATCCGCTAGTGGCAATGATCGGCGGCGTGCGGATGGATCCCTGCTTGACGCTGATGGCAGGCATCAATGCGCCCCCGCCCTTCGTGACTCGCGAGGCGCCGGATGAGCCGCTAGCGTGGATCGCGCAAGACAGTGCGAAGCCCGGCCGACCGGCGATCAGTGTTACGAGCGGGGTGGTGGCCTGGGTGGCGCAGGCCGGTCCGGCATTCAGTGTCATGCATCTGGAGGATGACCCGGCTGCAATCGCCGCGCGTCTGCTGCCGATGCTTTGCGACCGGCTTGGCGTGACGGTTGACCGTGTGACCCACGCCGCTGCGCACCGCTGGCGGTACGCGCGCGTGACGACTCCACTCAGCCAGACGTTTCTGCGCGATGCGGGCGGGTCGCTCTATCTCGGAGGGGACTGGTGCATCGGTCCACGGGTGGAAGCCGCGTGGACCAGCGGCACGGCCATCGCCAACGATCTCCTGGCGCAGATGCCATGATCACTGATCCGCGCATCGCCCGCCTGATCGTTCTGATCTGCGCAGCCCTGAGTCCGCCACCGGGAGCGGGGCGGATCGCGATTGCGCTGGCGCTAGGACTGGTCTGCCACGCGGTCTTCGCCGCAGCCGTGCTGGCGATGATCACCGCCATGTTCTTCGGCCTGAGCGAGAGCCTTGGCCGCGTGCCCTGGCCCTGGGCGCTGGTCGCAAATCTGGCGTTGATCCTGCAGTTTCCGCTGGCCCATTCGCTGCTTTTGAATGGCCCCGGCGGGCGGTGGCTGGCCCGCCTCATCCCAGGCCCGCATGGCGCGACGCTCGCCACCACCACCTATGCCATCATCGCATCGGCGCAGCTTCTGGCGCTGTTCGCGCTCTGGACTCCGTCAGGCATCGTCTGGTGGCGGGCCGAAGGCACGGCGTTCTGGACGATCTGCGCCGTCTACGCTGCAAGCTGGCTGTTGCTCATGAAATCCAGCTTCGACGCGGGTGCCGAGGTTCAGTCGGGTGCGCTCGGGTGGATGTCTTTGATGGCAAAGATCCGACCCGTGTTCCCTGACATGCCTACCGACGGTCTTTTCCGGGTCATCCGCCAGCCAATCTATGTGGCTTTTGCGCTGACGCTCTGGACCGTGCCGGTTTGGACCCCGGACCAGTTGGCGCTGGCCGTCTGCTACACTGCCTATTGCCTGCTGGCACCCCGGCTCAAAGAACGCCGCTTTGCCGCGCGCTATGGCGACCGTTTCCAACGCTACCGCGCCGCCGTGCCCTACGCCGTACCGCGCCTGAAACAAGCCAAGGACCGACCCCATGCGCAATGACCTGACGATCTATGACCAGGTGGCTGACCAGTGGTGGTCGGACGAGGTACGCTGGGTGCGCACATTGAAGAACCTCGTGCCGGGGCGGCTGAAATGGTTCGACCGGCATTTCGAGTGGTTGGGCAAGGACGTGCTCGATCTGGGATGCGCGGGTGGTTTCATGGCCGAGGCGATGGCAGAGCGGGGTGCCCGCGTCGTCGGTATCGACCCCGCGGCCGAGGCGGTGGCGGCGGCCCGCCGCCATGCAAGCGTCATGGGCCTGGCAATCCAGTATGACGTCGGCGTAGGTGAGGCCCTGCCCTGCGCCGCGGCCCATTTCGATGCGGTGGTCTGCGTCGACGTACTGGAGCATGTGGCCAATCTAAGCCGCGTGCTGGCCGAGGTTGCGCGCGTGCTGCGCCCGGGCGGGTTGTTCCTGTTCGACACGATCAACCGCAATCCGATCGCGCGCCTTGCCACGATAGCCGTGGCTGAGGACGTACTGCGCCTGTTGCCGAAAGGCACACATGACCCAGCCCTCTTCATCAAGCCGCGCGAATTGCGCAAGGCATTAGAGGGCGCGGGCCTGGTGACCGGCCCCATGACCGGGCTTGGCCCGCGCGGGGTCAACCGCCGGCTCGACCTGACGTTCGGACCGGTGCCACTGACCGCAATTCTCTATATGGGGCTCGCGCGCAAGCCGGAGACCCACGTATGCTGACCGCGGCGCTTCTGACCACGGCGCTCCTGTTCGGAGGAATGGTGCTCTATTCCTTCGGCATTGCAGCCTTCCTCTTCACTGCCTTGCCGTCCGATGTGGCGGGGCCGACGATCCGGCGCGCGTTTCCGCTGTTCTACCTGTTCGTGATGGGCACGGCCGCGGTGGCAACGGCGCTGCTTTGGCCTTTTGATCTTTGGTCGGCGGGGCTGCTGGCGACCATCGCGGTGACGACGCTGCCCACCCGGCAGATCCTAATGCCTGCGATAAACTGCGCCACCGACACAGGGGCGCGGGCGCGGTTCAATCCGCTGCACGGGCTGCCAGTGGCGATCACACTGGCTCATATCGTGCTGGCCGGCGTTGTGCTGGCGCGATTTATCGGTGGACCAGCCGCATGATCGACCGTCCGCGCAATAGTCCTGGCAACCAATCGCGCCCGACTGCGCTGGAACACCTGCGGCGGCCGATGTTGTGTTCCAATCCGCAGCGTGGATGCACCAGAGGTAAAGAAATGTTGGTACGCGGTCTGATCTCGTTCATCTTTTCGGTCCTGATGGCCGCCTCATGGGTGCCGCCGGTTGCATCCGAGCCGACGACGATTGAGGATTTCACCAAGCAGCCCCAAGCTCGCTGGCGGTTCGTCACGGATGGGGTGATGGGCGGCGTGTCGTCGGGGCAGGTCGTTTTCATGCAGAACGGCGACCGACCTTACGCAAGGATGACTGGCCGCGTCAGCACCGCCAACCGAGGTGGGTTCATCCAGATGCGGCTCGATTTGCTCAGTCCGCCGCCCAAGGGCTCGACCGGAGTGCGGCTTATCGTGCGCGGCAACGACCAGCGCTATTTCGTGCATCTGCGCACGACGGGCACGATCCTGCCGTGGCAGTACTATCAGGCGGGCTTCCAGGTCACTCGAGGCTGGACAGAGGTACGCCTGCCATTCGATGCCTTCGTTGCTTCTGGAGCTCTATTGCGAACTGAAATTCAACCGCACAGTCTGACATCGGTGGCCGTCGTTGCCTACGGCCGGGACCACGAGGCCGAGATCGACGTGCGCGAGGTGGGCTTCTACTGATCCGATATGATCAGGGTCACTGTTGACGCTCATCTCTTCGACGCACTGAAATTCAATGTCGCCTGCGCGGGGGTGATCGCTGAACGGCGCCTATCCGTTCCGGGACCTTTGCAGCTCGGCCATGGCGTGAGCATCAACAACAAGGCGCACTCCAAGTGATCCGAATCCGGCAAAGACAGGCCCCTTGGTCAAAGCTGGCGCGCGACAATCAGGATGAGACGGCGGGCGGCGATCGATAGAGATTGCGGCGGCCGTCTCACCCAGATTGACGCGCTACACCGCAGTGGATAAGATCTACTAGGCTCTGCGCGGCGGCAAAGACGGCACAAAGCTGCGGCGCGCCAATCATACCATCGACATCGCCAAAAAGGCCTGGACCGTCGTCCAGCGCACACATCCCCAGCAGTTCGTAGCGGCAAACCCCTTTGTGGGGCTTACCCGCTTCCGGGCCACAACGGCCATTCGACATGCCACGAGGGCCGAGGCTTTCGCCTTGGCCGCCGCTCTCCGCGACTACGGCCACGTTCATCTGGCTGTTGTTCCGCTCATCTGCTTCGAGTGGTTACAGCGGCCGGAGAATATACTGGCGGGCCATCTTCGTTGGTCTGATTACCGGCCGGGGGATCGGCCGCAACACGTGCGCATAGTTCACCACAAGACCGGTGAAGTCGTTTGGCATCCTCTCGAGACCGAAGGCGAGCGGTTCTACCCCGAGCTCGAAGAGGCCCTGCGCATGCTCCCGAAGATCGCGGTGCCTATCGTGGCGACTCTGGGCGAGAGGGGCACGCCCCGCCCTTATTCTTTCTCTTACGCCAAGCGGATTGTCCGGGAAGCGAGGCGAGCGGCAGGACTTCCTGAACACGTGACTATGACTGCCTGCCGGCATGGCGGGATGACTGAGCTGGGCGATGCGGAGCTAACCGAGCAAGGTGTGATGAGCCTGTCAGGACATCGTAGCCCCGAGGCTGCACGGGGCTACGTGAAGAAAACCGACGCTCAACGTCTAGCTGCGGCCCTCAAGCGGCGCGCCTGGGTGCTCGGTTTAGAACACGGTGAGAACGAGAGTCAGAATGGAGACCGCAGACGTGAGTCAGAATGATCCCTAGGGGAACATTTGTTCTCCTGCCAGGCCTCTGAATTTATTGAGTTTTGTATGGTACCGCCTCCCCGGCTCGAACGGGGGACCCCCAGATCCACAATCTGGTGCTCTAACCAACTGAGCTAAGGCGGCAACCGGTATGCGACGGCCATCGGACGTCGCGCGGGGGATCATTAGCGGCTCGGAGAGCGAAGCGCAACAGCCTCGCGGCTCCCGCTGCAATCTGGGGGCCACGAGGGGGTGTATGCGAGGCCCGCCGCACCGCCGATGCCGGACGGGAGGAGGCGACCGTCGGGCTAGAAGATGTCCGGCTCGCGTACCGGCTTGCCGAAGCCGGTCTCGAGGAAGTCGAAGTCGCAACCCTCGTTGGCCTGCTTGATGTGTTTTGAGAACATCCAGCCGTAGCCGCGCTCATAACGGGGCTCGGGCGTCTTCCAGGCCGCGCGGCGCTGGGCGAGCTCGGCGTCTGTGACGTCGAGCTTGATCGTGCGGCCGGGCACGTCGACGGTGATCATGTCGCCGGTCCTCACCAGCGCCAGCGGGCCGCCGATGTAGCTCTCAGGCGACACGTGCAGGATGCAGGCGCCGTAGCTGGTGCCCGACATGCGCGCGTCCGAGATGCGGATCATGTCGCGAACGCCCTGCTTCAGCAGCTTCTTGGGGATCGGCAGCATGCCCCATTCGGGCATACCCGGACCGCCGAGCGGACCCGAGTTGCGCAGCACCAGGATCGAATCCTCGGTGACGTCGAGGTCCATGCGATCGATGTTGGCCTTGAGGTCCGGGTAGTCGTCGAACACGTACGCTTTTCCGGTGTGCTTGAGGAATTTCGGCGCGCAGGCCGATGGCTTGATGACGCAACCGTCTGGTGCAAGGTTGCCCTTCAGCACGGCGAGCGCGCCCTCCGCATAAATCGGGTTGTCGAGGGGGCGGATCACGTCGTCGTTGTAGACGGCGGCACCCTCCAGGCACTGGCCCATGGTGCGGCCCGAGACGTTGACGGCGTCGAGCTTCAGGTGCGGCTTCAGCCGGCTCCACAATCCGAGCAGGCCTCCGGCATAGAAGAAGTCTTCCATCAGGTAGGTGTCGCCGGAGGGACGAACGTTGGCGATCACTGGTATCTCGCGGCTCGCCTTGTCGAAATCCTGCAGGCCGATGTCGATGCCGGCGCGGCGCGCCATCGCGATCAGATGGATGATGGCGTTGGTCGAGCAGCCCATTGCCATGGCGACGACGATGGCGTTCTCGTAGGCGGCGCGCGTCTGAACCTTGTCGGGCGTCAGATCCTCCCACACCATCTCGACGGCGCGCCGGCCACAATCGGCGGCCATGCGGATGTGGTTGGCGTCGGCGGCGGGAATCGACGAGGCGCCGGGTAGCGTCATGCCGATGGTGTCGGCGATGCCGGTCATGGTCGAGGCGGTGCCCATCGTCATGCAGTGGCCGTAGCTGCGGGCGATGCCGCCCTCCACCTCGAGCCAGTCCTGCTGCGTGATCGTCCCGGCCCGCTTTTCCTCGTAATACTTGAAGCCGTCCGAGCCCGAGCCCAGCGTCTTACCCTTCCAGTTGCCGCGCAGCATCGGGCCGGCTGGCATATAGATGGCGGGAAGTCCGGCGGAGGTGGCGCCCATCAGCAGTCCGGGCGTGGTCTTGTCGCATCCGCCCATCAGCACGACGCCGTCGACGGGATGCGAGCGGATCAGCTCCTCCGTGTCCATCGCCAGCATGTTGCGATAGAGCATGGTCGTCGGCTTGACGAAGATCTCCGCGAGGCTGATGGCGGGCAACTCGATCGGGAAGCCGCCGGCCTGGAACACGCCCCGCTTGACGTCGTCGACCCGGCTCTTGAAATGCGCATGGCACGGATTGATGTCCGACCAGGTGTTGAGGATGCCGATGACGGGCTTTCCGACCCAGTCTGAAGGGCCGTAGCCCATCTGCATTGCTCGCGAGCGGTGTCCGAACGCGCGAAAATCGTCGGGAGCGAACCAGCGGGCCGAGCGCAGTTGATCCGGTGTCTTCGTCTTGGTCATCGGGAAACCTGCCAGCGAGAGCGAGGGGGAGGACGCGGTTATGCCATGTAAGTCGGCATCACGCCTCTGCGTTCTTGCGGCGGCAGGTTTGTCGCCTGATCGTCCCCCGGCCGGAGGTCCTGATCGGCCGTCGTCAGATCAGTAGTTGATGGTGGTCCGGGCACCGACGACGGCGGCATCCTTGATGGCCTTGGTGGCATCGACGTCGGTCGGGTCGATGGCGTGGCCGCCGGGATGCCAGATGTATTGGAACACGGGCTGCACGGTCCAACCCGGCACGATCTGCGCCGTATAGTTGGCTTCAACCGTCAGCTCGTAGTCGCGCACCGCTGCCGACAGGTCGTTGGCGAGATTGAGATCCCGGTCGAGCGCCCGGGCGCGATCCGAGATCCGGGCGTAGGAGAGGGCGAGGCCGGCGCTGTCGTCCTTGCGGCCGGGCATGAAGCCCCAGGCCTTGAGCCCGGTGTCGAAGGTGAAGTCGACCAGATTGCGATCCGAAGGCATCGTCGCGACGCGGAAGAAGGCGCCGAGTCCCATGCCACCGGCGCGGTAGAGCTGCTGGTCGAGAACGGCGTAGAAGCCCGGGTTGCCTTCGCGTCTACGCGCGTCCTCGGCGCTGACGGCGAGTGACAATCCGTCGGCGACGATCCGCTGATCCTCGAACGAGCCGAAATGATGCCAAATCCCGAGCTTGAAGGTGCCGGCCAGTCCGGCCGAGCCCTCTTCCCGGTTCCAGTTGACCTGCGCCTCGGCGATCGCGAACGGCTTGTCCTTCGCCTGCCAATTGAAGCCGTGCCGGTTGCGGCGCTGAGGATCCTGCTCGGCGCCACGGCCGGCCGGATCGCCGTTGAACACGCCGGCCAGCAGGCTGATCCGGTCCGTGACATCGACCTGCAGGCGTGCGCCGGGCGTCGCCAGCGGATAGGCCGGGCCCCCGTTGACGAGGTTGGCGCCGCCGATCACGGGCCAGCCGAAGGTGCCGTTGACGAACTGTCCAGCGTGCTCGCTGACAGCGAACTCGCTGTCGGCGGCGAGCTGCCCGAGCCGTATCGACACGCGGCCTTCGAACAGCTTCTGTTGGAGCCAGGCCTCGAACAAGCGGGTCGACGGAAATGCCTCGATGTTGCTGATCGTCATCAAGTTCTGGATGTGGCGGCTGGACAGACCGTACTGGCCGGTATCGTCCTGCCGCGACGAGCTTTGGATGTAATAGCCGTTCACGTGGAACGACGCGCCCTGCCAACCGAGCAGCTTGTTGAAATCCGCATCCACCACCAGCTCGAGCCGCCCGTCGGCGACCGTCGCGCGGGATACGCCGCCACTGGGATTGCGCCAGACCTCGCCGATGTAGTTGACGCCGTAGGTCACCCCATGACCGGCCAAACGGGCCCGATGGCCGCCGATATCGCCGTTGCCTGGAAGGCTGGTCGCGATCGAGGCCTCCGGCAATCCGGTCGCGCGACCAGCCTTGTCATCTGCAACGGCGGTTTCGAGACCGGCAGCAGCGACGATCGCGCAAGCCGTGACGGCTGCGCCCAATCCGAGGTGAAACGTGATCATCGAATACTGCCGGTCAACGCGCACGCTTCATCTATACAGAGATAGTCAACTATAAAGGAATTCCGCGCCGCGCTCTGCGGTCACATTATCTCGTTTCCGAGGTTTTTCAGGGCGCGATGCCGAATTGCAACGCTGAGATGGTGGGCCCAGAGCTTCCGTTTCTCTCTGGACTTGATTTATCTGCAAGTCCGCGCATGATGTGACAACGTGCCATCCGTGAGGATGCCACGCTCCGTAACGAATGAAGAACAACCCTCGAAGGGAGGGATCCTTGAACATACAACCTGGATCGGTGGCTTCGGGTTGGTGCTGACGCTGTGGCGTCGGCGGCGAGGGGCGGGGCACCAGCAACGAAAACCGCGCAAGCTTCGCACTTCGCGGGGCTCGATCGCCCCGGCGCCGGCACCCCGACAGTGGCGGTGTCAGAC
>CAMDBL010000134.1 GCA_945889015.1 Devosia equisanguinis
GCGTATCGGTGCTCGATCGCACGATCTCGAAGCTTCGCATCTGCCTTCACCCGCCGAGTGATACCGCCCACGGCAAGCGATCTACCTGATTCGATCATTAGGTCAGCGAGTTACGTAGATGTCGCGGAAATGAAGGCACTGAAGCAGGCATTACTCAGTCTGATTTGGTCGTGTTCCTGATCTCGCCCGAAGCGGTGACGCACGGGCGATACACAATGACTGAATTGCAAATGATGCAAGAGGTGGCGCCAAATCCAGGACAGCGCGTGCTGCCCGTATTGGCCTTGCCGACGCCGATGCCGTCCATTCCGGACTACCTGCGCAATGTCACCATCCTCACGCCCGTCGGTGATCTGGTCACCGAAACGCTGAACGCCATCGCCGGACTTGAGGCGCGCGCCAAAAATCGTCGCCGCGCCAAAGCCGCTACCTTGGCTTTGGCTGGCTGCGCTGTGATCTCCGGTCTGGCAGGCTACGCGCTTTATACACCGCCAGAGCCGACGGTCACGGCCGTGCGCGAGCCGTTCACAATCTACGGCAGCAACTTTTTGAAAGCTGGTGAGACAGCGGTCGTCAACGTCACCAACAAGCGACCCGATATTTTCAAGGACTATACATGCCTCGTCAAAGCACCCGAGATGGCTGACAACATCGTCAGCATCGATTACGACGAGCGCTGTGAAAAGATCACTGTCAAGGCCAATTCCGGGCCGTTCGTTATGCCCGACGGGAAGCGCATCAACCTGACCTCATATTACAGATCGCCCATGGATATCGAAATCAGCGCCAAGCATGGTGCCGTTATCTGGCGCGGCAGCTGGCAGATTGGCTTTCAGAACCCTATCACTCAGGAAGAGATTTTTCGGCCTCCGAATTAAGTGCACTCCATTGAGCGAGACTGTCATGCGCATTTTCATTGCCCACGCGCGAGTTGATGAGGGCCTGGCCCACAGCGTCGCCGCCGCGTTGTCGAGCGAGGGGCATACAGTGTCGTACCCGGATGTCATCCGCACTGACGCGGCCCGAACTTCGCTAGAGGCCGTCAACAAAGCGGTTGGACGCGCAAATTTTCTCGTCTTCTTAGTCAGCCCAGAGTCGGTGGTTGCAGGCGGGCAATGCCTGACGCAGCTGCTTTTGTTTCGCAAGCGATGGGGGCAGACGCCCGAGCACAGTCTACCGATTATTGTGCGCCCCGTCGCCGACGACCTGATCCCAGCCTCGATCAGCAACTTGGGCGTGGTGACACCGCAAGGCAGCGTCGTTGCCGATATCGCCAACTTTGTCGCCGTACGTCGCGCGCCAGCCGAGCGCAGACGATCTGTGATCACGGCAGCTTTGGCAACTGTCGCGACAGTGGGACTAGCCACCCTTTCTTATCTGCATCTGCGCCCCGGTGAAGCGCCTCGCGAATTGCCGACCTTCACCATCGGCGGCAAGGACCAGTTCGTCTATTGGCGCGGGACGCCTGTCTACAGTCTGATGATCGACAAGCCGGGCACGGTCAGCGATTACACCTGCACGCTTGGCGCACCAACAGGGCCAAACATCATAAGTGCTACCGCGGATACGCGCTGCAAAGCCATAACCGTGAAAACCGCCCCAGGGCCGTTCAAAGGAGTGGGCATGGGCTTTGAGGTTGGCGGCACCATTCCCTTCACCGTGACGGCCGACGACGGCACTAAGATTGTCACTGGCGTCGTAGAAGTCATCATGTCAAATTCTACTATAGGACGATAATGTCATGCGGCTTTATATTGCGCACGAGCTTGAAGATTCGAGCTTTGCCACGGACGTCGAGTCCGCGCTTAAGGGGGCCGGCCATAAGGTCTTTCGGCGAGCAGGGACTCTCGAAGCGGGAAAAAGCATCGCCGACCAAACCCGTCGCACACTTGCACGCTGCGATTTCTTAATCTTCATCGCGTCTCCTGCATCGGTGGCTGCCGGCAAAGTGTCGTTGTCGGATCTCGTCATGGCCCATGAGAAATGGCGCGATCCAAAGGGCCGTATAGTCGTCCTGCATAGCAACGAGAATACGCCAATTGCCGAGGACACGCGCTTGAGCGCATTTGCTAAGGCTGGCCCCGTCGACGCCGCCAAGGATGTGCTGGTGTTGGTTGCCGAACACTATGCAAATCGCCGCGGGCAACAAAGTCTGCTGCGCCCGGCGGCAGCGATCCTTGCGCTTGCCCTCGGCCTCGGGGGCCCGGCGTACCATTTCAGACAGTCGCCAGCGATTACGTCGCCCACAGATCTGGCGGCCGTCCAAAAGACTTTGGAGCCAACCGCCGTTGAGCCGACCGGAGACATCGCGTTCGACGTTGAGGTCAACTACTCCGATACTGTGCATTTCGGTGAGAAGCGCCACTTCCAGCTCAAACAAACCTCTGGCAAGACGTTTCCATACAAATGCAAAGCGGGCCCGTCGCCGAGCTCGAATATCAAGAACGTGACGCACGACGAATATTGCACTGATATCGTGGTGACTGCGATCGACGCACCGTTCACCGACGATAGCGGAAAACCATACGCACTTGGCTATAGCCATCCGGAACGCGACATCGTACCTATCGTCGTTGAATCCAAGTCCGGAAAAGAAGTCTTTCGACGCTCGATCCAATTTCGCGTGTCGAACGGGGGCACAGGATTTTTGCTGCAAGGCATGGACGCTGTATTCGACCCCATGAGCCTCTCACCGAAGTTTGTTGCTACCCCAGGCAATCGCTACGAGTTCGAAATCCTGACACCCGCTGGAATGCCACTGCCTTCGGGGTTTGAATGCGGCGTCAACACGCAATATCGGCAACCCGCCTATCGACTGACGTTTTCGGACGGCTGCAAAGGCCGGCTTGAGAACGCGAAGCCCGGCAACATAAAGGTGCAGTTGCGGCACTCGGCGTCTGGGTACATGATCGATCTGTTCTTCGACTTGGTCGAGAAGCACTGGCAGGCGACGCCGCCGAGTGAATTTGTCGGCGTTTCAGATCAACAATGGCTGGACAGCCATCTCCGCAACAAAAAATCGATTGAGACGTCGATCCAATGGCGTGAAGCCGATCGCGCCATTGGGCGCGCATTCGCTAAGAACGATTGGTACTTGAACCACCTTAAACAGTCGCTCGATATGGTCGAGCGCCAAATCGAGCGCGATAAGGCGAAGCTAGGAAAGTAACTTCTGAGGCGCAGTATATTGCCTGAGGGCAACGAGGATGCCATTTATTTGCAAAGTGAGGGAGGGGTTAAAAGCAACCCCAATTCGTCATCCGCCATTACGGTTCCGGGTCGACCTTACCCGTTGCCACCTGTCCCTGGGGGACGATTAGCCTATCCCGAAACTGCCAAAGTTCAAGCCACCGCGCGCATGATCGCTCATTGGTCGCACTTGACCCACTGCCGAGATCGCGGCAGCGGCGGAATACGAACGGTTTCGAGGGGGCAGCGGACATCGCAGGGTCAGGGCGCTTGTACCCTGGTGCCGCCCCTCCCCCTGACCCTCTCCCCGTGAAGAACGGGGAGAGGGGACACGAACGTGCGATGTCTCTTGGGGGGCGCCAACCACCCGTCCAATGTCCTCGTAGGTGGCCGGCGTGCCGCTGAGAGCAGACACCGTAGCCCGTTGCTCGGCGCGCCATCGATCCTCGCGCCACGGTGTCTGACCAGAGGTCAGACACCAGCCACCACCTTCTCGATGAACCACTCGTAGATCCCTGTCAGCGCGACGAGATCCGCGACCGAGACGTGCTCGTCGATGGAGTGGATGGTGGCGTTGACGAGGCCGAACTCGATCACAGGGCAATGGGCCTGGATGAAGCGGGCATCCGAGGTGCCGCCGCCCGTGGTCAGCGCCGGCGTGCGGCCGGTCGCGGCCTCGACCGCTCCGCGCATCGCCTCGACCAGCGGGCCGGGCCTGGTGAGGAACACGTCGCCGGTGCCGGAGAAGGTGACGTCCCAGACCGGATCGCCGACGCTGCGCGCCGCCGCCTCGCACTGCAGCCGCACCCAGGCTTCCGCCTTCGGCCGCGTCCACAGGTCGTTGTAGCGGATGTTGAACTTGGCCCGCGCCTCGGCCGGGACGACGTTGGTCGCGGTGTTCGGCACCGAGATCACCGTCACCTGCAGCTTGGAGGGCTCGAAATTCGCGTTGCCGGCATCGAGCGGGCTCGACGACAGGCGGTCGATGAAGCGGGCGAGCTTCGGCACCGGGTTGTCGGTCAGACGCGGGTAGGCGGCGTGGCCTTGCTTGCCCTTGATCACCAGCTCACCATTCAGCGAGCCGCGCCGGCCGATCTTGATCTCGTCGCCCAGCGCTCGCGGGTTCGAGGGCTCGCCGACGACGCAGGCGTCGAGCTTCTCGCCGCGCGCCGCGAGCCAGTCGAGCACCTTCATGGTGCCATTGATCGAGGGGCCTTCCTCGTCGCCGGTGATCAGCAGCGAGATCGAGCCGGTGCGCTCCTTGCCCACCTTGTCGAGATGGCGCAGCGCGGCCGCGACGAAGCAGGCGATCGCGCCCTTCATGTCGACAGTGCCGCGGCCGTAGAGGATGCCGTTCTCGATGTCGCCGCCGAAAGGGGGGCGCGTCCACGCCGTCTCGTCGCCGGGCGGGACGACGTCGGTGTGGCCGGCGAAGCAGAGATTGGGGCCGCGCTCGCCGAAGCGCGCGTAAAGGTTCTCGACATCCGGCGTGCCGGGCCCGGTGAACGTCATCCGGTGGCAGACGAAGCCCGCGGGCTCGAGCACGGCCTGCAACAGCGAAAGCGCGCCGCCCTCGGCCGGTGTGACCGAGGGGCAGCGCACCAGGGCTTGGGTCAAGGCGACAGGGTCGCGCGGGTCGAACGGCAGGGACATCGAAGCTCGCTGGCAGGCGTAGGTGGCGCGCGGACCCTAGCCCCACCTCCGTCCGCGGGCAATCGGCGGCGGCGATGACATCGCCGCCGCGGTGGCGCAGCTACCTCCCGGAGGCCTCGGGACCACCGAGGCGATAGATCGGACCGCCGTCGCCGGGACCGCGGGCATCGGCGGACCGCTGCAGGCCGTCGGCTTTGCCAATCGCGGAGATGGACGCAGGAGCGGGAGCGGACGCGACGTTCGCCAGATAGCGGGCGTTGGCCCGTGCCTGCTCCGGCGGCAGCGCGGTCTCCGCGACCTTGCGGGATTCGTCGGTCTGCCCCTTGAGGGCCAGCAGCAGCGCCAGGTTCTGCTTGGTCTCGACCTTCGCCACCTTCGACTGCGACGCGCGCCGCAACAGCTTCTCGGCCTGTTCGTGCCGGCCGTCGAGCGCGAAGGAGAGCGCGAGATTGTTCAAGATCGCTGGATGATCCGGCGCCAACTCCAGCGCACGGGCGAACTGGATCTGCGCCTCCTGCTGCTGGCCGGTCGCCGCCAGCGCCGAGCCGAGCCCCGAATGCACGCGCCAGTCGGGCGGGCCCGCATCCGCCGACGCCTTGAGCAGCCCGCGCGCCTTGTCGAGCGCGCCGAGCTCGAGCGCCAGCAGACCGCGCTCGCGCATGATGGGGATGTCCTGGGGGGCCGCCTTCGCGGCCTCGTCGAGCATCGCCAGCGCCTTGGATTTCTGCCCGGACCGGCGAAGCTGGCGGGCCTCCGCGAGTGGCCCTTGAGGCGGGACGGCGGCGGCCGGTGTGGCAGCAGCCGCGACAGGCGCCGGTTTGGCGGGGCTCGCCGCGGCGATGGCCGCCGATGACGATCTCGCCGCACTCGTACGCGGCTGGCCCTCGCTCGAGGCCACATCGTCCATCGAGAACCCGCTCGACTGCGGAATCGACGCGATATCAACACCGCTGGGTCCAGACGAGCAACCCGCCACCAGGACCACGGCCGACAACAAGGATACGCGATGCCACGAACTCGTACGAACAACGTGCGTACTGCGCCTAGACATGGCGAACCTCACGCTTTGCCTCAACATCACTGGCTCAGCGTTAACGGGATTCGCCGATGCCGGGCCGAACATCGGCCGTGGTGGCGCTGTTTTGCACAATCCATTGCGAAGCCCCTGATCCGGCAGACTTTTCCACAGAAAACCCGCGCTCGCGGTGTGCAGCCATGCGCGGCCCTGTTTGCCATAAAGTGGTCACAGACGTGCGATCAGAGCCGGTCAGCGGTCATATAGTGCATTGCGGAATATCGGGGAGACGGCAACGACCTCTTCCTCCGTAGATCGCCACGGCACGCTTCCAAATTCGATACGAGGGGATGATCATGTTGCTGCGGGGATGTGTCGTGTTGCTCGTTGCCTGCTCCGCCGTCGGGGCGATGGCTGCCGACGAGATCAAACTGCCGCCAGAGGTGACGCCGGCGCTGCGGGCCGCCTGCGAGGCCGATTTTCGCCGCCACTGCGTCGGCGAGAACCCGAGCTACGACAAAGTGCGCCGCTGCGTGGAGCAGAAGTATGTGCAATTCGGCAATCGCTGCCGCATCGCGCTGGTCACGGCCGGCCTCGGCCGCTGAGCCCGCAGGCGAGGGCGGCCACCTTCACTTCGCGGAAAAGCATGCTCAGGGGGTGAGCGTGCTCAGGCCGACCGCCTGATCACGAACCGGTAGACCCCACCTTCCTCGCCTTGCTCGACGAGCGCGTTCCCGGTGGTCGCGCAGAACGCCTCGAAATCCGCGACGGAGCCGGGATCGGTCGCCAGCACCTCGAGCGTGCCGCCCTTCGCCACCTCGCCCAGCGCCTTCTTGGTCTTGAGGATCGGCAGCGGGCAATTGAGCCCCTTGGTGTCGAGCGTCTTGTCCGCCATGATTTTCGGCTTTCCCTAGCGTTTCGCCTGGCCCGGCGGCGGGGCAGGCCGCGGAGCGGAGCAGGCTATACGCGATCCGCCATTGCCAGTCGAGCCGCCGGCAGCGCAGATTGCCGGTGACACGCCATTCGACCGTGCCGGCCGGCCCGGCGGGCGAGAGGGATGAAGCCACGATGACCGCACCTGCCGCCCCCGACACCCTGCACGTGTTCTCGACACTCGCGACGCAGGTCGCATGGCCGGAGCTGACGCGCCTGTTCGCGGACCGGAGCGGCGCCCGGGTCACCGACGTGTTCGGCCCGACCAACGGCCTGTTGGTGAAGATCCGGGCCGGCGAGACGGCCGACGTCGCCATCATCCTGCAGGACACCGCCGCGCTGCTGACGCGCGAGGGCGTGCTGACCGGTTGCCGCGACATCGCCAAGTCCTACGTCGGTCTGGCCGTGAGGGCTGGCGCACCGCGGCCGGACATTTCGAGCGTCGAGGCCTTGAAGCGCACGCTGCTCGGCTGCCGCTCGATCGCCTACTCCAGGATCGGCGCCAGCGGCGTCTACTTCGCGGGCCTGATCGAGCGCCTCGGCATCGCGGACGCGGTCAACGCCAAGGCGACGATCACGCCGGGTGGCTTCACCGGCTTGCGGGTGGCGCAGGGTGAGACCGAACTCGCGGTGCAGCAGCTCTCGGAGCTGAAGGCGGTCGACGGCATCGACATCGTCGGCCCGTTGCCGCTGGAGCTGCAGGAGGCCGCCGTCTTGACGGCCGGCGTGTTTGCGCGATCCAACAAGCCCCTCCTGGCGCAACGGTTCGTGGACTTCCTCGCGTCCAAAGAGGCCGCGCCGGCGATGACCGCATCGGGACTGTCGCTGATGGCATGAGCGTGGATCGGACGCGAACCAGCAAGAGAGATCCCCCACGATGCGATTGACCTTCCTCGGCGCTGCCGGCACCGTCACCGGCTCCAAGTTCCTGCTCGAGGCGGACGGCAAGCGCTATCTGGTCGATTGCGGCCTGTTCCAAGGCCAGAAGGAGCTGCGCGAGAAGAACTGGGCGCCGCTGCCGTTGGCCCCGCGCGACATCGAGGCGGTGCTGCTGACGCATGCCCACATCGACCACTCCGGCTACATCCCCCGCCTCGTCCGCGACGGCTTCGACGGCCCCGTCTACTGCTCCGAGGCGACCGCCGATCTGTGCGCGATCCTGCTGCCCGACAGCGGCCGCATCCAGGAGGAGGACGCCGCCGCCGCCAACCGCTACGGCTACGCCAAGCACACGCCGGCATTACCGCTCTACACCAAGGCGGAGGCGCGCGCCGCCCTGGTCCCCTTCCACCCGGTCGGCTATGGGCATCCCCACCGGCTCGCCGACGAGTTGACGTTCACGCTGTCGCGCGCCGGGCACATCCTCGGTGCCTCGTTCATCCAGCTCACGCAGGACGGCGGTCCCTCGATCCTGTTCAGCGGCGACATCGGCCGTCAATCGAGCCCGGTGACGAAGCCACCCGCCAAGATGCAAGAGGCGGACGTGCTGGTGCTCGAGTCCACCTATGGTGACCGCCTGCACGGCATCGAGGACCCCGCCGAGCAGATCGGCGCCGTCATTCGCCGCACCGTCAGCCGCGGCGGCACCGTCGTCGTACCCGCCTTCGCGGTCGGGCGAACGCAGGATCTTCTCTACTATCTCCACGTCCTCAAGCGCGGGCAGCGCATCCCCGACGTACCCCTGTTCCTCGACAGCCCGATGGCGATCGACGCCACCGAGTTGCTGATGAAGCACCGTAACGAGCATCGGCTGTCGCCGAACGAGTGTGCCGCGGTCTGCGCCGGCGTCCGCTACACGCGCAGCGTCGAGGACAGCAAGGCGATCAACGCCAGCCCGATGCCGAAGGTGATCATCTCGGCGAGCGGCATGGCGACGGGCGGTCGGGTGCTGCATCACTTGAAGAACCTCGTCGGCGACACGCGCAACGCCGTGGTGCTCGCCGGCTTCCAGGCGCCGGGCACGCGCGGCGACCGCCTGGCGCGGGGCGAGCCGACATTGCGGATCCATGGCCAGGACTGGCCGGTGCGCGCCGAGATCGTGCAGCTCGACACCATGTCGGCGCACGCCGACTACGGCGAGATCCTCGGCTGGCTGCAGAATTTCCGCCGGCCGCCTCGCAAGATCTACATCACCCACGGTGAGCCGGACGCCGCCGCCGCCATGCAAGGCCACATCGCCGAAGAGCTGGGGTGGGACGCGGAGGTCGCACGGATGGGACAGGTGGTCGAGGTGTGAGCGAGGCGACGCGATTATCACCCCTGGCGCCCGGCTCCGTTGCAGGCCAGCCCCGCGCTTTTCCGCCTCCACGCCGGCCGGCCACACGCTAAGATCGCCGTCAACACGACGACGAGCGGAGGAAACCCATGGCCAAGGCGAAGACGGCTGCAAAGGCAGCCAAACCCGGCAAGAGCATGCGCGGCGTGACCGAGGAACGCGACGGCATGATGATCGACTGGGACGTGCCCGTCGAAGCCGACGACGGCCTCGTGCTGCGCGCCGACGTCTACCGGCCCGTCAAGCCCGGCAAATATCCCGTGATCCTGAGCTACGGCCCCTACGCCAAGTGGCTGCACTTCGAGGATGGCTACAAGACCGCCTGGGACATCATGGCGACGGAGTACCCGGACTCGGTCGCCAACTCCACCAACAAGTACCAGTCCTGGGAGGTGGTCGATCCCGAGAAGTTCGTGCCCGACGGCTACGTCTGTGTGCGGGTCGACAGCCGCGGCGCGGGACGCTCGCCGGGCTACATCGACCACTTCGGCCCGCGCGAGACCAAGGACTTCTACGATTGCATCGAGTGGGCCGCCGTGCAGCCCTGGTCGAACGGCAAGATCGGCCTCAACGGCATCTCCTACTACGCCATCAACGCCTGGCAGGTGGCAGCGCTGCAGCCGCCGCATCTCGCCGCCATCTGCGCCTGGGAGGGCGCCGCCGACTGGTACCGCGACAAGAACCACCACGGCGGCATTCTCTCGACGTTCCAAGCCAACTGGTACGACATGCAGGTGAAGACCGTGCAGCACGGTCTCGGCACCAATGGCCTCGTCAGCCGCATCAACGGCGATCTGGTCTCCGGTCCCGATACGTTGTCCCCGGAGGAATTGGCCAAGAACCGCTGTGATTTCGGCGGCATGATCGCGGGCCATCCGCTGTTCGATCAGTATCACAAGGACCGCTCGGTCGACTGGTCGAAGGTGACGGTGCCCTTGCTCTCGTGCGGCAACTGGGGTGGCAACTGCCTGCACTTGCGCGGCAACATCGAGGGCTTCTGGCGCGCGGCATCGAAGCAGAAGTGGCTCGAGGTGCACGGCGTGCATCACTGGACCCTGTTTTACACAGACTACGGTGTGAACCTGCAGAAGAAGTTCTTCGGCCATTTCCTGAAGGGCGAGGACACCGGCTGGGACAAGCAGCCGCCGATCCAGATGCAGGTTCGCCACCCTGGCGAGAAATTCGTCGAGCGGCACGAGCACGAGTGGCCGCTGAAGCGGACCAACTGGACGAAATTCTACCTCGATCCGTCAGATCACAGCCTGCGCACGGAGCCACCCAAGTCGCATGATCCGATCACGTTCGATGCACTCGGCGACGGGCTGACGTTCTTCTCCGCGCCGTTGAAGGAGGAGACCGAGATCACCGGGCCGTCCGCCTGCAAGCTCGTTATCTCGTCCTCGACCACCGACGCGGATCTGTTCCTGGTGCTGCGCGTGTTCGCCCCCGACGGCAAGGAGGTGACGTTCCAGGGCGCGCTCGATCCGCACACGCCGGTGCAGCAGGGTTGGCTGCGCGCCTCGCATCGCAAGCTCGATCCGAAGCTGTCGCTGCCCTACCGGCCTTACCATACCCATGACGAGAAGCAGCCGCTGACGCCGGGACAGCCCGTGAACCTCGACATCGAGATCTGGCCGGCGTGCATCGTGGTGCCGAAGGGCTGGCGCATCGCGCTCAGCGTGCGCGGCAAGGACTACGTCTATCCCGGCGGCGGCGGTGCCCGCCTCTCCAACATGAAAAACGCGTTCACGGGATGCGGTCCCTTCCTGCACGACGACCCGACCGACCGTCCCAAGGCGATCTACGGCGGCGTCACCACGGTGCACACGGTCAAAGGCGAGGAGAACTACGTGCTCCTGCCGATCATCCCGAAGGATTGAGGCTGATACTCCGGGCGCATCCCTCCCCCTTGCGGAGAGGGATGCGCTCAATGCAAGATTTATCTTAAGACTTGCCCCAAGACCTATTTCTGATCTTTAATCAGGATAATTGTGCGCTGCTTTACATTCTCTGACAATGAGGCAACCGATGCCACGACTTGCATTCTATACTTTTGCAGTCGCCAAGGGTGCCCGGCGAAGTGAGGTCGTTTCTGGCTTTGAGGCCATGCTCCTTCCGGTGCTACGCGAGGCCGACGCGGCTCCCGGATTCATTGCAATCACAGCCATTTTTTGGCCAGATCTTTGGTGCTTGGGGAGACTACTGTGTTCCGCGCTTCTACGATGGCGGAACAACCGACGGTGAGGAAACTCAGGCTACCACGTTGTCACTGTGGACCTGCATAGAGAGTGTCTACGCTTTTACCTGCGGTGGGCTCCATTTCCGGGCGTTTCAACAACGCGAGAAGTGGTTTCGCAAACCGCAGTGGCCAAGCTACGCAGCATGGTGGGTTGCAGACGATCAAATTCCGACGTGGCGCGAAGCCAGTGATCGGCTGGAGCACCTTCACGACCATGGGCCGACTCCATTCGCATTCGATTTCAAAGTGATGTTCGGCGCGGACAACGAGCCGTATGTCTCCAGACAAGGCAACTAACCTGCCAGCATACTGCCTCTCGACTACTGATTGGAGCATCTAGCGCCCCCCTTGCTACTCCACCATCGAACAGGAGGGAGTTCGATGGCATCAACGCGATCGCACAATTGACCACCGCTCCCCGCTCATGCTCACTGCCCGCCGAGCACACTTCGCGGCATGTCACAGGAGCCACGTCATGGCCGATATCACCTCCGATCCGATCGTCATCGTCTCCGGCGCGCGCACGCCGATGGGCGGCTTCCAGGGCATGTTCGCGAGCGAGGCAGCACCAGCCCTCGGCGCAGCCGCGATCAAGGCCTCGCTCGCCCGCGCCGGGATCGCGCCCGCTGACGTTTCCGAGGTGCTGATGGGCTGCGTGCTGCCGGCCGGCATGGGACAGGCGCCCGCACGCCAAGCCTCGCGCGGCGCGGGACTGCCCGACGACGTGCCGTGCACCACCGTGAACAAGATGTGCGGCTCGGGCATGAAGACCGTGATGATGGCGTTCGAGGCGCTGCACGCCAGGCCCTCCGACGTGATCGTCGCCGGCGGCATGGAGAGCATGACCAACACGCCGCACATTCTGCCCAAGCTGCGCTCGGGACAGCGTCTCGGCCATACCCAGATCTACGATCACATGTTCCTCGACGGCCTCGAGGACGCCTACGACAAGGGCAGGCTGATGGGCACCTTCGCCGAGGATACGGCGCAAACGTATCAGTTCACCCGCTCCGCGCAGGATGCGTTCGCCATCGAGAGCCTGAAGCGCTCGAAGACCGCCAACGAGGACGGCTCGTTCGCCAAGGAGATCACCCCGGTCACGGTGAAGTCGCGTAAGGGCGCCGTCGAGATCGCCCGCGACGAGCAGCCGTTCACCGCCGACGTCGCC
Organism: Devosia equisanguinis; assembly: GCA_945889015.1. Taxonomy (GTDB): domain Bacteria; phylum Pseudomonadota; class Alphaproteobacteria; order Rhizobiales; family Hyphomicrobiaceae; genus CAMDBL01. Next base: position 12,473 of record CAMDBL010000134.1, read on the forward strand.
AAGATCCCGACCCTGAAGCCCGCCTTCCGCGAGGGCGGCACGGTGACGCCCGCCAACTCCTCCTCGATCTCGGATGGTGCCGCCGCCGTGGTGATGATGCGCGAGAGCGAGGCCAAGCGGCGCGGGCTGAAGCCGCTCGCCCGCATCGTCGCGCAGGCGAGCCACGCACAGGCACCGCCGCTGTTCACCACCGCACCGATCGGGGCGATGAAGAAGGCGCTCGCCGCCGCAGGCTGGAAGGCATCCGACGTCGACCTCTACGAAATCAACGAAGCGTTCGCCGTCGTCACCATGGCCGCGATGCGCGACCTGGAATTGCCGCACGACAAGGTCAACGTGCACGGCGGCGCCTGCGCGCTCGGCCATCCGGTGGGCGCGTCGGGCACGCGCATCATCGTCACGCTGATCAATGCGCTGGAGAAGTACGGCAAGTCCAAGGGCATGGCCGCGCTCTGCATCGGCGGTGGCGAGGCGACGGCCGTCGCGATCGAGCGGATCGTTTGATGCTCCGCTCTCGCTATCCTCGCTTCTCTCCCCTCTCTCATCCAGACCCCCACCTCTAACCCCTCCCCGCAAGGGGGAGGGGGATCCGTCGCCGCGAGATCATGACGTGACCATCTCACCCGCCATCCGCGACCATATCGACGCGACACTCGCCAGAGTCGCGGCCGAGCATGGCGTGCGCATCCTGCTGGCGGTGGAGTCGGGCAGCCGCGCGTGGGGCTTCGGCTCGCCCGACAGCGACTACGACGTGCGTTTCATCTATGTGCACCCGGCCGAATGGTACGTGTCGCTCGAGGAGCCCCGGGACGTGATCGAGCGTCCGCTCGACGAGCAGATGGTCGACCTCGGCGGCTGGGACGTGCGCAAAGCGCTCCGCCTACTGCTGAAATCCAATCCACCGCTGTACGAATGGCTGGTCTCTCCGATCACCTATCGCGACGACGGCATCTTCCGGCCCGCCGCGCGCGACCTGTTCGAGCGGCACGCCACGCGCAAGAAGCTCGCGGGGCACTACTGGAGCATCGCCAGCGGCCAGTACCGCAAGGAGATCGCCGGCGATGAGCACGCGCGGCTGAAGAAATACTTTTACGTGATCCGTCCCCTGCTCTCGCTGCTGTGGGTGGTGGATCGCGCCGGACCGCCGCCGATGAGCATCGGCGAGC
>CAMDBL010000135.1 GCA_945889015.1 Devosia equisanguinis
CGTTGATCGCCAGGTACTCGGGCGTCCGCTGCTCGCCCTTCAGCGGCGAGAGATAGATCGCCTCGAATGGCGCCCCGATCTCGTGCAGCGCGATGTGCGGCGCCATCGACGACGATCCGGGCTTGAAATAGAGCTTCAGCATCACATCCTCCCGTACAGCGTCGCGTCACGGCCTCGTTCGGTTCTTCTCGACGAAACCGTCCAGCACCGCCCGCCCCTCGTCCGGCAGCAGCCGCTCGGCCGACATCCGCCGCTGCTCGATCGGCAATCCTGTCTCGCGGCGGACATCGTTGGCATCCGTGCGCCTGACCCACCTGGGATCATCGGCCAGAAGCCGTTGCCACATCTCGCCGCTCTCGCCGATAGTGTTGGCGTAGTAGAAGCGCGAGATCCCGGCCATGTACATGGTCGAGACACACATCGCGCACGGCTCGCAGGAGGTGTAGACCACCGCGCCGTCGAGCCACGTCGTGCCGAGCTTGCGGCAGGCGTCGCGCACCGCCTCCACCTCTCCGTGCGACGTCGGATCGAACAGCGCCGAAACGCGGTTGAGCCCTTCACCGACGATCCTGCCATCCTTCACCACCACCGCGCCGTAGGGCATCGCACCCGGCTCGTCGAGCGCCTGGCGGGCGATCTCGATGGCGCGGCGCATGAACGTCTCGTGCTCGGACATAAGGGCCTCTCTGACTGACACCGATGGACGTGCTAGGCCGCCGCGCGTGCCGGCTCCGCGTTGAGCCGCGCGATGCTCTCGGCCCGCTCGGCCTCCTCGATCTCGGCCGCCGCGATGGCGCGATCGAGTGCGTCCCGCAGTGCCTTGGCGCTGTCCAGCGACAGCTCCACGGCCGAACGTGCCGACGGCGGAAGATCTCGGTGGAAGAAGTCGAGCGTGATCGCCTCCGGCATCAACGCATGGCGCGCGTGATCGTAGGCGACCACGGCGGTCGTCAGCGAAAACCATCCGTCGGCGCCCTTGGCCATGCCGTCCGCGGTCACAATCTCGACGATCGAAGTGCACATTTTGGGAGCCTCGCGCTGGATTGGATGTCGTGGTCGGCGGAATTGGGAGTAGGCAGTTGGGAGTAGGGAGTAGGGAGTAGGGCTCTGCCGCTCATTCCCTATTCCCGGTCTCATTTCAAATGCTTGGAGAAGAACGCGAACACCTTGTTCCAGCCGTCGAGCGCCTGCTCCACGCGGTACATGGGCCGGTGATAATAGAAGATGCCGTGCCCAGCCCCGTCGTAGCGGATGAACTCGTAGCTCTTGCCGTGCTTCTTCAGCTCGGCCTCGTGCTGGTCGACCTGCTCCGGGCTCGGCGCGCGATCCTCGTTTCCGAACAGGCCGAGCAGCGGGCAGGAAAGGTTCTTGGTGAGATCGATGGGCGAGACCGGCGTCTTGGCGTTGAGCTCCTCCTGGCCCATTACCACGCGGCCGCCCCACAGGTCGACACAGGCGTCTACGTCCTTTTTCGTGCAGGCGTAGAGGAACGCGTGCCGTCCGCCCGAGCACGAGCCGAACAGGCCGACCTTGCCGTTGTGGCCGGGCTGCGCGCGCATCCACTTCACTGCCGCCTCGGTGTCGCCGATCACCTGCGCGTCGGGGACGCCGCCGTCGGCGCGCACCTTGGCCGCGACGTCGTCCGGATTGCCCTGGCCCTCGCGCTCGTAGAGGTTGGCGCAGATGGCGATATAGCCGTGATGCGCGAACTTGCGCGTCATCTCGATGTAGATCTCGCTCCAGCCCGGCAGATGGTGGATCAGCACCACGGCGGGGAACGGCCCCTTGCCCTCCGGCCGCGCCGTGTAGGCGGGGATCTTCGTGCCCTTGTCGCCCGTCAGCGTCACCATCTCGCAGGTCATGCCGCGATACGCCATCGTCGTCTCCCTTGATCGGTTGTGATTGAGGGCGATGTTAGAGGAGGAGGCGACGCGACACCACCATCGATCAGACGGGGTTCCGGGCCCGCTTCTTGGCATCTCGGATCACGCGGCTCCAGCGCGGGCCTGGTCACTGCGGCCGGATCGCCTCGATCGAGCGCGCCATCTGCTGCGCGAACTTGGAGGCGGCGATCGGCAGGATGCGGCCGCGGAGCTGACCGAGCACCAGATTGGCCGATTGCAGACCGGGCTCGGCGATCGGCCGCGAGATGATGCCGTCCTCGACGCCGTCGAGCGGCGCACCGATCTGGATCTGGAAACCGACGGCCGGCTCTAGCTTGACGAACCGTTTCAGCAGCTCGAACGAGTTGGTCTCCAACGCCACGCGGTAGGAGAGCGACGAGCGGGCGAAAAAGGCGTCGAGCAGGTTGCGGCTGCCCAGACCGCGCTCCGGCAAGGCCAGCGGATGCTGCACCGTCTCGCGCAGTCGAAGCTGGCGGCGCCGGGCCAGCGGGTGCTTCTCGGACATGAACGCGACCACGTTCTGGCTCGCATAGCTCAGCGGCTCGAACTCGGGCGTGCGCTCCGGATTGAAGGCCAGGACCAGATCCGCGGCGTAGTCGATCAGCGCCTGCATGGCCTCGACGCGATCGCACACCCGGACGCGGAACTCGACCAGCGGAAACTGCCGCCGATAGATCTCGATCTCGCGCGGCACCAGTTCGTAGGCGACGGCCTGGCTGACGGCGAGCCGCACCTCGCCACGGCGGAACCCGGCCATGTCCTCGAGCTCGGACCTGAGACGGGCGAGATTCGACGCCTGCAGCCGCACGTACCGGATGAAGGCCTCGCCCGCTGCCGACAGCCGCATGCCGCGCGCATGCCGCTCGAACAGCGGATGCCCGAGCTCCTCCTCGATGTCGAGCAGGCGGCGGTTGAGCGCGGACGCGGTGACGTTGAGCCGCTCCGCCGCCTTGCGGACCGAGCCGGTCCGCGCGACCTCGTCCACGTAGCGCAGAAAGCGGTGATGCTTCACGGCGTGACAGCCTTTCAGAGGCGAGCGTACGCTTTTCGGCAACGCCCCGGTCCTAATTCAGCATTTGTGGTCATCGCTCGTCAATTGCAGTCTCACCGGCGAAACCACGCACCGACAGGGGAGACACGCATGACCTCTCGACTTTCCCGCCGCAGCTTCGCCAAGGGCACCCTCGGCCTCGCCGCCGCGACAGCGCTCCCGGCAGGCGCGCGCGCCGACACCAAGCTGAAGCTGATCCTGAACTGGCGCTACCAGGGCCCGCAGGGCTGGTGCTTCATGGCCGAGGACAAGGGCTACTTCAAAGCCGAGGGGATCGAGCTCGTCATCGACCAGGGCGACGGCTCGGGCGCCGCAGTCGGCAAGGTCGCCTCCGGCGCCTACGACATCGGCTTCGGCGACATCAACGCGCTGATCCAGCTCGCGGCGCAGAAGCCGGGCGCGACGCCGGTCTGCGTGCAGATGCTCTACAATCAGCCGCCGTTCACCATCGCCGTGAAGAAGAACGGTCCGATCAAGACGCCGAAGGACCTCGAGGGTAAGACGATCGGCGGCCCGGCCAACGATGGCGCGCTGAAGCTGTTCCCAGCCTTCGCCAAGCTCGCCGGCATCGACGCCTCCAAGGTCAATTTGACCAACATGACCCCGAACCTGCGCGAGAACATGCTGCAGCAGGGTCAGGTCGACGGCGTCTTCGGCTTCGTCAACACGATCCGATTCTCGGCGCGGCTCGCCAAGATCGACGCCGACAAGGAGTGGACGTTCCTCAACTACGGCAAGTACGGGATGGATCTCTATTCCAACGCCATCATCGTTTCCAAGAAGCTCGTCGCGGAAAATCCGAAGATCGTCGCCGGCCTCGTCCGCGCGATCAATCGCGGCGTCAAGGACATGATCGCCGATCCCAAGGGCTCTGTCGCCTACGTCTCCAAACGCGAGCCGCTGATCAACGCCGACATCGAGTACGACCGCCTCATCGCCACGCTGAAGGACGAGATGAACCATCCCGAACTCGCAAGGCTCGGCCTCGGCGACGTGGACGATGCCCGCCTGAAGAAGGCGATCACCGTCCTGGTCGAGGCCAACGGCCTGCCGAGGACCCCCGAGGTCAGCGAAATCTTCACTCGCGCGTTCCTGCCGCCGCTGGCGGAGCGCCCGAAGAGCGTCGGCATGTGACGGGGACGGCTTTCCATGGATCTCGGATTGCACGGCAAGACCGTCGTCGTGACGGGACCGGCGAAGGGCATGGGGCGGGCCGTCACCCTGGCCTTCGCCGCCGAAGGGGCGCGCCTCGTGCTCGCCGGACGCGACATGGCCGCGATCGCGCCGGTGACGCAGGAGGTGTGCGGTCTCGGCCGGGAGTGCATCGAGACCCGCTGCGACCTGACGAGCGAACGTGACTGCAAGCTGCTGGCCGAGGCGGCACTCGACGCCTTCGGCAGCATCGACGTGCTGGTCAACGTCGCCGGCGGCTCGGGTCCGATCGGCAAGACCGGCGTCGAGACCACGCAGGCCGAGTTCGACGAGATCGTGACGCTGAACATGACCGGCTGCTTCAACGCGATGCGCGCCGTGCTGCCGGCGATGATCGCGTCGAAGCGCGGCAAGATCGTCAACGTCGGCGGCACGTTCGGCATGCGCGGACGTGCCGGACGGCTCGCCTACTCGGCGTCGAAATGGGGATTACGGGGCATCACCAAGAGCTTCGCGCTCGAGGTCGGCATCCACAACATCAACGTCAACTGCGTCGCACCCGGAATGGTCGACGGCCCGCGATTCCGCGAGAAGGTCTGCGCCGACATGGCGCGCAACCTCGGCATCAGCCTGGAGGAAGCGATGACGCGGCATGCGGCGGACTACGCCATGAAGCGCGTCTCGACCGACGCCGACGTCGCCAACGCCTGCCTGTTCCTGGCCAGCGACGTCTCCCGACAGATCACCGGCGTCGACCTTCCCGTCGACGGCGGCTGGGCCATGCTGTGAGGACGAGGCGAACATGAGTGCAGATGCCAAGGTGGATCTCGTCGTCACGGGCGGTACGATCGTCACGCACGATGCGGTGTTCGCGGGCGACATCGCCATCGACAAGGGCGTGATCGCCGCCGTCGGGCTTCCCGGCGCGATGCCGGCCGCGCGCGAGGTCCTCGACGCGACGGGCCTGCACCTGCTGCCCGGCGCCATCGACGTCCACGTTCATTTCCGCGAGCCCGGCTACACGCACAAGGAAGATTGGGAGACCGGCACGGCGGCGGCCGCGATGGGCGGCGTCACCACCGTTTTCGACATGCCCAACGTCGATCCGCCGACCGGCACGCCGGCAGCCCTCGCGTTGAAGCTGCAGGCGGCGCGGAAGGCCTACGTCGACTACGGCATCTATGGCCTGCTCGCCGAGGACAACATCGACCAGCTCGAGGCGCTGATCGAGGGCGGCGTCGCAGGCTTCAAGTGCTTCATGGGCAATACGTTCGGCAATCTGCCATCGCCGTCGACGGGCGCGATGCTGGAAGGGCTCGAGATCATCGCCCGGCACGGCTACCGTATCAGCCTGCACGCGGAAACAGCCTCGATCATGGCGCGGCGCCAGACCAAGCTGATGGCGGCCGGCAAGAACGCGCCGCTCGATCATCTGTCCGCGCGCCCCGCCGTCGTCGCCATCGAGGCCGTCGCCCGCGCCGCCATCCTGGCGGAATGGACCGGCGCGCGCATCCACGTATTGCACATCTCCTCGGCCGACGAGCTCCGGCCGCTCCGGGAGGCGAAGGCGCGCGGCGTCGACATCACCGGCGAGACCTGCCCACAGTATCTCATTCACGACACGGACGACTACGGTCGGCTCGGCTCGATCATCCGGGTCAATCCGCCGATCCGGGAGCCGCATCACAAGCACGCGCTGTGGGCCGCACTCGCCGACGGGACCATCGACATGATCGCGACGGATCACGCGCCGCATCTGCCGGAGGAGAAGATCCGCAACGACATATGGAGCGCGGATTGCGGCTGGCCGGGGGTGGAAACACAGATGCCGCTGATGCTGACGGGCGTGCACGACGGCAAGCTGTCGATCAGCGACTATGTGCGGATCTCCTCCTACAATCCCGCGCGGGCCTGGGGTCTCTATCCCCGCAAGGGCAACATCCAGCCGGGCGCGGATGCGGACATCGCCATCGTCGATCTGGGGCGTGAGCAGATCATCGATCAGGAGCAGCTCGCCTCGCGCGCGAAGATCACCACCTTCGACAAGATGCGCACGAAAGGCCTGCCTGTGCACACGCTCGTCCGCGGCCGCTTCGTGATGCGTAACCGCAAGCTCGTGACCGAGGCGCGCGGTCACGGAGAGTCCGTTCGGCGCATCCAACGGATGCCGAAACCGCAGCCGCGCCACACCGATCAGACGACGGCGGCCGTGCTCGGACTGCGGAGCCGCTGACCGTGGGCTTGGAGGCCGATATCGCCATGACCGCCATGATGACCGAGGCCGAGAAGGTGAACGCGCGGATGGTGCCGCCACCGGTCGAGGATCGCGCGCCGCATGCCGGCGACATCATCGAGCTCGAAGGCACGAGCGTCACCTTCGGCCGTGGCGAGAGCCAGACACAGGCCCTGTCCACGACCAGCCTCGAGGTCAAGCCCGGGGAGTTCGTGGCCCTGGTCGGTCCGTCCGGCTGCGGAAAATCGACGATCCTCAAGCTCGTCGCCGGGCTACTGACGCCGAGCACCGGGCATGTGTTCGTTGCCGGGCGCGAGGTCGGCGCACGCGCGGCCCGCGTCGGCATGGCGTTCCAGAACCCGACCATGCTGCCCTGGCTGAAGGTCCGCGACAACGTCATGCTGCCGCTGAAGATCGTGGCGCCGTTCAAGACCCAGTTCCGGGCCGAGCGCCACCGCGCCTTCAAGGACAAGGCCGACGCGCTGCTCGAAAGCGTGGGCCTCGGCGGCTTCGCCGACAAGTATCCCTGGCAACTCTCGGGCGGCATGCTGCAGCGGGCCTCGCTCTGTCGCGCGCTGATCCACGAGCCGCAACTGCTGCTGTTGGACGAGCCGTTCGGCGCGCTCGACCAGTTCACGCGCGAGGAGCTGTGGGCGACGATGCAGGAACTGTGGATGAAGCACCGGCCTACGGTGCTGCTCGTCACCCACGATCTGCGCGAGGCGGGCTACCTTGGTACACGGATCATCGTGATGAGTGCGCGGCCCGGGCGCGTCATCAACGACAGCCCCGTCGCGTTCCCCTATCCCCGCACGGTGGAGATGACGTTCGAGCCGGAGTTCGTGGCCCTCAACCAGAACCTCCGCAGTTTGATCGTGCACGCCCGCACCGCAGCAAAGGCCTGAGCCATGTCCAGCGACCTCCGCCAGAAGATCGCATCGGCGGCCCTGATCCTCGGCTTTTTCCTCGCCTGGGAGCTGCTGTGCCGTATGCTGCACGTCTCCGACATCGTGCTGCCGAAACCCTCGCAGGTCTTGACGACACTCGTCACGCGGGCGCCGGCGCTGTGGCCGCACGCGGTGCAGACGATCTACACGACGCTGCTCGGCTTCGTCCTCGGCGTGCTTTCCGGCCTTGCGATCGGCGTGCTGATCGGCTCGTCGCGGACGGCATACGGGACGGCCTACCCGCTACTCGTCGGATTCTCCTCGATCCCGAAAGTCGCCGTCGTTCCGATCTTTGTGCTGTGGTTCGGCGCGGGCACGGTGCCGGCGGTGCTGACCTCGATGGTGATCTGCATTTTTCCGATCGTGGTCAACGTCGCGACCGGACTCGCCACGACCGAGCCGGAGCTCGAGGACGTGCTGAAGGCGCTCGGCGCGAGCAAAGCCGAGATTCTCTGGAACGTCGGGCTGCCGAGGACGCTGCCCTACTTCTTCGCCTCGCTGAAGGTCGCGATCACGCTCGCCTTCGTCGGCACCGTGCTGTCCGAGACCGTCGCCGCCAATCGCGGCATCGGCAACGTGATGATGATCGCTTCGTCGAACTTCGACGTGCCGCTGGTGTTCGCGGGCCTGATCATCCTGGCGATGCTCGGCGTGCTGCTCTACCTGCTGTTCGCCTGGGTCGAGTACCGCCTCTGCGGCTGGGCCATGCGCAAGACCGACCTCGCGATGGGCTGAGCCTCCGTATCCTGCGCCGTCCGAGGCTCAGGGCGTCACGCGTCGAAAAAGACCGTTTCCTCCGCACCCTGCATGTGGATATCGAAGCGGTAGACGACACCCGTGGGCGTGACATGGCGACCGGCGATCAGCGTGCCGCGGCGATCGGCGGGCACCGACTGCAGTACGGGATCGCCGGCATTGGCGGCCGCCTCGTCCGAGAAGTACAGCCGCGTGAAGGCATGCACGAGCATGCCGCGCATGAACACGACGACATTGACATGCGGCGCCTGCATGCCATCGACGCTGCCGGGTTTGACCGTGTCGAAGATGAAGCGTGCTTCGGGATCGGTGCCGGTGCCGACGCGGCCGAAGCCCTTGAACGTCGCGTTGGAGCCCCTGGGATCGGCGGGATGGGCATAGCGGCCCGCAGCATCCGCCTGCCAGATCTCGATCATGGCGTCGGTCACCGGGTTGCCCTCGCCGTCCAGCACCCGCCCCTCGATCCGGATACGGTCGCCCTCAGTGTCCGAGCGGGTCAGCGTGCCCGAGGCGATGCTCGCCAGATCGTAGCCGTACTGCTCCGGTGTCAGACCATAGGCGAAGTAAGGGCCGACCGTCTGCGACGGGGTTTGTCCGAGCTTGGCCATGGTCAGCCCTCCACCGGCGTCTGCAAGCGGCCGCGCAGCACGAAATCGAACTCGTATCCGAGCGCGAAGGCGGGCTCTGTCACCTCGATCGAGAACCTGGAGATCAACCTTTCGCGCGCCGCAGCGGGCGTTCCCTGATAGATCGGATCGAGATCGAGCAGGGGGTCGCCCGGAAAATACATCTGCGTGACGAGGCGCGTGACGAACGAGGGGCCGAACAGCGAAAAGTGGATGTGGTTCGGGCGCCAGGCGTTGTGGTGATTACCCCAGGGATAGGCGCCGGGTTTCACCGAGTAGAACCGGTAGCGGCCCTCGTTGTCGGTCACGCAACGCCCGCCGCCGAGAAAATTCGGATCGAGCGGGGCGTCGTGCTGATCGGTCTTGTGCACATAGCGCCCGGCCGCGTTGGCCTGCCAGATCTCGACCAGCGTGTTGGGCTGGGGTCGCCCGTCCTCGTCGAGAACGCGCCCCGTCACCACGATCCGCTCGCCCAACGGCTCGCCGTTGCGTCGCGCATTGCGGGTCAGATCGGCATCGGCCTTGCCGACGCACTCGTGCCCGTAAACCGGCCCGGTCAGCTCACTGAGCGTCTGCCTCAGCGGGATCAGCGGCTTCGTCGGCCCTCGCAGCGGCGTCGACTTGTAGGGGGGATGCACATAGGGCGGATGCGAGCCCCAGTCTCGCGGGGTGAACGGGTTCTGCGTCATGGTCCTGTCCCCCCGGCAAGGCCGACCGCCTCCAACACATGCTCACCGAGCGTGGCCTCACCGAGCGTGGCCAGAATGCCGGTGCGCAGGGTACCATCGTTGCGGTCGATCGCCTCGGTCGCCATGGCCGATGTCTTGCGACCACCTGTGATGACAGTTAGACTGATCCAGCTTTTTCGACTTGTCCAGACTGGCGAACGACACGGCGGAGGAGGGCCACGGCCAGCTGCCGGCCGCGCTCGAGGCCGGCGATGCTGACGGCGCGCGTCAGGCCCTGGACGGCGACAGTCGCAACGCCGCGTGCATCATTGGGAACCGCGGCGTGCGACTTGCGAGCGGCGGCGAGCAGACTGACATCCCCAAACGAAACGGAGAGCATAGCCATGGATCTCGGCATCAAGGATTTGCGCGTTCTGGTCACCGCGGGCGCCGGCGGCATCGGCCTCGAGATCGCCCGCTCCTTCGTTCGCGAAGGCGCCCGTGTCCACATCTGCGACGTCGACGAGCAGGCGCTGGCCGCCTGCCGGAAATCCGATGCCTCGCTGACCCAATCCGTTTGCGACATGTCGAACCGCACTCAGGTCGCCGCCCTGTTCGACGACGCGCTGAAGACGCTCGGCGGACTCGACTGCCTCGTCAACAATGCCGGCATCGCAGGCCCCACCGGCCGGGTCGAGGAGATTAACCCCGAGGACTGGGATCGCTGCCTCGCCATCGACATCACGGGACAATTCAACTGCACGCGGCTCGCCGTGCCGCATCTGAAGCAATCCAAGAACGCCAGTATCATGAATCTGTCGTCGCAGGCGGGCAAGCATGGCTTCCCGCTGCGCTCGCCCTACGCCGCGGCGAAATGGGGCGTCGTCGGCTTCACCAAGTCGATCGCGCAGGAGCTGGGTGAGTTCGGCATCCGCTGCAACTGCATCCAGCCGGGCCTCGTCGCGGGCGACCGCATCCGCCGCGTGATCGAGGCAAAGGCGCAGCAGAACGGGCGCACGTTCAAGGCGCAGGAAGCGCACATGATGCAGTTCCAGTCGATCAAGGACTACGTCACGCCGCGCCAGATCGCCGACATGATCGTGTTCACGTCGAGCCCGCTCGCGCGCACGGTCTCGGGCCAGGCGATCTCGGTGTGCGCGGACACCAGCATGCTCGGCTGAGCTACCCTTTCGTGACGAGCCCCAGCGCGCGGTCGCGCTCCAGCGCCCGTGCGTCTCTCTCGTCCGGTGGTCCAAACCCGCCGCCGCCCGACGTCTGGAGACGGATGATGTCGCCGCGTGCCAGCGGCATGTTCGAGACCTTCGAGTGCAGTGGCTGCACCTCGCCGTTGCGCGTCAGCGTCAGGCTTCCCGCCCCGCCCGAGCCGCCGCCGGAAAGGCCGAACGGCCGGAAGCGGAACCGATCCATCTGCGCGGTGAACGTCGCGGTCTCCGCATCGATCCGCCACGCGCGCCGCAATCCGAGACCGCCCCGGTTGCGCCCCTCGCCGCCCGACCCCGGCGCCAACGCGTATTCCATGATCGTCACCGGCGTGTCGCTCTCGATCATCTCGATCGGGATCGCGGCGTTGTTGTGCATCCCGAAGGAGTGTGCGCTCGCTCCGTCGCCCAACGGGTGCGCGCCGCAACCGCCGACCTCGATCTCGACCAGCACCTTGCGCGTCGAACTCGTCCGCGTCTGGAACGCACAGACATAGCTGACGGCGTAGTAGGCGGCGGGCATCCGGTCCGGAATGGCCTTCGACAGTGCCGCGAACAGCACGTTGAGCAGCACATGGCACGGCGCGATCCGGTGGGCGACGGGGGCGGGATGCCTAGCAGAGACGATCAGGCCCTCGGGCGCCACGATCTCGACCGGCCGGTAGCAGCCGGCATTGGGCGGGATCGGACGATCGGCGGCGGCGACCACGGCGAAATAGACCGCCGAGGAGCTGGAGCCGAGCGTGGCGTTGATCGGCCCGCCGACCTCGGGCGCGGACCCCGACAGGTCGACCACCATACGGTCACCCGCGATCGTCACTCTGGCGTGAACGCGGACCGGCTTGTCCTTGTCGATCCCGTCGTCGTCGAGGAAATCTTCGTGCTCGTAGACACCGTCGGGCATGCGCGAGATCACCTCCCGCATCGCGGCTTCCGACATGTCGAGCAGCTGGCGGCAGGCCGCCCCCAGCCGCGCGCCGTAGCGCGCCGCCAGACGTTTGATGGCTTGCTCGCCGACCGCCAGGGACGCGATCTGCGATTGCAGGTCGCCCATCATGATCGCGGGCTGGCGCACGTTCTGGCGGATCATCTGCCACAGCGCCTCGTTGCGCACGCCGCGCGCGTACAGCTTAACCGGCGGAATACGCAGGCCTTCCTGGTAGATTTCGGTGGCGGCGGCCGCGTAGCTGCCGGGCGACATGCCGCCGACGTCGAGATGATGGCAAAGCGTGCCGACGATGGCGGTGCGCACGCCGCCGTGGAACACGGGCCGGAACGCGACGATGTCGGGCAGATGCTGTCCACCCGAATACGGATCGTTGGTGATGACCACGTCGCCGTCGTGCCATTCGTCGACGGGCAGGAAATGCTCGACGATCGAGCGCAGGCAGTAGCCCATCGAGTTCAAATGCTGGGGGATACGGGCCGACTGCGCGACGATGTAGCCGTCGGCGTCGAAGATCGCGGTCGAGTAGTCCAGCATCTCGCGCACGATGGTGGAGCGGCTCGTCCGCCACATGGTCACGTCCATGTCGGCGGCCGCCGCCGTCAGCGCGTTGCGGAGCACCTCGATCTCGATGGCGTCGAGCGCGGTCATGCGTCACTCCCGAGATCGTCGGAGCCTGAGACATCGGCCCCGGAAAAATCCGCGACGAGGTGGCCGCGCGCGGCCCGCCGCAACGTCCAGCCCGGCGCAAGGTAGACGGTGGTGTAGTCCTCCTCGACGATCGCGGGACCACGGACGACCGTCGTGCCGGAGATCGCCGGTCGCCGCCAGACCGCGACCTCGTGCCAACTGCCGGCGACGAAGACCTGCCGGCGGCCGGGGGGCGTCGCGTCGGCTTCGGCATCACCCGACGTTTCCTGCGGACGCGCCAGCCGTCCGATCGCCTCGAGCCGCAACGTCACCATCTCCACGATGTCGTCGCGGTTGGCGTAGGAGAAGCGCTGCTCATGCTCGCGATGAAATCGCTCACGCACCGCGGCGAGGGCCGCTGTATCGAACGTCCGCTCGTCCCACGGCACCGTCAATTCGAAGGCCTGCCCCTTGTAGCGCAGGTCGATCGAAAGGTTCAGCTGCCGATCGGGCGCCGCGATTCCGTCGCCGTCGAGCCGGGCAGAAGCCTCGTCGATCATGTCGTCGGCCATCACACGGATGGCCGACATTGCCGCCTCATCCAGCACCCGTACGCCGGAGCGCGCGAAGGCGTGCCCGATGTCGGCACCGAGGATGCCCGCGGCCGACAGCGTGCTCGCATCCATCGGAAACACGATGCGCCGGATAGACAGCTCCTCGGCCACCGCGCACGCGTGCACCGAGCCCGCACCGCCGAAGCTCAGGAGGGTGAAGTCGCGGGGATCGAGGCCCTTCTCGAACAGGCTGACGCGAATGGCGGCGGCGAGCTTCGTATCGGTGATGCGGATCACGCCCGCGGCCGCGGCCTCGACCGACAAGCCGAGCGGCTCGGCGATCCGACCCCGCATCGCCGCCCGCGAGGCCTCGAGATCGAGCGCCATCGCGCCGCCGAGGAAGAACGCGGGATCGAGACGCCCCAGCAACAGGTTGGCGTCGGTCACGGTCGGCTCGGTGCCGCCGCGCCGATAGCAGACCGGGCCTGGACGCGCGCCGGCACTTTCGGGCCCCACGGTCACCTGCCCGCCCGGCAGCATCCGCGCGATCGAGCCGCCGCCGGCGCCGATGGTGAGGATCTGTATCATCGGCACGCGCACCGGAAGCCGGTCGATCTCGCCCTGCGTCACGATCTCGATGCGGTCGTCGCGGACCACCGAGACGTCATAGCTGGTGCCGCCCATGTCGACGCCGACGGCGTTCGGCTCGCCGAGCAATCGCGACAGCGCGAGCGCCGCCTTGGCGCCTCCGCTGGGTCCCGACAACAACAGGCGCACCGGCTCGCGCGCGGCCGTCTGCGGGCTGCAGACGCCGCCGTTCGACTGCACGATCAGCAGTCGCGGCGAGAACCTCTCCGCCTCCATCCGCCGCTGCAGGCGCTCGA
>CAMDBL010000136.1 GCA_945889015.1 Devosia equisanguinis
GCAGATCCTCCAGCAGGGCCGCGCCGACTTGATCGCGCTCGCCCGCGAGCTGCTCTACAACCCGAACTGGCCGATGGACGCGGCCCAGAAACTCGGGCTCGATCCAGCCTTCACCCTGGTGCCGCCGCCGTCCGCCTACTGGCTCGCCAAGCGGGCCCAGTCGGTGAAGGACGTGGTGCCGTCCACCTACGGCCAAGGGATCGAGAAGGTGTAAGCAAGCGCGGCTGGGTGGCCGCCTGACCTGCCGAGGACGACATCATGAAGATGACTGCCGCCGTGTTCGTCGAGCAGGGGCTGCCACGACCCTACGCCGTGTCGCGACCGATGCGCATCGAACGTGTCGATCTCGAAGGGCCTGGCGAAGGCGAGGTGCTGGTCGAGATCGCGGGCGCCGGGCTGTGCCACTCCGACCTGTCGGCGATCGAGGGCAATCGTCCGCGCAAGCTGCCCGCGGTCGGTGGTCACGAGGCGGCGGGCGTCGTCGTCGAGATCGGCGCTGGCGTGACGCGGGTGAAACCGGGCGATCACGCGGTCATGCTGTTCGTCGCGAGCTGCGGCGCCTGCGAGCTGTGCCGCTCGGGCCGGCCGAACCTGTGTCAGTCCTCCTGGACCGCGCGGGCGCAGGGTATCTTGCAGAGCGGAGCGCGGCGGATCTCGCGTGATGGGCAGCCGATCAACCACTATAGCGGCATTTCGTGCTTCGCCGAGTATGCAGTCGTCTCCGAGCGCTCGCTGATGCCGATCCCGAAGGCGGTGCCGCTGCTCGACGCAGCGATCATGGGCTGCGCTGTCATCACCGGTGTCGGCGCCGTGTTGAACACGGCCGGTGACATCGCCGGCAAGGCGGTCGGCATCGTCGGTCTCGGCGGCGTGGGCTTGTCGGCGCTGCTCGGCGCCGTGCAGGGCGGTGCCGCGCGCATCGCCGCGATCGATCTGTCGCCCGATAAACTCGCCCTGGCCCGCGAGCTCGGCGCAACCGACACCTTCGACGCGCGGGATCCAGAGTGTGCGGCCAAGGTGCGCGAGGCGACCGGCGGCGGTGTCGACTTCGCTTTCGAGATGGCGGGCGCGATCCCGGCCATGAGCCTGGCCTACGCCATCGGCCGGCGCGGCAGCACGACGATCTGCGCCGGGCTCCCGGGCCACACAGCCACGTTCCCGCTGCCGTCCGCCGCCCTCGTCAGCGACGAGCGCGTGATCAAGGGCAGCTACATGGGCAGCGCCGACCCCGAGCGCGACATCCCCCGTTTCGTCGAGCTGTTCCTCGGGGGCAAGCTTCCGGTCGACAAGTTGCGCAGCGACGTGATCGGCTTCGACGGCCTCAACGCCGGCTTCGACCGCCTTGCCGACGGCCAGGGTGTCCGACAGATTCTCAAGCCTCGCCCCTGATGGCGCGCAATGCGAATCCGGCCCGCAGCGAAGGGCTCCGCTGCGGGCCGGTTTCTGCAACGAACCGTGCTCGCGCTCACGTTTTCGCGTTGCGATACCGGATCATGTAACTGTCCATGGTGTAGTCGGCGACCTGTAGCCACAGATACTGGTCGGCGCGGAACGCGGTGAAGTGGTCATAGACCTTCTTGAACCACGCGTTCTTGGCGTTGATCTCTCCATAGAGTTCGTTTGCCGCTTTCCAAGAGGCGTCCATCACCTCGGCGGGGAACGGCTTGAGCTGTGCACCCGCGCCGGCGAGTCGCTTGATCGCGTGCGGATTCTGCGCATCGTACTTGGCCGTCATCCACATGCCGGCTTCCTGAGCGGCTGCGTGGAAAGCGGCCTGATAGTGCTTGGGAATCGAGTTCCACTTGTCGAGGTTGACGAGCATCCAGGGGTTGGAGCCCGGCTCCCACCAGCCCGGATAATAGTAGTAGCGCGCGACCTTGACGAAGCCGAGCTTCTCGTCGTCGTAGGGGCCGACCCACTCCGCCGCGTCGATGGTCCCCTTCTCGAGCGCGGGATAGATGTCGCCGGCCGCGATCTGCTGGGGAATGACGCCCAGTTTCTGCATGATAAGACCGGCAAAGCCGCCGAGTCGGAATTTGAGGCCCTTGAGGTCCTCGACGGTTTTGATCTCCTTGCGGAACCATCCGCCCATCTGGCAGGTGGTGGCGCCGGTCGGCACGCCGTAGCACTTGTAGTCCTTGAGAAATTCGTTGAACAGCTCGAGCCCGCCGCCGTGGAAAAAGTAGGCGTTTTTCATGCGGGTGTTCATGCCGAACGGCAAGTCCGAGCCGAACGTGAAAGTCGGATCCTTGCCGTAGAAGTAATAAGGGGCGGTATGTCCGCACTCGACGGTGCCGTTCTGCACCGCGTCGAGAACCTGCAGCCCAGGGACGATCTCGCCTGCGGCGAACACCTGGATCTGGAACTTGCCCTCGGTGATCTCCGCCAGGCGCTTGGCGAGGTACTCTGGCGCGCCGTAAAGGGTGTCGAGCGATTTCGGCCAGCTCGCCGTACAGCGCCACTTCACCTCTGGATTGGCCTGGGCGATGGCTGGCGCGGCGACGCCTGCTGCCGCGACGCCGATGCCCCCTGCACCGGCAGTTCGCAGGAATCTACGCCTGGTCGTCTTCTCCATGTCGTCCTCCAATTGCGACTCTGCGCCGCGACTGCTCATGAACCGCTCCTTTTTGATGACGGAGGATTGCGGTTATCGCAGCTTCTGGTTCCGCTGGTCGTGCCAGCGGCATGGAAGACTAGGCGGTTATGGCAGCCATAACCAAATCTTTTCTATCGACACCCCCAGAGTGCGTTCGCGCACCGCTGCGGATGCGCGAAGGCTCCACGGTCCGAAAAACCGCGGAGCCCTATGCGCGTATGGATTGCGTGCCGGCTCAGATCCGGATCAACGCGCCGGCGATCGATCGGGGCCGCTCGCGGACACGGCGACTGTCATTGCCGGACTTGACGATCCACTGGCCGTTGCTGGCCTGGCCGGTGATCATGCCGACATGGTGACGCCAGACTACGACCGCGCCCACTTGTGGCGAGCCCGGGCTGCCGTAGTGTCTCCAGTTCCAGGCGAGGTTGTAGGCGGGGCCGCCGCCCAACTGCGTGCGCATCCACCAGCCGCACCAGGCACGGGGCCGCGGACCGACGCCCGACGTGCTGCCCTCGAAGAAGCTGGTGCGGACGCCCTCGCCGCCACCCGAGCGGGCGCGGGTGTGAGCGACACGTGTGCCGGCCCCGCGGTAGGACCGGTATGCGCTGCGGCGGGCGGTGCTGCCCGTGCGGGCGGTGTAGCGGCTGCGCTTCAACTTGCGGAGTTTCGAGACCTTGTGGACCTTCGAGACGCGATGGCCCCGGTGAGCCCTGTGCTGCGACGTCTGGCGGCTGTAGCCTTCCTCGCTACCCCGGTTCGGGCGGGCTTCGGCGTCGCTGCCGAAGATGGCAATTCCCAGAAGTGTGACAAGGGACAACACGAGAGTCTTCATCTGGTTTTCCTGTACTCGTTTACGACCAGACGGGCTAAACAACGGGAACGTAGGCATAATCAAGGCTTTGCCGCTGAATTGCGTCAATGCGTCCGAGGATCATCCGCGTGTTGAACATGGATAATATTGGTTCAACAAATTGAATTACCTCGTAAATAATTCATTAACCATAATTGAAGGCAAATCGCGGCTGCATGACTGATCGGCTCGCACGACAGAGGTGATCGCCTGGTTCCGGGCGGTCAGGATATTGCGGCCGATGCTCTACAGCGGGACCGAGATGACGGCCCGCAAGCCGCCCATCGAGCTTTCGCCGAGTGTGATGTCGCCGCCGTGGCTCTTGGCGATGTCGCGCGAGATGGCGAGCCCGAGGCCGGTATTGCCGTTGTCCTGGTTGCGCGCATGGTCGAGCCGGTAGAACGGACGGAACACGTTCTCGCGCTCGCCGGCGGCGATGCCGGGCCCGTCGTCGTCGACCTCGACGCGCAGCCACTCGCCCTCGGTCGCGGCGCGGATCACCACCCGATCGCCGAAGCGGCAGGCATTGGTCACGAGGTTGGTGACGGCGCGCTTGAAGGCGTGGCGCTTCAGCGGCAGCTCCAACTCCTGCGTCTTGCGGCGCATCTTCAACTCGACCTGGGCGCCGTAGACTTGCGCCTCGGTCTCGATCTCCTCAAGCAGCAGCCGCAGCCTGGTCGGCTTCGCCTCCTCGCCGCCGTCGCCCTTGGCGAAGGCGAGGTAGTCCTCGAGCATCTGTTGCATCTCGCCGACATCGGCGCGCAGCGAATTGGCCTCCGGGCCGTCCGGCAGCAACTCCATTTCGAGCTTGAAGCGGGTCAGCACGGTGCGCAGATCGTGGCTGACGCCGGCGAGCATGGTTGTTCGCTGCTCGACATGTGTCTTGATGCGGTCGCGCATTTCCAGGAAAGCCTGGGCCGCCTGCCGCACCTCGCGCGCTCCGCGCGGCTTGAAGTCGTCGGGCACAGGCCGGCCCTTACCGAACGCGTCGGCAGCTTCGGCCAGCCGCAGGATCGGCTTGATCTGGTTCCTCAGAAACAGGATTGCGACGGTGAGCAGGATCACCGAGGTGCCGACCATCCACAACAGGAAGATGTGGCTGTTGGAGGGGTAGGTCTGGCTCCGCGTGGCGACGAAGCGCAGCACGGCGTCGTCGGTGCGCACGCGGATCTCGACGTGTCGGCTTTCGCCGACGGTGTCGAGCCAGAACGGCTTCTTGACGTAACGCTGCACCTCGTTCTGCAGCGCGCGATCGAGGATCGCGAAAAACGGCCGCGGCAACGGCGCGGGCAGGTCGCCGGCCGGCAGCACCTGCATCGACAGGTTGAGATGATCTCGCGCCATCTCGATCAACCGGCCGTAATCGTCGTCGTGCTGGTAGTCCTGGTAAAGCTCCACGAGGGCCGCGATGTCGCGCGCGGTCGCCTCCGACAACCGTCGCGTCACTCGCTGCCAGTGGCTCTCCATGAAGGCGAAAGCGATCACGCCCTCGAGCACCACGATCGGCGCGATGATGATGATCAGGGAACGCGCATAAAGTCCCTTCGGCAGCACGTCGGCGAGCACGCGCGCTACCCGTCCCCGCACGTCCTCGAAGTGGGACTGCAAGCCCTTCAGCAGCGTCGCGCGCGGCGTCGGTGTCTCGGTCGGGACGACGGACATGATCTGAGTGCTGGATCCTGTGATCGCCGCCGCCGGGCGGCTGGTTGCCGGTTCGATCTACGGCTCAGTCGGTACAGAGGATATAGCCTTTTCCGCGCACGGTCTGCAGGTAGACCGGATTCGAAGGGTCGGCCTCGATCTTGCGGCGCAGCCGGTTGATCTGGACGTCGATCGCCCGTTCGCTGCCGGTCGACTCGTCGGCGGACAGCTCGTGGCGCTGCACCGGCAGTCCGCGGCGCTGGGCGAAATGGCGCAACAGGTCGCGCTCGCGCTCGGTCAGCTTGATGGTTTCCTCGCCTCGTCTCAGCTCGCCGCGCGCGATATGGAAGGTGTAGAGCCCCATTCGGATCTCGTCGGGCGGCGGTTCCTGCGGGGCCTGGGGCAGGCCCCGTCGCATGATGTTGCGCAGGCGCAGCACCAGCTCGCGCGGCTCGAAGGGCTTGGCGATATAATCCTCGACCCCGACCTCGAGCCCGGCGATGCGCTCCTCGGCCTCCGAACGCGCCGTCAACATGCAGATGGGCACCGTTGAGCAGGTCTTCAGCTCGCGTGCGAACTCCAGCCCGGTCTGGCCAGGCATCATCACGTCGAGCAGCACGAGATCGAAGCTGAGCCCGCGCATGGCGGCGCGGGCGGCCTCGGTGTCGCTCGCGGAGGTGACACGAAATCCCTGCCGCATCAGAAAGCTGGTCAGCAGATCACGGATCTTGTGATCGTCATCCACCACGAGCACGTGCGGCGCGTCGTCGGGGAGTGGCTCCGTCCGGGCCATCGCCAGCGGTATTGTCGAAATCGTCATTCGGCTGCTCCCCGGAGCCTTGTGTCCCGTCGCCGCCGAGTGCCGGCGCGAGCTGTGGATTTTCCCTCGGCCAGTCCGACGCCTGGATCGCCGTCATGGGTCTCCGGCGGGCTTGCCACCGCCGAGGAGCTGCTGCACTCGTTCGCGTTCCCCCGACGATATCATACCGTAGAGGAAACGTTCCGCCGAGTGACGCGAGGCCCCGCCTGCCTGGGACAGCGCCTGCGCGACCCGGGCACCTTGCAGGGCCATCAGCTCCCGAGCCAGGGATTCACCCTGAAATGTGACGTAGAGACGGCGCTCGCGACGATCGGAGGTTCCCGCCATCTGCTCGATATAGCCGTCGTCGACGAGCTGCTTCAACACGCGCGCCAAACTCTGCTTGGTGATCTTGAGGATGTCGAGCAGGTCGGCCACGCGGATGCCGGGGTTACGGCTGACGAAATGCAATACCCGGTGATGGGCGCGGCCGAACCCGAGCTTGGCCAGCGCTTCGTCGGCCTCCCCGGTGAAGTCGCGGTAAGCGAAGAAGAACAGCTCGACGATCGCGATCAGGTCATCGTCCGGGGGCGTGCCCGACGTCACCTGCACATCGGAGCTCCCGCGCTCTTCGCCGCGCGGCTCCTGCATGACGGTGTCGCCCGAGGTGCTGCCTGAATTTATGTCAGCCATGTTGACTTATTAGGTGGCGCTGAGTACCCCTGCAAGGCCTTTTCGGTACTTGAAGCAAGCCTTAGGCTTGGTCGCCGCGCGGCGCGAAACACCGCCGCTCCGCACGCCGCAAGCCACTCTCGGGAGGATAAACATGGCCGCTGCCCCACTGTCGTTCGCACTCGAGCGAAATGCCGGGCCCGTGGCTGTCGCTGACCGTGCCAAGCTGCTCGCCGACCCCGGCTTCGGCCGCGTTTTCACCGACCACATGGCGGTCGTCCGCTATACCGAGGGTAAGGGCTGGCACGACGCCAGGATCACCGCGCGCAAGCCTCTGATGCTCGATCCGGCTGCCGCCGTGCTGCACTACGCGCAGGAAATTTTCGAGGGGCTCAAGGCCTACAAGCTCGCTGATGGCTCGTTCGCCATGTTCCGTCCGGATGCGAACGCGCGCCGCTTCAACGCCTCCGCCGACCGCCTGGCCATGCCGCAGATTCCCGAGGAGACATTCCTCGAGTCGATCCGCCAACTCGTCCGCGTCGACCGCGACTGGTTCCCGACGGTGGAGGGCGGCTCGCTCTACATCCGCCCGTTCATGTTCGCGAGCGAAGTGTTCCTCGGCGTCAAGCCATCGTCGGAGTATCTCTACATCGTCATCCTGTCGCCGGTCGGCGGCTACTTCAAGAGCGGCGCGCCGGCCGTCTCGCTGTGGATCTCCCAGAACTACACGCGCGCCGCTCCCGGCGGCACGGGAGCCGCCAAGTGCGGCGGCAACTACGCGTCCAGCCTCGTCGCGCAGGCGGAAGCCTCCAAGCACGGCTGCGACCAGGTTGTGTTCCTCGATGCGGCCGAGCACAAGTGGATCGAGGAGCTCGGCGGCATGAACGTGTTCTTCGTGTTCGAGGACGGCTCGATACAGACTCCGCCTCTGTCGGGCACGATCTTGCCGGGCATCACCCGCGACAGCCTGATGACGCTGGCCCGCGCCGAAGGGCTGACCGTGCGCGAGCAGCCCTATTCGATCGATCAGTGGCGCGCGGACGCCAAGAGCGGCAAGGTCACCGAGGCGTTCGCCTGCGGAACCGCGGCCGTCGTCACGCCGATCGGGCGCGTCAAGAGCCCCGAGGGCGAGTTCGTGATGGGCTCGGGCGGTCCCGGCCAGACGACCATGCGCATCAAGCAAAAGCTCGTCGACATCCAGCGCGGCGTCGCCCCCGACACCAACGGCTGGGTCCACAAGATCGATTGATGTCGAAGGCATCTGCGTAAAGGTGTCTGACGCCCCGCGTATGACACCTAGACGCCGCCGTATGGCAATCCTTCCCCCGTCAACGCCGCCCTGCAGTTCTCGTAGATCTTCCGGACCTCCTCGAGCACGTGCGCCCGCGAGCCGCCGGCGAGATGCGGCGTCAGCACGACGTTGTCGAGGGCGGTAAAACGGTCGCCCGGGGTGCGCGGCTCGATACGATGGACGTCGAGGCCGGCGCCGCCGATGCGGCCTGAAGTGAGCGCTGCGTAAAGCGCATCCTCGTCGACGAGCCGGCCCCGGCTGATGTTGATCAGGTGTGCGGATCGCTTCATCCGCGCCAAGGCGTCCGCGCCGATCAGCTTGTCGTTCTCCGGCACGTTGGCGGCGGCCACCACCACGAAGTCAGCCTCGGCCAGCAGATCCTCGAAGGCGGCAAACCGCACGCCGGTCTCGCGCTCGCGCGTTTCCGGCAGTCGCCGACGGTTCGTATAGAGCACGCGCATGCCGAACGCGCCCGCCCGGCGTGCCAATGCCGCCCCCACTTCGCCGAGCCCGACAATGCCGAGCGTTCGGCCGTACAAGCCGCCGACATCGGGTACACCGGGCCAGTTGTAGGCGATGTTGTCGGCCGGCTTCACCTTGCTCGCGTCCCAGCCGCCCTGGCGCACGAGCCGGTCGGCGGGGATCAGCTTCTTGGCCAGCGCCAGCATCAGGAGCACGGCATGCTCCGCCGTGTAGATCATCGAGGGACGCGGCAGGCACGAGATGGTGACGCCACGCGAGAGCGCCGCGTCGATATCGATCCCCTCGCGCCGCTCGCCGAGCCGCTGGATCAGCTTCAGGTCCGGGCAGGCGGCGATCATGTCGGCCGTCACGGCGCCGCGCCGCGTGATCAGGATCGTCGAGCCGGCGACGCTCTCGGGCGTTGCCGGCACCGCGGTGCGTACCGTGGCGCCGTCGCTCACCCGCAGTCCGTGTGCAGCCTCTCGGAGCCCATCGACATTCAGCTCATCCGGCGCGAACAGCGCCTGCCCCCAAGCCACGTCCACGCCCGGCCCGCCGAGACCCAGCTCGACGAGCCGTAGGATGTGGTCGTGATCGAGGAAGGTGAGGGTGGGAGAGGACATGAGGAAGAAGAGAAGTGACGAGTGAGGAGTAAAATGGGAAGGGGAGAAGGAGAGGGCCACGAGATCCGCTCTCGCTCCTCTCGTCTCTTCCCTCTATTCTCGACCTACGCTTCCAGCTCTGCCAGCAGAGCATTCAGCGCGGCTTCCGCGAACAGCATCATGTTCTCGCGACGGCCGGTCTTGCCGGTCAGGAGCGACAGCGTCCGCTTGCGAGGGCCGGTGATGGCGATCGAGGTGTGCCCGGCCGGATCACCGTAGCGGTTGCCGGTCGGACCGGCTGCGCCTGTCTCGGCGAGGCCCCAGGTCGCCTTGTGCTTCTCGCGGACGCGCTCGGCCGCATAGGCGGCGTAAGGCTCGCTCGACGAGCGCAGCCCCAGCCGTTTCATGTCGTCGTCGGAGATGCCGAGCAGCACCTCCCGCGACGTGTACGTGTAAGTGACGACGCCGCCGAGGAAGTACGCCGATGCGCCCGGGACCGACAGCAGCGCCGCAGAGAGCAGCCCCGCCGTCGAGCTTTCACAGACGGCGATGCTCTCTTTGCGGGCGGTGAGACGAACCGCGATCCGGTCCGCCAGCACATGGAGCTTGTCCATCGGCCCTCCTCCTCTTCAGGCGTTACCTGCCGCGATCTTGTCGACTTCGGCCAGCTCGTCGGCCGTCAGCTCCCACTCGGCAGCCTTGATGTTGGTCTTGACCTGGCCGCCGCTTGAGGCGCCGGCGATGACGCTCGCCACCGGACGCTTGGCCAGCAGCCAGGCGAAGGCGAGATCGACCAGAGACTTGCCGCGGCCCTCGGCCCAGCCCTGCAGCCGTTCGGCGATGACCATGTTCTTGTCGGTCATGTACTTGTCGGCGAAGCGCGGGATCTTGGCCATGCGCGTGCCGGCCGGGGGAGCGACGCCGCGCTTGTACTTGCCGGTGAGCAGTCCACTCGCCAGCGGGAAGTACGGTACGAGACCCATGTTGCATGCTTCGAGCGCCGGCATCAGCTCCTTCTCGGCGTCGCGCACGACGAGGCTCAGCTCGTCCTGCGAGGCGATGAAGCGGTTGAGGCCGTTGGTCTTGGCCGTCCAATGCGCGTCCATCACGCCCCATGCCGGCACGTTGGAGCAGGCGATGTAGCGCAGCTTGCCCTGCTTGATCAGATCGTCGAGGGCACGCAGCGTCTCCTCGATCGGCGTCACGCCGTCGGGGCGATGCATGTAGTAGAGGTCGATGTAGTCCGTGTTGAGCCGCTTCAGGCTCGCCTCGACCGCGCTCATGATGTAGCGGCGCGAGGTGCCGTAGAGCCAGCCCTTCTCGTCCATCTGCAGGCCGAACTTGGTGGCGAGGATGACGTCCTTGCGGCGGCTGCCCAGCAGCTGGCCGATGAGTTGCTCCGAGCCGCCCTGCTTGCCGTAATGGTCGGCGGTGTCGAAGAAGTTGATGCCGACGTCGAGGGCGGTGTGCACCACGTCCTTGGCGGCATTGTCGTCGATGCGGTCGCCGAGATTGTTGAGGCCGAGGCCGATCACCGAGACTTTGAGTCCCGAGCGGCCGAGCGTGCGCAGCTTCATGCGTTTCCCCGTTTGGTTGGTTCTTGAGAGTGAGTTTGTCGACACTGGATCGACCTTCCACCGGCAGCGCATCCGGCGTCAAGCGTCACCTCACGGTTCGCCGGCTGGAGCGCAAAGCAATGAAAGAGCCGGTCAGAAGTCCGCCGTGGTCAGTGCGTAGGAGCCCTGCCGGCGGCGGCCGTAAGCGGTGCCGGCCGCCTTCCTGATCCGCTCGAGGTTATCGTCGAACGACTTCAGCAGCGCCGGCTCGCTCGCGCCGGTCGCCGGGGCGAGCTTGTGAAGCGCGTCCTCGTCGATGAAGAACGAAACCTCGAAGGCGCCGTCATAGCCCCAGAAGTGGACCGAGTGACGTGTCGCATCGTAGCTGCGGCTGGCATTGGGAAAATTGATTGTCATGGAACAGGATAGCACATTTTGCCCGAGCCGGGTTCACAAACGGTAGCTCGGGCGCAGATCGGAGCGAGGGCGCGCAGCGCCCGAGGTCCGACAACCACGGCATCCCGCGCACCGTCGGACCTCGGGCGGCAAGTGCAGAGCCGCCGCTCGCTCCAGCCTACTGCATCACCGACGCCTTGCTCGGCACCATGCGCTGCACCTTGATCTGCTCGCGGTCGATGCACTGACCGACCCGCGGCGAGATGTTGGTTTTCCAGTGGTCGGACTGGTAGACGGCCGCATAAAGCCGCTCGCGCTCCGCCTCGCTCTCGAAGCGCCGCGTCCAGATGTAGACGCTGTCGTCGGTCTCGCCGCGAAAGCTGCCGGTGATCACCATGCCCTTGCTGGTTTGGAAGGGAATGATCTCGGTGTCCATCAGCTCCAGCCACTCGGCCATCTTGCCGGGGCGGATCACGTATTGGCGCAGCTCGTAGAATGCCATGTGGGTCTCCTCCTTGGTTTAATCTTTATCCGTCATTCCGGGCGAGAGAGCGAAGCGACAGAGACCCCGAATCCAGCGGAAAAAGGGCGCGAAGCGCGCATTTTTTTTCGAGTGCTTCGCACACTCTCTCCGCTGGGTATGACGGTTCAAGCGTGGCGTTTCAAGCATCCATCCTGACCGCCACGCCCGCATCCGCCATGTGCTTCTTGGCTTCGGGGATCGTGTAGGTGCCGAAGTGGAAGATGCTGGCGGCGAGCACGGCGCTGGCGTGGCCCTCGCGCACGCCGTCGACCAGATGATCGAGGGTGCCGACACCACCGGAAGCGATGACGGGTACGCTGACGGCATCCGAGATCGCGCGAGTCAATTTCAGGTCGAAGCCGGCCTTGGTCCCGTCGCGGTCCATCGAGGTCAGCAGGATCTCGCCCGCGCCCAACGCCACGACCTCCTTGGCGAACGCAATCGCGTCGATGCCGGTCGGCTTGCGGCCGCCGTGGGTGAAGATCTCCCACTTGTCCAGATCGCCGTCCCCGGACACGCGCTTGGCGTCGATGGCGACGACGATGCACTGGGCGCCGAACTTTTCCGACGCTTGCCTGACGAATTGCCGGTTGGTGACCGCGGCGGTGTTGATCGAGACCTTGTCGGCGCCGGCCTCCAGCAGCTTGCGGATGTCGTCGATGGTGCGCACACCGCCACCGACGGTCAGCGGCATGAAGCAGCGCTCGGCGGTGCGGGTGACGATGTCGAGCAGGATGCCGCGCGCCTCGTGGCTCGCGGTGATGTCGAGGAAGCAGAGCTCGTCGGCGCCGGCCGCGTCATAGGCGGCGGCCGCCTCGACCGGGTCGCCGGCGTCCTTCAGGTCGACGAAGTTGACGCCCTTGACGACGCGGCCGTCCTTGACGTCGAGGCAAGGGATGATGCGGATCTTGAGCATGGAATGCGAGCGCCTCGCGTGGGGTCTTTGTCACGTTCGGCATCGCACAGGTCCGGCCCCGGCGGCAAGCCACGGGCGCGGCTCACGATGAAAATCCCGGCCAGCGGGGGGCTGACCGGGATTCCCGTCATCAGGCGATGGTGGTGATCAGTCGGAGCTGCCGATCGCCTTGTTCACGATGGGCATGACCTTCTCGGCCATCAGCTGCATCGAGCGCTTGCCAGCCGTCGGGTCGAGCCAGTCCTTGCCCGGATACAGCAGCACGCCGAAGTCGCCGACTTCCTCGCGGAAGGCCAGGATCTGGTCCGCCACCTGGCTCGGGCTGCCGAAGAACACGAGCTTGTTGAACACGCCCTCCTCGGTGACCTCGTTGTCGGGCTGGTCGAGGCGGGTCTTGAACAGCTCGGTGCGTCCGTTCGCCGTCAGCTTTGTATAGAGCGAGTTGTAGTAGTGGCGGTATGGACTCTTGGCCGCGAGCGCGTAATCCCGTGCGGTCTTCTCGTCGTCGGCGACGAAGATCGAGCGCGCGACGCGCCACTGGGCGGGGTCGGGCTTCTTGCCGATGCGGGCGCAGCCTTCCATGTATTTCGGCCAGTGGCTTTTCACCCACTGCGGCATCAGGAAGTTCGCCGAGATAATTTCCCAGCCGCGTGCGGCCGCCTCGGTCACGCCCTTCGAGAACGGCGCGACTGCGGTGACGGCGATCGGCGGGTAAGGCTTCTGCAGGGGCTTGGGGATGAAACCCTGGCCGATCGCGTTGATCAGCGTCTTTTCCGTGGTGATGTTCCAGTACTTGCCCTTGAGATTGTAGGGCGGCTCCTTGGTCCACAGGTCGATGACCATGTTGATGGACTCGAGGAACATCTCGGCGCGATTGTTGTTGAGGTTGCCGAAGATCTCCGCGTCCGACAGCAGGCCGCCCGGGCTGATACCCATGTTGAACTTGCCGTCGAGCAAGTGGTCGAGCATCGCGATCTCGGCGGCGACGCGGGCGGGATGGGTGTTCGGCAGGTTCACGGTGCCGGTGCCGAGCCGCATGTTCTTGACGTGGCCGACGAGGCTCGACAGGAACATGGTGCACGAGGTGATGTTCTCGGCGAGATCGGTCGAATGCTCGCCGGTATAAGCCTCGGTGTAGCC
>CAMDBL010000137.1 GCA_945889015.1 Devosia equisanguinis
CATCCGAATAGGCTTGCCCGGGAACCCAGCTCATCGCCGCCATCCTCGCCATGGGAGACGACCAAGCAAGAATCACTATTCGCGCCAGTTGGGAATCCCCCTTGATTCCGGTCTGCCTGAAAATGCTCTAAATTCCGCTCATCAGCGAGAAATGTAGCTGCGCGGCCGAAGGTTGCCCGGACTCGAGCCAATTCAAGTAATCGTGATGCCGGTACCCATACGGTGTGCCGGAGCCTGCCGGGATCATCTCGCGTCGCGTCGCGTCGCGTCACGCAGCAGCAAGCGCTGCGAAACGGCGGAGGAAGTCACACTCCGTATCCGGAGTGGGGATGCCAGCCAGCCGGTCGAGCCGTTCCGACAGCGTCGAAGGCAGACCTTCGGGCACGCCGAAATAAAGCTCGCCCTCCTCGGGCGTGAACCCTGCGAGCCGGGTCGCCTCGAAATAGGCCGCCGTATGATCGGCGTGCTTGATGGCGGCGGTGATCACGGGGGGCAACGGCCATTGTAGTCCAAAACGTTGATGAATCGCGCCGAGCAGCCTGGTCTCGAACGCCTTGTAGTCGTACCCGATCGCCGCCTTGAACGGACTGATCAGATCGCCGACGACATACTCGGCGGCATCGTGCAGCAGTGCCGCGAGTGCAAGCGGCGCGGGCCACTCCGGGTGACGCGCAGCGGTTATCTCCTCGACGATCAGCGAGTGCTGGGCCACTGAGAAGGCGTGATCTCCCGATGTCTGACCATTCCATCGTGCGACACGGGCAAGGCCGTGCGCGATGTCGGAGATCTCGATGTCCTCCGGCTGGGGGGCAAGCAGGTCGAGCCGGCGGCCAGAGAGCATGCGCTGCCAGGCACGCGTCTTGGTTCGAGCCTCAGTCATGCTGCTAACCCCTGCGGAATTCGCGCTGCAGCCGCGCACAGGCGGCATGGCGATGACAGCTCACGAGATGATCGTTGACCATCCCTGTCGATTGCATGAATGCGTAAACTGTCGTCGGTCCGACAAAGCGGAAGCCTTCCGCCTTCAGCGCCTTCGAGATCTGCTTCGACTGCTCGGTCTGCGCCGGAACGTCGGAGCCGCTGGCGCGCGCATGGATCTGCGGGCGTCCGCCAGCGCGATCCCATACGAAGGCGGACAACGAGGTGCGCTTCTGTAGGTTGACGAGCGCTTTCGCGTTGGAGATCGCAGCCTCGATCTTGCCGCGGTGGCGCACGATCCCGACGTCTGCGAGCAGCCGTGCGATATCCGTCTCGCCATAGCGCGCAATCCGGTCGGCTTCGAACCCATGGAACGCGCGCCGAAAATTGTCCCGCTTCCTGAGGATCGTCAGCCACGACAGCCCGGATTGAAAACCTTCGAGCACCAGCTTCTCGAACAGGCGCGTATCGTCGGTCATCGGCACGCCCCACTCCTCGTCGTGGTAGCGGGCATACTCGGGATCGGCTATTCCGGCCCAGGGACAACGGACGATCGCGACGTCGGGAGCGCTCACGGTGCGGTCACCTTCGCCGCGACAGCGGCGCGATAGGCGGCAATCGTCTCGGTATCGAGCGCCAGCGTCGCCCCGCCGGCGGTGATCGGCTCGCCCTTGTCGATCGCCTCGACCGCGCGGTCGAGCCGGATCAGGGCGAGGCCCTGTTGCCCCGCGCCCGAGCCCAGCCGGCCGATAGTCACGCCGGCCATCGTCACGTCACATTGATCCGAAGGCAGATCGACGGTCGAAGCGACGCGCACGACCCGCTTCCTGACGACGGTCTTGTGCTGCATCCGTGCGACCACCTCCTGTCCGACGAAGCAGCCTTTGTCGAAGTCGGCGCCGTGGAACAGGTCGAAGCCGGCCTCATGCGGATAGGTGTCGCCGAGCGGATAGTCGCTGCCTGCATCGGGAACGCCGAGGGAGATGCGGTGAGCGTGGTAGGCAGCGGGCGTCGCGGTCGAGGGAGGCAGACATTCGGCTGGTGCGATGATGCGCTGGCCGAGAGATGGGTGGCGCGGGTCGGGGTACACAAGTGCCTCGCGCGGTTCCCCTCCCCCTTCCCGACCCTCTCTCAGGAGGGGGGAGGGTGATCCGCTCCAAACGGCCGCCACGGCATACTGCTGTGAGACGTCCTCTATTTTGACCGCGGCCCGCAGTTTGTAGAAGGTCAGCCGCTTGGCCAACGCGGCGGCCTGGTCACGCTCGGTCTCGAGCAAGAAGCCGTCGGTGGTCTGGACCACGAAGAACGCGAACAGGATCTTGCCCTGCGGGGTCAGCAGCCCGGAGTGCAGCGCATCGCCGGCCTGTGCCAGCTTGTCCATGTCGTTGGTGATCAGCCCCTGCAGCAGCTTGCGCGCGTCGGCGCCGGTCAGCCTGACGGCGCCGCGGTCGGGCAGCAAGGCAATGTGGAGCGTGGTCATGGCGGGCCTCGGCCAGCGGGGTCATGTAGCGTTCGCCAGCGCACGAGAGGTAAGGCGCTCCGCGGCCGGTGGCAAGCCGCGCTTGTTCATGCCTCATTGATCTTGGCTCGCGGCGAAGAGCGGCGCTGCCGCTCGCCTTCGTCGCGCCGCAGCGCTACATAGCATCCATGTCCACACCCGCCCCCATCCACGTCATTGGCGCCGGCCTCGCCGGCAGCGAGGCCTCCTGGCAGATCGCCAGCGCCGGCATCCCCGTCATCCTTCATGAGATGCGGCCCGTCCGCATGACCGAGGCCCACCACACAGAGGGCTTCGCCGAGCTGGTCTGCTCGAACTCGTTCCGCTCGGATGATGCCGAGACGAATGCGGTCGGCCTGCTGCACGAGGAGATGCGGCGGGCGGGCTCGCTGATCATGCTCGCTGGCGATGCGCACAAGCTGCCGGCGGGAGGCGCGCTGGCCGTCGACCGCGACCACTTCTCGGCCGAGGTGACGCGGCGGCTGTCGGAGCATCCGCTCGTCACCATCGACCGCGGCGAGATCGCCGGACTGCCGCCGTCCGATTGGGACAGCGTGGTGATCGCTACCGGGCCGTTGACGTCGGCCGCGCTCGCCGGCGCGATCCAGGCCGTCACCGGTGAAAGCGATTTGGCATTTTTCGATGCGATCGCACCCATCGTCCACTTCGAATCGATCGACTTGACCAAGGCCTGGCGGCAGTCGCGCTACGACAAGGCGGGGCCCGGTGGCACCGGCGCCGACTACATCAACTG
This sequence comes from Devosia equisanguinis, assembly GCA_945889015.1. GTDB lineage: Bacteria > Pseudomonadota > Alphaproteobacteria > Rhizobiales > Hyphomicrobiaceae > CAMDBL01. The sequence continues at coordinate 3,171 of CAMDBL010000137.1, forward strand.
CGCCATGTCGAAGGACGAGTACAACGCCTTCATCGACGCGCTCATCGCCGGCGAAAAGACCGTCTTCAAGGAGTGGGAAGGTACGCCCTATTTCGACGGCTGCCTGCCGATCGAGGTGATGGCCGAACGGGGCCGCGACACGCTCCGCTTCGGACCGATGAAGCCGGTCGGGCTATCCAATCCGCACGAGGGCGGGCGGCGGCCCTATGCGGTGGTGCAGCTGCGCCAGGACAACGCGCTCGGCACGCTGTGGAACCTTGTCGGCTTCCAGACCAAGCTCAAGCACGGCGAGCAGGTCCGCATCTTGCGCATGATCCCCGGCCTCGAGAAGGCCGAGTTCGCGCGGCTTGGCGGGCTGCATCGCAACACTTTCCTCAACTCGCCGAAGTTGCTCGACCGGTCGCTGCGATTGAAGGCGATGCCGAGGCTGCGGTTCGCCGGCCAGATCACGGGTGTCGAGGGCTATATCGAGAGCGCGGCATGTGGTCTGCTTGCAGGACGGTTCGCGGTGGCCGAGCGGCTGCAGCGGCCGATCGTGCCGCCGCCACCGACCACGGCGCTCGGTGCCATGCTCGATCACATCACCGGCGGTCATATCGTCGAGGAGGTTGTGGAGGAGATGTCCGACGCACCGCGTCCGATACCAGGAACGCACGTCGATGACACGGTGTCGGACCCAGAGCGCCCGACACCGAAGCAGTCGAAGCCGCGCTCGTTCCAGCCGATGAACGTCAACTTCGGACTGTTCCCGCCGATGGAGACGCCCGGCACCTCGGCGGACGGCAAGCGGCACAAGGGGCCCGAGCGCGGCGCGGCCCGCAAGCGGCTGATGTCGGCCCGCGCGCTGCGCGACGTCGACGAGTGGCTGAAAACATCCGACATCGGCCGATAGGGACCAAAGTCCCGCCCGATCCGGTCACGGTCTTTTGACCTGCGCCTCGCCCGCGAACCGCGATAGAAAGCGGCTCCGTCGCCGACGTGCGGCCTCACAAGAAACATCGGGAGAAAGAGATGAGCTCAGGGAAGACTCTCAAGGTCGTGGCTGCCGCTGTCACGATCGCGCTGGCGTCGACCGCGGTGCTGCACGCACAGCAGGCGACGATGTCGTTCTTCGTCACTAGCGCCGGCAAGGGCGAAGGCGCCAACCTCGGCGGACTCGAGGGCGCGGATGCGCATTGCGCGGCGCTCGCCAAGGCGGCCGGCGCCACCGGCACCAATTGGAAAGCCTACCTGTCGACGACCGCTCCGGGCGGCGAAGCCGGCGTCAACGCGCGCGACCGCATCGGCAAGGGGCCGTGGACCAACGCCAAGGGCGTCGTCATCGCCAAGAGCGTCGAGGACCTGCATTCCGAGACCAACAATCTCAAGAAGGACACCAACCTCACCGAGAAGGGTGAGATCGTCAGCGGTCGCGGCGATCCCGTCAACATGCACGACATCCTCACGGGCTCCGATCCCGACGGGCGCTACTCCACCGCCGGTGGCGACACCACGTGCGGCAACTGGACGAAGAACGGCGATGGCTCGGCGATCGTCGGACACCATGATCGCATCGGCCTCAAGGACACCCGCCACATGAAGGCGTGGAACTCCTCGCACGGCTCGGCTGGCTGCGGCCAGGACGCGCTGAAGAAGACCGGTGGCGCCGGCATGTTCTACTGCTTCCTCGCGAACTGATCGGCTGACGCGCGCGCCAAAGGGGTCGGACCCGTCGGTCCGGCCCCGAAGTTTTTCCCATGATGCTCAGACGACTGAGACCGACAGCGGCATTCCGCCCCGTGGCCTTAGCGTGATGCGGCTGACGGGCTCGGGGCTTGTGCGCCCGTCCCAGCCGAAGCGAGCGTCACGCACCAGCGTCGCCAGCAGCACCGTCGCCTCGATCATCGCGAACGACATGCCGATGCAGGTGCGTGGGCCGAAGCCGAACGGCATGAACTGCGTGCGGACATGGCCCGCTTCCCGCTCCGGCAGGAACCGATCGGGATCGAAACGATCCGGGTCCGCCCACAATTTACGATGTCGATGGATGGCATAGATCGGCAATACCAGCACGGTGCCGGCCCGCAGCTCACAGGCACCCAGCACGGTGTCGGCGCTGACGAGGCGGGTCATGATCGGCGCCGGTGGATAGAGTCGCAACGCCTCCTTCAGCACCCGCGTCGTCACCGGCAGCTGGTCGAGATGCCACGCCGTGATCGGATCGGTTCCGGCAGCCGCCGACACCTCGGCCCGCACGCGCTCCTGCCAGGCCGGAACGCGCGCCATCAGGTACAAGGCCCAGGTCAGTGCTTTCGCGGTGGTCTCGTGACCTGCGAGCAGGAACGTCAGAAGATTGTCGACGATCTGGTCGTCGGTCATCGGCTCGCCGGTGTCGGGGTCGCGCGCCGACAGCATGCGCGCGATCAGGCCGCCGTTCGGGCGCGATCCAGGGAGCTCGGTTCTGCAGCGCGCGACGATCTGACCGACGATCCTGCGCATCAACGCCGAATTGCGCCGCATGCGTCCGCGGCCGGGATGCCAGAGCCACGCGGGTGCCTGCAACAGCGAGACGGCGATTTCCCAGGTGATCACGTCGAGCAGCTCCTCGCTCGCCGCCTTGATCCGGTCGCCCTCGTCGGCCGCAGCGCCGGCGAACAGTGTGCGCGTGACGACGTCGTAGGTGACGTCGGTCATGTCGCGCTCGATCGGGCGGATCGCGCCCGCGGGAGCCGCCTGCCAGCGGGCGATCTGCAGCCGGGCGGCATCGCTCATGGCGGGGATGAGCTGCAGCAGATCCTGATGGCGGAACAGCGGGGTGGCGACCCGGCGCTGCCAGCGCCAGCTCGCGCCCTGGGCGGTGAGGATGCCGTCACCGAGTGCCGGGCCGAGGACGCGCTTCTCGAGCGGCGGTTTGGGGAAGGAAGCGTGCTCGTCGAGCAGGATGCGCTCGATCAGCACGGGATCGGTGACCCAGGCGATCGGCGCTTTGCGCCGCGCGGCGACCACCATCGGCTGCTCGAACACGCCTTGCGGCAGCGCGCGGAGTGGATTGCGCACGAACGTCGGCAGGAACCGCCACACCGGCAGCGGCTGGGCGGGGCCGCGCACGGTCGGGGGATAGAGGGGGGCGTCGTGGCTCGGCGCGGTCATGAAGCGTCCTTCGCTGCCGGGATCATCCCCTCAGCAGCATCCGGAACGATGACCGGATGATGGCTAGATCCGCTGCCACTGGCCGGGGTTGATCAGACCGCGACTTTGGCTGCGCGCAGGCCTGCCTGCTTCTTCAGGCGCTTGCGGACGGCGGCGGTGTTGCCCTGGTTACGGCTCACCTTGGCGCGCGGAATGGCGCGGCGGGCCTTCTTCTTCTGCGTCTCGATGGCGCGATCCGACCGCTTGGTCATGACAATCCCCGTGAATGTGATGTGATGGCAGGAGCGCCGGTGCAGCGCTGGTTGGCGCTTGCTCTAGGCGATCGGCGCGCCGGTGGCAAGCTCGACGGCACGGAGCCCGATCAGGGCCCCACCTTCATCAGCGTCGTGACACCGTACCCAGGAGACAGGAACACCGCTGCCCAGACCAGCGAGGACAGTCCGCTCGCCAGCAAGAAACTCGCGAACGGCATGTGCGAGGCCCCCGCCACGACAGGCAGGAACGGACGCGCAAAGCCCAGGAACTTGCCGCCGAGGATGCTGAAGAAGCCCCACCGCTTGAAGATCCCGAGGGCGCCCGCGTACCACTCAGGATGGGTTCTGAACGGCCAGATCCGGCCGATCTCGTTCTTGAAGTAGCGCCCCATCAGGTAAGATACGATATCGCCGAGGAAGGCGCCCGCTCCGCCCGCGATCGCGGTGCTCCACAGCTGGCCCCCGGCCGCGCTGTGCAGCCCGCCGATGCCGACGAACAGCAGGCTCGAGGGGACCGCCAGCGACACGAACGCGATGCTTTCCGCGAACCCGAGCACGAAGCAGATCGGCTCGGCGAGCGCGATGTGCTGACGAACGAGCTCGATGGCAGCGTCTTTGAACTCGGTAAGGGAGGCGAGGAGCATCAGTCCGCGAACCGTTGAGAGAGGTCGAGAGGGACGTCGAGAAGGGCGGGGGGAAGGGACGTGACGATGGGGGCAGTGCGACGGGGAGCGTCGCGGCCTCTGCCACCCATCATCTTATCTGTGTACCCGCGAGACGAGAAGAGGGTCAGGCCTTCGGCTTGCCCTGCTTTGGCTGTTTCGCCGGCTTGGTGGGTACAGCCTCCGCCTCCGGATCGACGTAGCGCGGGAACACGCCGGCCGGCGCCGGCAGAACGAGGCCGGCCGCCAAACGGCCTTTCTCGCCCAGCGATGCGAACGTGCGCTGCTCCGGGGCCTGGGCGAGCAGATCGAGCAGCTTGGCAGCACCCTCTGGCATTACCGGCTGGGCAAGCAGCGCGATCTGCCGGACGACCTCGGCGGCGACGTAGAGGATGGTCCCCTTGCGCTCGATACTGAGAGTTTTGTCGAAGGGCTTCTCGGCCGTGAAATAGCGGTCCGCCTCGGCGACGACGGCCCAGGCGGCATCGAGCCAGGTCTTGATCGCCTGACGGTTCATCGCCTCGCGGCAGGATGCATAGAGCGCATCGGCCATGCCGAGCAACCGGGTGTCGGTCTCGGTGAACGCGCCCGGCGCGGGCACCCGTCCCTCGAAGCCCTTGGCGATCATCGACAGCGAGCGCTGCGCCAGATTGCCGATGCCATTGGCGAGGTCGGCGTTGATCCGGTTCTTGATCGTCTCGGGGTCGTAGCTGCCGTCCTGGCCGAAGGCGACCTCGCGCAGGAAGAAGTAGCGGACCTGATCTCGCCCATAGTGCGAAACGAGGGCGAAGGGGTCGACGACGTTGCCGACCGACTTCGACATCTTCTCGCCCTTGTTGAACAGGAAGCCGTGGCCGAACACCCGCTTGGGCAGCTCGATGCCCGCGCTCATCAGGAATGCGGGCCAGTAGACGGCATGGAAGCGCACGATGTCCTTGCCGATGACGTGCACGTCGCAGGGCCAGTACGTCTGTCGTTGGTCGCCACCCCCGAGGATGCCGGTCGCGGTGACGTAGTTGTTGAGGGCATCCACCCAAACGTACATGACGTGCCCCGGCGCGCCCGGCACCGGGATGCCCCAGTCGAGCGTCGTGCGCGACACGGCCAGATCCTCGAGCCCGCTCTTGACGAAGCTCAGCACCTCGTTGCGCCGCTCCGGCGGCAGAATGAAATCCGGGTGCGCATCGTAATGGGCGAGCAGCGGCTGCTCGTACCTGGAGAGGCGGAAGAAGAACGTTTCCTCCTCGGTCCACTCGACCGGCGTCCGGGTCGGCGTGGCGATGCGCTTGCCGTCGACCAGCTCGGTCTCGCTCTCGCGGTAGAACGCCTCGTCGCGGACGGAATACCAGCCCCCGTAGTTTTTCTTGAAAATATCGCCGTTCTTCTCCATGCGCCGCCACAGTTCCTCGCAGGCGGCGTAGTGGCGTGGTTCTGTGGTGCGGATGAAGTCGTCGTTCGACAGGCCGAGCATGCTCGCCATCTCGCGGAAGCGGGCGGAGTTTCGGTCGGCGAGTTCGCGCGGCGTGATCGGCGGTACCTCGAGGGCCGCGGTCTGCTTCATCTTCAGGCCGTGCTCGTCGGTGCCCGTCAGGAAGAATACGTCGCGGCCGTCGAGGCGCTCGAAGCGCGCGATCGCGTCGGTGGCGATCGCCTCGTAGGCGTGGCCAATGTGGGGCGCGCCATTGGGGTAGGAGATGGCGGTGGTGATGTAGAACTTCTCGCGGGCGGACATGGGCAGGCTTTCTGTAGGTCGGAGCGAGTTCGAGTGGCGATAGCGGCGTCGGCCTCGCCTGGACCTACGAGCGGCGGGCCGCTTTGGCAAGGCCGGCGAACAATTCCAGGATCAGCGCCTTACGGTCGAGATTGATCGCCATCGCCTCGGCCTTGTCGCTGATGATCCGCTCCCACAGCTCCGCCCAGTATGGCAATCCGTCGTCAGCGATCAGTCGGGTGGCGAGAGCAAGGTCTTCCGCCGCCCCCTGGCCGGTCGCACGGACGCGGACGAGACGAGACAATTCTCCGAGCAACAGATCGTAGAACAGCTCGAAGCGGGTTTGGTTGGCGGCGCCCGACAGCTCGTCGGAGAGGGTGTGGACCAACGCCCAGTCCACCCTCGGTAGGTTGCGGAGCTGGGCCATGATCCGCTCATGCAACTCGAGCCCCTTGCCGCCGGCCAGCATCAGCAGGCGGCGGACACTGCCCTCTGCGAGGCGCTCCAGCACCGGCCAGGCCCTGGCCTCGGGCGGGCCGACGTCGGTGGTGCCGATCGCCTGCAACACGGCATGGCGCAGGTCGGCGTTGCCGAGAGCCGAGAGATCAAGCCGGCGGCAGCGCGAGCGGATGGTCGGCAGCAGCCGGCCGGGCTCTGAGGAGATCAGCAGGAACACCGTGCGCGGCGGCGGCTCCTCCAGCGACTTCAGGAGTGCGTTGGCGGAGGCGATGTTCAGCTCGTCCGCGCTGTCGACGATGACGGCGCGCCAGGTGCCCGTCGCCGTGCTGTGAGCGAGGAAGTTGCGCAGACGGCGCACCTCGTCGACGGGAATGACGGAGATGTGCTTCTTGGTCTTGTGGTCCCAGGGCCGGCGGAGCACCAGCAGGCCGGGATGCGACAGCGCCAGCACTTGCCGGTGGGCGGTCGAGGTCTCGGGAACGTCGAGCTTTTCAGCCTTCGGATCGCGCTCGCCGGGCAGCGCCAGCATGTGGCGGGCGAAGCGGTAGGCGAGGGTCGCCTTGCCGATACCCTCGCGGCCCGTGATCAGCCAGCCGTGATGCATGCGGCCAGAGGCGAACGCCTGCGCCAGATCGCGCTCGGCCGTGCCATGGCCGAACACCTGCTTCGTCGCGCGCGGATGCGGGAACTCCTCGAGGCGGTCGGCCTCGGGCAGCTCCTCGATCTCCTGCAGGGCGGGCGCGCGCGCCATCAGCCGGGTCTCGCCATCAAAGTGGTCTCGTCATCACTGCGGCCTCGGCAGCAGGCGCGACTGGACGGCGGTCCAAACGGCCTCGCCCACCTCGGCCTCGCCGTGGGTGCCGTCGACGACGATGCAGCGCTGCGGCTCCATCATCGCGAGGTCGAGAAAGCCGGCGCGGAGCTTCTGGTGGAACGCGAAGTCGCGGCGCTCGTAGGGATCGGCGGGATCGGTGGAGCGGCGGCGGTCGGCGCGCGCGAGGCCGATCTCGACGGGCACGTCGACGATGACCGTGAGGTTGGGCCGCGTCGGATAGACGACGAGATCCTCGAGCTCGTCGATGACGCTACTTTTCAACGCCCCGGCGGAGCCCTGGTAAACGCGGGTCGAATCCGAAAACCGGTCGCAGACCACCCAGGTGCCCGCGGCGAGCGCGGGGCGGATGGTGGCGGCGAGATGGTCGGCGCGGGCCGCATAGAACAGCAGAGCCTCCGAGATGGGCGTGTGGGCGGGCAGCGTGCCGCCCAGGATCACCTCGCGGATCGCCTCGGCGAACGCAGAGCCGCCGGGCTCGCGCGTGGACAACACCTCGTGCCCGTCCGCCCGCAGCCGGTCTGCCAGCAGCCGCGCCTGTGTCGACTTGCCCGAGCCCTCGCCGCCCTCGAACGTGATGAAGCGTCCTGGTGTCATGCCGCCGTTTGAGCATGGGGCGGGAGCCGATGGCAAGCCCGGGCGGCGCACCCGCCCTTAAAGCAGGGCGTCGCCGCGGATTTTAGTCCCGACATCCGCGGTCGCCGAGCTGCCCCGGATCAGGTCGGCGGCCTTCTCGGCCATCATCATCACCGCGGCGTTGAGGTGGGCCGAGGGCACGTCCGGCATGGCGGAGGCGTCGATCACGCGAAGCCGCTGGATGCCGCGCACGCGCAGCTGTGGGTCCAGCACGCTGCGGGGATGCGGGCCGATGGCGCAGGTCGACGCGGGGTGTAGCGCGGTGACCACGGTCCGCCGAATGAAGGCGGCGATCGCCTCGTCGTCCGCCACATGGTGTCCGGGGGAGAGCTCGACGCCGCGTACGCCGTCGAGTGCCGCTTGGCCCGCGACCCGGCGTGCGAGCGCGATCCCCTCGGTCAGCAGCCTGAGATCGCTCGCGGCCTCCAGCAGACCGAGCCGGATGAGCGGGGTGGCAAGCGGATCGGGCGAGGCGAGCCGCACGCTGCCGCGGCTGTCGGGATGCAGCAGCACGACGCGGACGGCGAAGCCGTCGGCATACGCGGGCCCGGCGAGCGGCCCCCACGGCCGCGCACCCTCCGGAGTATGGCGGAACATGAACTCGAGATCGGGGACCGCGAGTCCCGGCCGCGACTTGAGGAAGGCGTGCAGGCCACCGGGTACGGCGGTCGCGGGCCCCTTGCCGAACAGGTAGGCGCGCAGCATCGAGATCGCCGCCCGGTCGATGCGCATCATCTCGCGGAACGGTCCCCCTTGCGGCCGTGTCCAGGTCATCGTCACGGCGGGATGCTCCTGCAGGCCCTCGCCGACGGGGAGATCGGCGATGCAGGGGATGTCCATCTCCGCTAGATGCCGGGCCGGGCCGATGCCCGAGAGCATCAGCAGTTTCGGCGAGTTGATGCTGCCGCTGGCGATCAGCACCTCGCCGTCCGCGTGGGCTTCCATCGGAACGCCGCCGTGCAGATAGGCGATGCCGGTGGCGCAGCACTCGTCGAGCAGAATGCGGGTCGCATGGGCACCGGTGGCGACGGTCAGGTTCGGCCTGTGTCGGGCGGGACGCAGGTAGGCCGCCGCAGACGAGCAGCGACGACCATTACGAATCGAGTATTGGCCACGGCCGAAGCCTTCCTGCTCGACGCCGTTGTAGTCGTGTGTGAACGGCAGGCCGGCTTCGCGTCCAGCCTCGAGCCAGGCTTCCGTCAGCGAATCGAACGTCTCGCCCCAGGTGACACCGACGGGGCCATCGCTGCCGCGCAACTCGCCGGGCGGCCCCTGCCAGCTCTCACTGCGCTTGAAGTAGGGAAGTACATCTGCCCAGGCCCAGCCGGTGGCTCCTTTCTGCGCCCACCGGTCGAAGTCGGCGGGGTTGCCGCGGGTGAACGTCATTACGTTGATCGACGAGCAGCCGCCGAGCACCTTGCCGCGCATCAGACCAATGCGGCGGTTGTCGGCGTGTGGCTCGGGCTCCGTCTCGTAGCCCCAGTCGAACAGTTTGCGTTCGTAGATGCGGCCGATGCCGATCGGCACGTGGATCAGGGGGCTCGTATCGCGTCCGCCGGCTTCCAACAGCAGAACGCGGGTGCGCGCGTCCTCGCTCAGGCGATTGGCCAGCACGCAGCCGGCCGACCCGGCGCCTACGATGATGTAGTCGTACCTCGTCATTCCCATGCGGTTCCAGTGAGAGGGGGCTGCCTCATTCTACGCCGCCTCTCGTCACCGGTGGTGCCTGAAGTCCGCACAGTTCGCGCGCGAAAACCGGGCGCGCGTAAAGGAGGCGAACCGGCGTTGAAGCAGGCCGCGCTACAGCTTCAATTCCGGCAGATCCACCCACCGGCGTTCTTTCGCGCTCTGCAGGCAGGCGTCGGCGAGCTGGAGGTGCTTGGCGCCTTGCAGCAACGGTGCCGTCGTCGGCTTGTCCTCGACGACATGACGCAGGAACATCTCCCATCCCTGCCGGTAGCCGTTGGGCACCGCCCACACCTGTGGCACCTCGAGCCAAGCGTCGTCGAGGTCATAGGTGCGCGGCTTGTCGATGTCGAACAGCGGACGCGGGGTGGCGCTGGCCGGCTGCATGTAGCAGCGGTGCAGGCCGGCGGTGGCGGAGCCGTCCGTGCCGTCGATGCGCATCGTGATCATGTCGTCGCCGCGCACCCGCGTCGCCCACGAGCTGGTCACCCGCGTGATCGCGCCGCCGGCATGCTCGAAGTCGGCAAAAACCTCGTCCTCGACATCGACGTCGTAGGGCTTGCCGTCCTCGTCGACGCGCTTGTCGAGGCGCGTGGCGACGCGTGCCGAGACCGACGTGATCGGACCCATCAAGCCCTCGGTGATGTAGCGCCAGTGCGGGAACATGTCGGAGACGAGACCGCCGCCCTCGGCCTTCTTGTAGTTCCAGCTCGGGCGCTGGGCGGTCAGCTGGATGCCGTCGAAGATCCACCAACCGAAGTCGAGCCGCGCGGACAGGATGCGGCCGAAAAAGCCCTGCTGCTTCAGTTT
>CAMDBL010000138.1 GCA_945889015.1 Devosia equisanguinis
TCTGCTGAAGGGCCGTTTCGCCAGCCGTGACCAGCTCGTCACGCTCGGCCTCGCCATTCTGGGCCCCCATTATTCGACGCTGGAGGTCTCGCGGCACGACTTCAAGCTGGCGCAGGAGCTCGGCCTGATCGCCTCCATGCATCAGGCCGGCCCCATGCCGAAAACGCCGGGCGGCTGGGACATCCTGGAGAAAGACGGCCTGATCGGCCCCTACCTCAACATCGTCCATGCCACCGACTTCGACGACCGCCGCCTGAAACGCTTCATCGACAAGGGGGTGTCGTTCTCGGTGACGCCGGAGAGCGAGTGCTGCCACGGCCACGGCTGGCCGATCACCGGGCGGCTGCTCGCCTGCGGCGGCAATCCGACGCTCGGCAACGACATCGAGACGCTGACGTCCGCCGACATGACCTCCTCGATCCGCGTCGCGCTCGGCATCCAGCGCGCACTCGACAACTCGCAATCGCGCGAGCGGACGCAATCGATTCCCGCGACCAGCACCGTGACGACACGGCAGGCGCTGTCGTGGATCACGACCGAGCCGGCGAAGATGCTCGGCCTGGAGAGCAGAATCGGCTCGCTGACGCCCGGCAAGCAGGCGGATCTGGTCGTCGTGCGCGCTGATGACCTCAACATCTGGCCCGCGCACGAGCCGGTCTCCTCGCTCGTCATGCAGACGAGCTTCGGCAACGTCGACAGCGTGATGATCGCGGGGCAATGGAAGAAGCGCGCCGGCAAGCTCGCCTATGCGGACCTCGACCGCGCCAAGTCGCGTCTGAAGGCCTCCGGCGACCGCATCCTGGATGCGATCGGGTATCAGAAGGGGAAGGTGTGAAGAACCATCAGAGTCAGACCCCGCGGGTCTGACTCGACGATCAAGAGCAATCACGCTCGGCCATCGCACTCCGATCACGTCTTGTCCGCGATCTCGACGATCGGTGCTCCGGCCTCGATGAGTGCCTTTGTGGCAGGAAACGCGTCTGCGAAAACCTGCTCCAATCGCTCGTTGGAGACGTTGCCGCACGTCACCCAGATCAATTGGGGCGGCGAACCGAGCCGCTGCACCAGATCAACGAAATCAGCATCCTTGCTGACCATCACGGCACCGGCTTGTCGCGCCGCCTCGAAGATCACACTGTCGTCGGAGTCACGCAGGCCGTGATCGCGGACGGCAGATGCACTGACGCCGAACGTCGCAGTCATCCATCGTGCGAGGCTCGGCGGCAATTGCGCATCGAGCCACAGGATCACGCCGCAACCCTCGGGAAATCCACGCGTTGGGCGGCGAACCGGAGTGAGGAACGTATGTCCTCAGCCTCGAGATCTGGAAAATCGAGCAGGATCTGCTCAGGGGTTACGCCGGCACCGAGCATGTCGAGGATATCGCTGACACGAATGCGCATGCCGCGGATGCAGGGCCTGCCGCCGCATTGTTGGGGGTTGAACGTGATGCGGGGCTCGCGAGGCATGAGGTGGGGCTCCCAAAGTCGATGCGAAGTATATCTTATCACGGATACGGGTCGGTCGAAAACACGCCCGAGCCGGCGCAACGAGCGAGCCGATCTACCGCTACCCCATGTACCCTGGATTGCACGGGCGCTATGAAGGGTCCTAGACCCTAGACATAGAGGCATGAAGCTCACGCCGCCTTCGAACCGCACCGACGAGGGAACGAAATCATGACCACCCAGACCTTCGGCCGAATCGCCTGGATCGGCACCGGCAAGCTCGGGCTGCCGATGGCGGCGCGGATCGCGGCGGCCGGCTACGACATCGTCGGCTACGATACGAGCCCGGAGCGCATCACCGAAGCCAAACGCCGAAAGCTCGTCACGGCGGGCTTCGTCGCCGACGCCGTGAAGGGCGCCAAGGCCGTGTTCACGTCGCTTCCCGACGACAAGATCATGATCTCCGCCATCGCCGGACAGGGCGGGCTGTTGTCGGTGATGCCCAAGGACGCGATCCTGGTCGAGACGTCGACCGTCTCGCCCGAGGCGTCCGCAGAGGTCGCGAAGGCTGCGGCGGCGGCGAGCATCACTTATCTGCGCTCGCCGATCTCCGGCAATCCGGTGTCGGTCGAGAATGGTGCCGCCTCCGTGCTGTGCTCGGGCCCCAAGGAGGCGTTCGACCAGATCCAGCCGATCGTCGCGGCGTTCTCGAAGTCGCAGAAGTGGCTCGGAACCTCCGAGCAGGCACGCTACGGCAAGCTCGCCATCAACCTCGGCGTCGCCGTCACCTCCGGCATGATCGCGGAAGCCTTGGTGATGGCGGAGAAGGGCGGCATCTCGCGCCACGACATGCTCGAGGTACTGTGCGAGAGCGTGATGGGCTCGCCGTTCATGAAGTACAAGGCGCCGCCGCTCGAACGGAACGACTACACGCCGACGTTCACCTGCAAGCAGATGATCAAGGACGTGGATCTGATCATCGGCGCGTGCCAGTCGGTCGGCGTCCCCGCGCCGCTGACGGCGATCATGCGACAGCAGTATTCCGCCCTCATCAGCCGCGGCCACGCCGACGAGGACTTCATCGCCACAGTGAAGTTGACGGAGGATCTGGCAGGTGTGCGTCGCAACAGCAAGGGTGATGTGAAGTCGTGAGGCAGACCAGGGACTATTACGAGGCGGAAAGAGGCTCACATGAGCGATGCTGAACTCACTCTGAGGCGAGCCACCAGCGCCGACATCCCATTCATCATGGCGACCGAGCGGCTGCCGGGTAACGACACCCTGGTCGGGCGCTGGGAAGATGCGAAACATCGTGACACGATGGCCGACGAGCGGCACGTCTATTTCGTAGCCAGCGACGGGCGGGCCCCGATCGGGTTCGCGATCATCCGAGACTGGGGCGTGCCCGAGCGGGTGACGAAGATCCTGCGCGTCGCGGTCGCAACGCCGGGACAGGGGATCGGGCGGCGCATGGTCGGCGCCGTGCTCGACGCGATTTTCACCGAGACAGCGGCGCATCGCGTCTTTCTCGGCCTGTTCGTCGGCAACGATCGCGCTCAGCGCGCCTACGCAGCTGCCGGCCTCGTCGCCGAGGGCGTGGCGCGGGGCAACGCCTTCCTCAACGGCGAGCCCCGCGACCAGGTCATCATGGCCATTCTCAGGCCGGAGTGGGCGGCCAGCCGAGGGCATGGCAGTATGACCGGCACAAGCGAGAAAATTGGGACAGTTCCATTTTCTCGATGACGCTGCAGAAGAGCAATAAACGACAGGAAAATGGAACTGTCCCCATTTTCCGCAGGAGGAAACACCTATGACCATGAATGTCGCCGTCTGCGGGCTCGGATGGTGGGGCAAGCAGATCGTCAACTCCCTCGCCAAGACCGACAAGGTGAAGGTCGTCGCAGCCTTCGATCCCGCGCCCCCCGCCGATGCAATCGCGCTCGCCAAGGAGAAGGGCTTCAAGATCGAGAGCACGTACGAAGCGCTCCTGAAGGACAAGACGATCGCGGGCCTGATCCTGACCACGCCGAACGCGTTCCACGAGCAGCAGACCGTCGACGGCTTCGCGGCCGGCAAGGCCGTGTTCTGCGAGAAGCCGCTGACGATGACCGGAGCAGGTGCTGCCCGCATGGTCGCCGCCGCCGAGAAGGCCGGCAAGATCCTCGGCATCGGCCATGAGCGCCGCTACGAGCCGGCGTTCGAGGAGCTGTTCAAGATCGTCGCCGATGGTCGCATCGGCCGCCTGCTGTCGATCGAGGCCAACGTCTCACACAATCAGTTCCAGGCCCTGCCCAACGACAACTGGCGCAAGGATCCGAAGATGTCGCCGGCCGGCCTCTACACCGGCACCGGCATTCACATGACGGACATCTTCTGTGCGCTGGCCGGCACGCCGGTCGAGGTGCGCGCCGAGACCGACACGCTCGTGTTCGACAAGCCGATGGAGGACTACGCGCGCGTCAAGGTGCTGTTCAAGTCGGGCGTGCACGCGATGTTCTCCTGCCTCTCCTGCACGCCGTTCTACGGCCGCTTCACCGCGTTCGGCGAGAAAGGCTGGGTCGAGATCATCAGCGAGGCCAACGTCGACTGGAACCGGCCGACACATCTGATCGTCTCGACCGCACCGGCCGAGCGCACCATGACGACCTCCACGTTCAAGGCCGAGGACACGGTGACCGCCAACGTCGTCGCCTGGGCCGAGGCGAACCAGGGTCGCGGCACCTACCGCTTCACCCCCGCGCATCTGGTCGACAACACCCGCATCTTCGAATCGCTGGTGCAGTCGGCCGCGAAGGGCGGGACGCCCATCAAGTTGTAAGAGGTCACACGGCGCTTCTCGCTCACCGCCATCCCCCTCCCCTTGACGTCCATGCGAAGCATGGCTCCGCCATGACGAGGGGTTAGAGGTGGGGTGACTAAGAGCGTCGGACGATTGTTTTACCCCACCCCCGCCCCCTCCCCACAAGGGGGAGGGGAGAAGTTGGAGGACACGCCCATGAAACCGATGACTGTCGCCGTGGCCGGATATGGCTGGTGGGGCAAGCAGCTCGTGAAAAGCGCGTCGCTGACGCCGAAGCTGAAGGTCGCCGTCGTGGTCGATCCCAAGCCTCCGGCCGACATTCAAGATGGCTCCAATCAGTTCGGCTTCCGCGTCGAGAGCGACTTCGACAAAGTTCTCGCCGACAAAACGATCGACGGCGTGATCCTGGCCTCGCCGAACGCCTTCCACCTGCCGCAGACGCTCGCCGCGTTCGAGGCCGGAAAGTACGTCTTCTGCGAGAAGCCGCTGACCATGACCGGCGACGGCGCCAAGGTCATGCTCGACGCCGCGAAAGCTGCCGGCAAGGTGCTCGGCATCGGGCACGAGCTGCGCTACCTCGAACCGGTCGAGGCGCTGATCGATACGATCAAGAACGGCACCATCGGCCGCCTGCTCAGCATGGAGGTCAACCGCAGCCACGACACCTTCCGCACTTTGCCGAAGGACAACTGGCGCAAGAACCCGGACCCGACGATGTCGCCCGGAGGCCTCTATACCGGCACCGGTATCCATCAGACCGACATCTTCTGCCTGATCGCGGGCGAGCCGGCCGAGGTGCGCGCGGAGACGGACACGCTGGTCTACGATCCGCCAGCCGAGGACTATGTGCGCGTCAAAGTGCTGTTCAAGAACGGCGTGCACGCGATGTATTCGGCGCTGTCCTGCACGCCCTACTACTCGCGCTTCACCGCGTTCGGCGACAAGGGCTGGGTGGAGCTGGTCGCGGAAGGCGCCATCGACAAGAACAAGCCGATGCATCTGACCGTGTCGACCGTGCCCGGCGAGCGCTCGACGCGCGTGTTCTCGGCCACCGCCGACAACTCGGTGAAGGACAACCTCGATGCATGGGTCGATGCCAACCGTGGCCAGGGCACCTACCGCTTCACGCCGCAGCAGATGATCGACAACACCCGCATCTTCGAGGCGCTGGTGAAGTCGTCGCGCGGCGGTGGGGTTCCGGTCAAGCTGTGAAGGAACACGCCGACGACGTCACTCTGCACATGCTGCCGCCCCCGTTCTTCGACCGGCCGGCCGACGTCGTCGCGCGCGAGCTGATCGGTGTCCGGCTCGTGCGCCGCTTGGCCGATCGCACGATCACGACCGAGCTGACCGAGACGGAAGCCTACCTCGGCCCGCACGATCTCGCCTGCCACGCCGCGAAAGGCCGATCCAAACGCAACGACGCGCTCTATGGCCCTCCCGGCACGCTCTACGTCTATCTCTGCTACGGCATCCACTGGATGCTGAATTTCGTCACCGGGGACGAGGGGTATCCGGCCGCGGTGCTGGCACGCGGCAGCACGATCGCTTCGGGCCCCGGCCGGCTGACGGCGGCGCTCGCCATCGACCGCGCGCTCGACGGCCAGCCGATGGGAGAGCAGACCGGCTTGTGGCTCGAGCGGCCCGACAGCCTCGGCCCCCGGCGGCGCGTGATCGCCACGCCGCGGATCGGCATCGACTACGCCGGTCCCCTCTGGGTCAAACGCAAGCTGCGGTACGTGGCGGACGCCCCCGCCCGACGGGCGGATCAGCTGCGCAAAACCCGTAGTGCGGGACGGGCCGCCAGCGACTAGATTTGCCATCGACGCAGCCGCCGCCGCGGCGCACCAGAGGTCACACGCATGCTACGTCTTTCCGCCATGGACCAGTCGACCGCCGTCGTCGGCCGCAGCCACCAGGACTCGATCCAGGAGACGATCGCGCTCGCCCAGCACTGCGAGCGGCTCGGCTACCACCGCTTCTGGGTCTCCGAGCATCACAATCACCCGAGCATCGTCGGCACCGCCCCCGAGATCCTGATGGCCGCGATCGCCGCGCGCACCAGCCGCATCAGGGTCGGCAGCGCCGGCGTGATGCTGCCGCACTATTCCGCGTTGAAGGTCGCCGAGCAGTTCCGCGTGCTCGATGCCATCGCGCCCGGCCGCATCGACTTGGGCGTCGGCCGCGCGCCGGGCTCGGACGGGCGTACCGCGATGGCGCTGAACGCGGGAGCAGCGACCGGGGCCGACAACTTCCCGCGCCAACTGAAGGACCTCGACGCCTGGGTACACGGCACGCCACTGGAGGACGGGCATCCGTTCGCCGCGATCAAGGCGCTTCCGCAAGGCGAGACCGCGCCGGAGTTGTGGGTGCTGGGCTCCTCCGACTACGGCGCACAGGTCGCAGCCTACTTCGGCCTGCCCTATTGCTACGCTTGGTTCATCACCGACGGCCGCGGCGCGCCCGAGGCGCTGGAGTTGTACAGAACGACGTATCGGCCGAGCGCTCGCCATCCCGAGCCGCAATCGGCGGTGTGCATCTGGGCGATCACGGCGCCGACCGAGGCGGAGGCGCAGCACCTGTTCTGGTCGCGGGCGCGCACACGGCTGATGCGCGACAAGGGCATGTGGCTTCCGGTGGAGCCACCCGAGGCCGCGGCCGCCCATCCCTATACGGATGGTGACCGGCGCCGCCTCGACGAGATCCGGGCCTCGTCGTTCGTCGGGACGCCGGATCAGGTGGCGGGCAAGCTCAAAGCCGTCGCGACCGGTCTCGAGGTACAGGACCTCGTCGTGCTGACCTGGGCCTATGACGCCGAGGTCCGCCGCCGTTCGTACACTCTGCTGGCCGAGGCCTTCGGACTCCCAAAGTCCGCTGCGTAGGCAGCGCCCGCACGCGCCGGTCAGGTGCTCTCGATCAGGATCGTCTGGGAGCCTTTCCAAAGCACGGTGCGGCCGAGCTCCGGGAGCTGATCGAGCCCCTTGGTGATGGTGATGAAGTGGTTGCCGGCGAGCTGGCCGACCTTGCTCGAGAAGGCGACGCCGCCGTAGGCCAGCAAGATCTCCGCCTCGCTGAGGCCGCCGGGATAAAGGATGAACTGGCCCGGCGCGGGATGGCTCGTCGCGTTCTCGTAGCCGACCTCGAAGTGATCGTCGCCAAACGGTATCCAGACCCCTTCGCCGCTCCAGCGGACATGGATGACCTTGCTCTTCATCGGCAACAGCTTGGCGAAGGCCGCACAGGTCTTGGGCGCGGCCGCCGTCTCGAAGCGGGCCAGGAACACCATACCGGCGATCGTGATCTTGAGTGCGGTCTTTGTCATGGTGCTCCCCTGCACGGCCTCGCGAGCGCGGCGCCTGTAACCGGATGCTAGATACGCGGCGGCCAAGGCGCAGAAAAGATCGAAATGACGCGCGCTCCGCGATTGCCCGACTTTCGGGCTCATCATGCAAAAGTCAGGCAGGGCGACGATCGCCAGTGGCGAGACGACCGTACGGCGCGAGGCGATGGTCTACGGACGACCGCCTGTGATATATCGCCGTCTCTGCATGCGACACGGCGTGACGCCGGTTCCGGGAGCGAACGATGCTGATCCTCGACGCCCAAGTCCACACCTACGAACGCGATCATCCCGGTCGACCCTGGCACGGCGTGCTTGCAGGTCCTGCCGAGGTCACCGGCGAGCAGATGGTCGCCGCGATGGACCAGGCCGGTGTCGACGGAGCCATCCTCGTCTCCGCGCTGACGATGTACCGCTATGATCCGAGCTACGCGATCGGGGTGCACCAGCGCTATCCCGACCGCTTCGCGCTGATCAAGCCGGTCGACCCTACCGATCCTGGCATCGTCGACAATATCGTCGCGTGGAAGAAGACGCCCGGCACCGTGGGCATTCGCATGCTTCTGGTGCGCGCGGGGCTTGCGGCCGATCCCGCCGATCCCGGTATCAACCGCGTGCTCGAAACGGCCGCCCGGCTGTCGCTGCCGGTCAACTTGCACATCGCCGGCCGCCTCGATCAGGGGATCGAGCTGATCCGCCGCCACCCGGACACGCAGATCATCGTCGACCACCTGGGGCTCGTGCAGCCGATGGGACCGCCGAAACCGGCAGAGCCCTGGGCAGAGCTCGACAAGGTTCTGACGCTCGCCGCGCTGCCCAACGTCGCCATGAAGATCACCGGCGCCTGCACGCTGTCGCTCCAACCCTATCCGTATCCCGACATATGGGGCCCCGTCTGCAGAATGATCGATGCTTTCGGCATCGATCGTTGCATGTGGGGCACGGACTGGACGCGCGCCGTCGACTTCCTCACCTACAAGCAGGGCGTCGATCCGTTCCGCGAGACCACCCGGTTCTCGGCCAGCGACAAAGCCAAGCTGATGGCGGGTACGCTCTCGCGGATCTACGGCTGGGCGCCCGCCCGGAGTTGACCCCGGCACGGGACGCCGCACTGCCGTGCCGGTTGCCTACTTCGCGCCGATGCCGGCGAGCTTGGCCGCGGCCCGCATTTCCTCGTAGTCGTTCTTGATGAACGCCGCGAACCCGGCCGCCGTCATCTGCTCGGCCGACGCGAGCTCGGCGCCGATCCCGGTGAGCTTCGCCGCCGACGGGCTGCCGGGAGCGAGGCCCTTTGCGATGACGGCCTGCAGCCTGTCGACGATCGCCGGCGGCGTCTGCGCGGGTACGACCACGCCGACGAAGCTCTGGGCCGTGAACCCCTTCACGCCCTGCTCGTCGAAGGTGGCGATGTCCGGCGCGAGCCTGGATCGCTTCGCCGCAGCCACGCCCAGGATGCGAGCCTGACCGCCCTTGTGCAGTTCGATAGAGGTCGACAGTTCGGTCATCGCACCATCGACATTGCCGCTGATCACGTCGGGCAGCAGCGCGCCGCCGCTGCGATAGGGCACGTGGGTGATGTTGGCGCCGGTCGCGTGCTTGAAGCGCTCGAGCGTCATGTGCGTGGCGCTGCCGACACCGCTGGTCGCGAACGTCAGCGGGCGCGTCTTGCCGAGCGCGATCAGTTGGGCGAGCGTCGTCGGGCCGAGCTTGGCGCTGATGATCGGCACATGCGGCACATAGCTGGTGAGGGCGATCGGGGCGAAGTCCTTGAGCGGATCATAGGACAGATTGGGATTGACGAACGGATTGACCGTCAGGGGACCGTTCGAGGCGATCAGCAGCGTGTAACCGTCCGGGGCCGAGCGGGCGACGAACTCTGCGCCCGTACCGCCGCCGGCGCCTGCCTTGTTCTCCACCACGGTAGGCTGCCCAAGCGCCGAGGAGATGACCTCGGCGACGATCCTGCCGACGATATCGGCGTTGCCACCGGCCGCGAAAGGCACGACGAGACGGATGGCGCGGTCGGGATAGCCCTGGGCCAGAGCCGCGACGGAGGGAAGTCCTGCGGCGGCTGCAGCCGCCAGCGAGGTCATGAACGTCCGGCGTGAAGCAGCCATGCTTGTCCTCCCATTGTTATCGGCGCTCGAGCCGACGTCGACGGATCGATCGATGCGCTCACCAATATCAATAGCAAAGCCCACGCGCCTCAATCCAGTGCTTCCCAGGCGCCGCCGCCCATTGGACGAGGCGCTCGCAGCAGTGGGCTCGAAGGACATTTCCGGATCACCGTCGATGGCGAAATCGATTGTAACCGACGCGAAGATCGCCTCGCCCGACCGGAAAGCGAGCGGATTTCGCCAGCGATTGTGTGTGCCCACGCCGCAACATCAACGCGACTACATCGGCCTGAGCACAATTTTAAGTAGATTTTAAGAAGGTGAAGTGCAACTTCTGAGTGCACTATCGCGTGAAAGAGCCGACTGCGCTCGCCGTAGAGTTGCGTTCCCCCGTAGCCCTACCAGGAGCGCTCGATGCGCCTTTCCATTGCCATTCCATTGCTGGCCGGCCTCGTGGGCCTCGGCGGCTGCGCCGTTACGCCCTCACCCCTGACGGACCAGGAGATCTCCGGCCTCGCCGGTGCGAGCTTTGCCCGCGTCATGGCCGAACAGGAGCCTGTCGCGGGCGTCATCGACCTCTACGAGGCCATGGCGCGCGCACTCAAATACAATCTCGATCAGCGCGTCGAGATGATGACGGCGGCGGTTCGCACCAAGGAGCTGAACCTCGCCCACTTCAGCCTGCTGCCCGGCGCGGTGGCGAACACCGGCTATATCGCGCGCGACAACGACAACGCCTCCAACAGCATCAACGTGCTGACCGGCGAGCAAAGCCTCGCGACATCGACGTCGCAGGAGCGCCGGCTCCGCACGGGTGACGTGGCATTGAGCTGGAACATCCTGGACTTCGGTTTGTCCTATGTCCGGGCGCGGCAATCGGCCGACAAGCTGCTGATCGCCGAGGAGATGCGCCGCAAGGTGATCGCGCGGATCGTCGAGGATGTGCGGACCGCCTATTGGCGCGCAGTCAGCGCCGACCGGCTGATCCACCGTCTCGGCGATCTCGAGGGACGCATCCGCCGCGCCCAGCACAACGCGCATGGCTCGTCGGTCGATCGTCAGACCTCACCGATCACGGCTGCCACCTACGAGCGCGAGCTGGTCGAGATCAAGCGCGCCATCCATGAGCTACAGCGGGATCTCGTGGTTTCGCGCAGCCAGCTCGCCGCGCTCATGAACCTGAGGCCCGGCACGCGCTTCAAGCTCGCGGGCGGCGCCACCAGCAGGCCGCCCCGGCCGACGATCGCGGTCGATCAGATGATCCAGACCGCGTTGCAGAATCGTGCCGAGCTGAAAGAGGTCTGGTACCAGCGGCGCATCAACGGGCACGAGCTCGACGCTGCACTCCTGGAGCTGCTTCCTGGCCTCACGCCGTACGTGGGCACCAACTACGACAGCAATGATTATCTTTACAACAATCATTGGCTCGGTTGGGGCGCGAAGGCGAGCTGGAACCTGCTCCGCGTCGTCCAGTATCCCGCCAAGAGAGAGGTCATCGAGGCGCAGGACGCGCAACTCGACGCGCGGGCGCTGGCCGTGACGATGGCGGTGATGACGCAGGTGCACGTGAGCCGCATCCGCTACCTGCAGTACAGCCGCGAGCTGGCCACGGCGAACGAGTTCCTCGAGGTTCAGCGTCGGCTCGTCGGACTGATGCGCACCGAAGCCGACGCAGCTCGGATCAGCGAGCAGACCTTGATCCGCGAGGAGATGAATACTCTGGTCGCCGAAGCGAAGCGCGACATCGCCCATGCCGGCCTGCAGAATGCCTTCGCCGGCGTCTACACCTCGATGGGCCTGGACCCCTATGCCTCCGAGATCGATCCATCGGTAGACGTGAAGTCTCTGGCGGCCAAGTTGCGGCAGATCTGGCTGGAGCGCGGCGATGCTCCCGCCGGCCGCAAGCTGTGAGCACGGGCACCGGAAGGACGGATATGCGCCGGAACCTCCTTGCACGTCGCGGAGCAGGCTTGCTGGCCTGCTCCGCCGTAGCTTTCGGCATCACCATGCCGGGCGCCACGATCGCTCAGAGCGGGAGTCCATCGCCGGTGCGCGGCGTGGTGCGGGCCGTGGCCCAGGCCTCGATCGGTATCGACCTCCCGCTGCGCGTGACCAGGCTCTATTTCCGCGAGGCGGACTCGTTCCGCAAGGGCGACGTCCTCGTGACATTCGACTGCAAGCGCATGCAGGCCGAGCATGCTGCGGCAGCAGCCACCAGCCGCGAAATGAAGCTCGGCTTCGAGAGCCAGAAATATCTCGAAGCGCGCGGGGCCGTGGGAAAGCTCGAGGTCGAGATCTCCAAGGCCCGCGCCGAAAAGGCCGCGGCGGAGGCCGAAGCCATCGCGTCCCGCCTGGATCAATGCAGCATCGTCGCCCCGTTCGATGGCCGCATCACCGACCTCAGGATCAATGAGCACGAGGTGCCACCGACCGGGCAGGCGTTCATATCCCTGGTCGATGAATCCCGCTTCGAGATCGACGTGATCCTGCCCTCGCAGGCCGTTCGGAACCTCGATCCTGGAGCACCGTTCCAGTTTCGCATCGACGAAACGGGAATCACGCACGACGCCAAGCTGTTGAGAATTGGCGCCGTCATAGATCCAGTGAGCCAGAGCATCAGGGCGATCGGGACGTTCGTCTCGACGGGCGGCAGGATTATCGCCGGAATGAGCGGCTCCGCGCACTTTGCGGAAGTGGAGGGGGTGCGATGACGGGAGGGACGCCACACGCACGCCCCTACCCCGCCGGGCCTTCGCCGCAGCCCGATACGGGCGGCGTCCAAGAGCCGAGACTCGACAGGGCCGCGCTCGCGCTGCTGCAATTGCAGGCCGACATGCGCAAGGCCAAGAGCCGAACAGAACTCGGCTACTTCATCGCCAACGAAGCGCGCGCGGTGCTCAGGGCACAGCAGGTGATCGTGGTCGAGCGCGGCCTCGGGAAGAGCCTCCTGGTTCACACCATCTCCTCGGTGACCCGAATCGATCGATCATCGCCCCTCGTGTTGTGGCTAGAAAGCATCCTCAAGGCGCTCGAGCAGACCGACCAGCTCGACACCCTTCGCGAGTTCGAAGCCGGTGCCTACGCCGGCGCATTCGACGCGGTCCAGCGCACCTACCCTCTCAGGCACATGCTTTGGGTTCCCTGGCCCACGCTCGGTCCGCGCACCTCTTGCGGCATGATGCTGACGCGGACCACGCCCTGGAGCGACCGGGACTTCAAGATCGCGAGTTACCTCGCGGGGGCCTTCGGTCATGGCTGGGCATCGTTCGATCGTCCGCTTTCGCTATCGATCGTCGGACGTCTGGCGAGCCGACGGTCCCTCGGGATCCTCGGCTTCGTCGCGGAAGCGCTGTTGCTGCTCCCCGTACCCATGACCGCTCTGGCTCCCGTCGAGATCGGACCAAGGGAAACGTTCATCGTGACGCCAGGAGTCGATGGGTTCGTGCAGAGCGTGGATATCGAACCAAATGCCGTGGTGAAGAGCGGGCAGCGGCTTGTGACGCTCAACG
>CAMDBL010000139.1 GCA_945889015.1 Devosia equisanguinis
GAGATCGCAGCCGCCGTGGCTCAGGCAATGACCCGTGCCAGCGGCACGCCGGATGAAAGGGCTCCGCGACGGCACTTGATCGAGGCACCATCACCAGTGCAGCGCATGCGGCGCCTGGAGCAGGAGATCGGCGCGAGCGTCGAGTTATACGTCAAGCGCGAGGACGCGCTGCGGCCGCTCTACGGCAACAAGCTGCGCTACATCGAATACGTACTCGGCGCGCTGGATCTCGTCGGCGCCGATTGCCTGCTCCACTGCGGCGGGCCGACCTCTAACTATCTCGGCCAGCTCGCGATGATCGGCGCCGAAACCGGGCTCGCGGTCTATCTGGTCGTGACGGCCGACGAGCCGGAGACAGTGACCGGCAATCCGCTGATCATGCAGACGATGGGCGCGCGGCTACGCTGGCAAGCCGGCTGCTCGTGCTCGGCTATGAAAGCCGCGTGGGCGGCAGAACTCGTCGCAGCCGGGCGGCGCGCGATGTTGATCGATGCGCCGTTCACGAACCACAGCGCCATTCTGGGCTACATGCGTGCCTGGCGCGAGATCGCCTCGCAGGTCCGCAGCGGGGCTCTGCCTCAGCCGGATCACATCGTGCTTTGCTCAGCGGGGAACTCCTACCTTGGCCTAAGGATCGCGGCTGACATGGCCGGGGCTGAAGAATGGAAAATTACGGCCTTCTCGTCGATCCGTTTCGCCGATGCCGGACTAGCCGGGATCGCGGCATCTCGGGAGGCGTTTCTGCTGGGCAAGGCCGAGGCGTTCGCCTCCTGGTGCGGCGAGCGCCAGCACACCTTCAAGGTCGACGTCGACGAGAGCGCCGTCGGTCCGGGCTACCCTGTTCCGAGTGCGGAGAGCATAGCAGCTGTTCGCCTCGTCGGCCGAACCGAGGGCATCCTGCTCGATCCGATCTACACGGGAAAGGCGATGGCGGGACTGCTCGACGGCGTCCGCAAGGACCGCTACCCGCGTGGCAGCCGCATCCTGTTCATGCACAGTGGCGGCTGGGCCAATGCGTTCACCTTCAACACAGCACTCAGTGCAGCCGCCTGAGCCAAAGCAGACGAACGGAACCATGACCACCTCGACGACCACCGTCACCGGCGAAGACCTCCACGCGCTCCTGCTTCGGCTCTATCCGATCAACCGGAGCCTGATGGGCCAGGGCAACCGAGAGACTCTGGCGATTCTCGGCGAGATTCTGCCGATCAAGGTCAGCGAGGTGCCGACGGGGACCGCTGTCTTCGACTGGGCCATCCCCGACGAGTGGATCGCCCGCGGCGCCGAGATCATCGGTCCCGACGGCATCACCCGCTCGGACTTCTCCGATCGCAACATCAATCTCGCCGGCTATTCGACGCCGATCGTCGCGGAGATGGATCTCGAGGAGCTTCTGCCGCACATTTTCACCCTGCCCGAGCAGCCCGATCTCACCCCCTACGTGACGCGCTATTATCAGCGCGGCTGGGGCTTCTGCATGCCCGAAACCGAGAAGCGGGCGCTGCCAAAGGGCCGCTACAAGGTCCGCATCGATACCACGCTGCGACCGGGCTCTCTGTCCTACGGCGAGGCCGTTCTGCCGGGATCATCCGATGACGAGGTACTCGTTGCGACGTACATCTGCCACCCCTCCATGGCGAACGACAATCTTTCGGGCGTGGTCACCGCCGCCGGCCTCTACCGCGAACTCGCGAACTTGCCGCGCCGTCACTTCACCTATCGTTTCCTGTTCGTGCCCGAGACCATCGGCTCCATCGCCTGGCTCGCCGCCAATCAAAATTGGGTCAAGAGCCGGATCAAGGCCGGCCTCGTGCTGAGTTGCGTCGGCGACGATGGTCCGTTCACATTCAAGGAATCACGCCGGGGCGACACGATCGCGGACCGGGTACTGGCGGCAACCGGCGCGCACCGCCTCGCCTTCACGCCGGTGACGGGAAGCGACGAGCGCCAGTTGTGCTCGCCGGGCTTCGATCTTCCTGTCGTCATGCTGTCGCGCAGCTATCCCGGTACGTTTCCATATTACCACACATCCGCCGACACCCCCGACAAGACGCCGCCGCACGCTCTCGCTGCCACGCTCGGCTGGCTGAAGCGGATCTGCGCCGGGCTCGAAGGCACGACGCGCCGCTACCAGCGAACGATGCCGTTCTGCGAGCCGATGCTGTCGAAGCACGACCTCTATCATGGCATCAGCATCCGGAAATCGGCGAGCTTCGACCGCAGCACGGACCCGCGCTCCGCGTTGATGTGGGTGCTCAACATGTGCGACGGCACCAACGATCTCACCGCCATCGCTGCACGCAGCGGCTACGACGTCGAGGCACTCACACAAGCAGCCGAGCGCGCCGCCGCGGCTGGTCTTCTGCATTTGCTGCCAACGGCCTGACGCCGCCGCACACGATAAACGAGGAAGCACGACGTGAGCCAATCCCCCACCATCGTCGCCATCATCCAGGCCCGCATGTCGTCGTCGCGGCTGCCGGGAAAGGTGCTTGAGCAGCTCGGCTCCAAGCGTGTCATCGACCACGTCGTCGACCGCGCCAAGGCATCCCCTGGCATTACGCGTGTCGCGGTGGCGACTTCGCTCGATTCCGCCGATGATCCGATCGCGGCGCACTGCAGCGGACGCGGCGTCGCGGTCCATCGCGGGCCGCTCGACGATGTGCTCGGCCGCTACGGAATTGCTCTGGATGCCGAGCGACTCGGGCCCGGCGATGCCGTGATCCGCCTGACCGCCGACTGCCCCCTGCTCGATCCGAGCCTAATCGGCCTCATCGTCGAGCGCTTCCGCCATGGCGATGTCGCGGCCGTCTTCAACGTCGACCCGCTGTCCTGGCCCGACGGGCTCGACTGCGAGCTGTTTCGCGTCGATGCGCTGGCGGCGGCCGTCGCCGAGGCCAGGCGCGCCGACGACCGCGAGCACGTCGGCCCCTTCATCCGCCGCAATCGGGCACGCTTCCCCGCCGCCAACATCCGTTGCCCCGCTGGCCAGTACGAAACGCACCGCTGGACAATCGACACACCCGCCGACCTCGCCTTCCTGCGCCGCGTCGTGGAGCAGCTGGGTGAGCGCGCGACCTCGTTCGCCGACGTGCTCGCCGTACTCAGAGCCGACCCCGATCTGATGCGGGCGAGCCAGCGCGATCATACCGATCACCGGCACGATCCAGTCCTCACCCACCGTCCGTTCTCGTCGGACGCGGGCTTCGCTGGCAGCACGGCGCGCCTCGCCCGCGCCCGCAGGACGATCCCACTCGGCTCCCAGACCTTCTCGAAGAGCCATATCCAGTATCCCCAGGCGCACGCGCCCCTGTTCGTGACGCACGGCGCTGGCGCGCGGGTCTACGATGTCGACGGCAACGAGTTCATCGACCTCGTCTCCGGCTTGCTGCCGGTGGTGCTCGGCTATCGCGATCCCGATGTCGACCAGGCGATCATGGCGCAACTCGACCGCGGCATCAGCCTGTCGATGGCGACCGATCTCGAGGCAGATCTTGCCGAGCGCATGAAGCGGCTGGTCCCCTGCGCCGAGATGGTGCGCTACGGCAAGAATGGGTCTGATGCGACGACGGCGGCGATCCGGCTCGCGCGCGCTGCGACCGGCCGCGACCGCATCGCGGTGTGCGGGTATCACGGCTGGCATGATTGGTACATCGGCTCGACCACCCGCGACAAAGGCGTCCCCGCCGCGGTATCCGCGCTGACCGACAAGTTCGCCTACAACGATCTCGCGAGCCTCGAGGAGCTGATCGCGCGGCATCCCAAGCAGCATGCCGCAGTGATCCTCGAGCCGATGAACGTCGCCGACCCCGCCCCCGGCTTCCTCGAGGGCGTGCGCAAGCTCTGCACGCGCGAGGGCATCGTGCTGGTGTTCGACGAGATCATCACCGGTTTCCGCTTCGCGCTTGGCGGCGCGCAGTCGCTGTTCGGCGTGACACCCGATCTCGCCTGTTTCGGAAAGGCGATGGCCAACGGCATGCCGGTGTCGGCGATCGTCGGGCGCGAAAGCCTAATGATGGAGATGGAGGAGATCTTCTTCTCCGGTACGTTCGGCGGCGAGGCGCTGTCGCTCGCGGCTGCGATCGCCACCATCGACAAGCTCGAGCGCGAGAACGGAATCGAGAAGCTTTGGGCCACGGGCGCGCGACTTGCGACCGAGGTCGAGGCCATCGTGCGGCGGCACGGGCTCGAGGCCATCATGGGTCTCGTCGGCAAGGCGCCCTGGAAGATCGTGACATTCAAGGCCGATCCGCGCGCCTCCGCCGAGGCGATACGCACTAGGTTCCTGATCGAGATGCTCTCGCGCGGCGTGCTGATCGGCTCGAGCCACAACGTCACGACATCACTCGGTGGCGCCGATGTCGCGCAGATCCTGTGGGCGTACGATCAATCGCTGGCGGCGCTGCGCTCGGCCCTCGCGTCCAACAGCCTGGAGATGGGGCTGCCCTGCCCCGTCATCCGTCCCGTATTCCGCGTCCGCTGAACATGGCGCGCACCGCCATGCTCCGCTTCGATGCCTCGCCGGCGGTAGGCGGCGGCCATATGGCGCGCTGCCTGGCGCTCGCCGACGCATTGGAGAGCCGTGGCTTTAGTTGCGTCTACCGCGTCAACGCCGAGGCCGTCGGCTGGCTCGACGAGCCGCGGCGCGCGCGCACCGGTGTCGCCGAAGGCCAGGATGCGGCTGCGTGCGCGCCATCGCCTCGCGATGCCGGCGTCCGGTTCGACGCGGCCGTGGTCGATCGCTACGGGCTCTGTGACGGCTTCGAGCAGAGCCTCCGGCCCTTCAGCTCGCGCATCGTCGCGATCGATGATCTCGCGGACCGCCTCATGAACGTGGATATCGTTGTCAATTCGGCCCCTGGCGCCCAACCGCATCTCTACGACAATCGCGTCCCCGATGCAGCCTTGCGGCTGACGGGGCCCGACTACGCCCTGTTGCGCGCCGAATTTCGCGACAACAAGAGCTTGAAGCTGGAATCTGTGGACGCCATCCCCGGCAAGCCCTCCCTCCTCGTCTCACTCGGCGCAACCGACCCGGCGGATGCGACATCGGCCGTACTCGCAGCTGTGCTCGCGGGTACTAACGTCGGCACAGTGACAGTCGTGCTCGCCCGGGGGGCCGCGCATGCCAGCAAGGTCAGGGCTGCTGTACAGGCATCCCAGGGTCGCGCCCGGCTGCTCGAAAACGTCGCCGACATGCCAACGCTTTGCGCATCACACGATCTAGCCATCGGCGCCCCCGCGACGAGCGCGCTCGAGCGTGCCTGCCTCGGCCTGCCACAAATCCTGATCGAGACCGCCGTGAACCAGCACGCAGTCGCGGCCGGCTTCGCGGCGGCCGGCGCCGCCAACTGCATCGGGCGCCTGGAGCAGCTGACAACGGCGGTGATTATCAATGCTATCCGCGACCTCGCACAGTCCGCCGACCTCCGGCGACGCCTCGCGCGGGCCGGCCGGGATCTCGTCGATGGCCGCGGTGCAGACCGCGTTGCTGCATTGATCGCCGCCGAGCCCACCGACAAGGCCGGCCGGCGGCTCTCGGCCCGCCGATTGCGTCGCGACGATGCTGCACTGATGCTCGCCTGGCAGCGACATCCCGCGACGCGCCGGTTCGCCCGCAATCCAGCCATCCCGACGCCGCAGGAGCATCGCGCCTGGCTCGACCGTCGGCTCGATGCAGATGTCGCCGTCTCCGAGGTGGTGGCTCGCGATGGCACGCCGGTCGCGATCGTCAGGGCTGATCCCATTCCCGACGGCCACGAAGTCTCGCTCGTCGTTGCTCCAGAAACGCGCGGCCAGGGCATCGGTGCCGCCGCCCTGCAGTACCTGGACAGCCTGATGGCGGGCCGGCCGCTGACCGCCGTCGTGCATCCCGACAACGCCGCGTCTCTCGCGACGTTCCGATCGGCCGGCTACGGCGCATCGCTTTCGCGCCTGCTGCGCATCGAAACGCCAGCCGACACCCGGACCTAGCCGAGAGCAGCGATCATGCCGTCCCCGCACATCGAAATCGCCGGCCGCAAGATCGGGCCCGCACATCCGCCCTACGTCATCGCCGAGCTGTCCGCCAACCACCTCGGCGAGTTCAGCCGGGCGTTGGAGACATTGGAGATGGCAGCCCGGCAGGGCGCGGACGCAGTCAAGCTTCAGACGTATAGCCCCGATACCATCACCATCGATCACGATGGACCGGGATTCCGCATCGAGGGTGGCCTCTGGAATGGACGGACACTGTACGATCTCTATCGCGAAGCGGCGATGCCGTGGGCGTGGCATGCCCCGCTGATGGCGCGCGGGCGCGAGCTTGGCATTCACGTCTTTTCCTCACCGTTCGATTCGACGGCGATCGCGCTACTCGCGAGCCTCGACGCTCCCGCCTACAAAATTGCGAGCTTCGAGGCGATCGATCATCCGCTCATCCGTGAGGCCGCGGCACTCGGCAAGCCGCTGATCGTCTCCACCGGCATGGCCACGCTGGCCGAGATCGAGGAAGCCCATCTCGCCGCAACCGGTGGTGGCGCAGATGGTGTCGCGCTGCTGCACTGTATCTCCGGCTACCCGACACCCGTCGGCGAGGCCAATCTGCGCACGATCCCCGACCTCGCCCGCCGTTTTCCCGGAACCGTCATAGGTCTCTCCGACCACACGCTGGGAACCGTCGTCTCCGTCACCGCCATCGCGCTCGGCGCATCGATCATCGAGAAGCACGTCACGCTCGCTCGCGCCGACGGCGGCCCCGACAGCGCGTTTTCCCTCGAGCCCGGCGAGCTCGGTCTATTGGTCCGGGACTGTCGCTCCGCATGGGAGGCGCTCGGCACCGCTCGCTACGATCTCAAGGGCAGCGAGGCCGGCAACGTCACATTCCGCCGCTCGCTCTATGTGGTGGCGGACATCGCAGCCGGCGAGCCGCTGAGCCGGACCAACATCCGCTCGATCCGTCCCGGATTCGGCCTTGCTCCCAAGCATCTGCCAGAAGTGCTCGGCCGCCGCGCAGCACGCGCCCTGCGACGGGGCGAACCGCTCGACGAGAGCATGCTGGCGTGACGGAACCGAGCGAAGCGGCGATGCCTGACGCAGGACCTTACGTGCTGGGCACCGTGCAACTCGGCCTCGACTATGGAATTGCCAATGCCACCGGCCATCCCGGCCCCGGCCAGGCTTTCGCCATTCTCGACGCAGCGCGGGTTGCCGGTGTCTCGACGCTGGACACGGCACATGCCTACGGCAACTCCGAGTCCGTCATCGGCGCATGGCTCGCTTCGCGGAGACCAGCTATGGAGGTGATCACCAAGACGCCGCCGCTGTCGGGGGGCGATGGCGATGCGGCGCGCCGGGCCCTCACCGAGAGCCTCGAGCATCTGGGTGTCCGCCGGCTGGCAGGCCTCCTGATGCACCGGGCAACCGACTGGAAGGCACCGGGGATGAGCGCATTCATCGACGACGTGCTCGCACATACGGCGCGAGCCGCCGGCGTGTCCGTCTATGCGGCCGACGAGATTCCCGAAGATGCCCGCATCGGCCTGCTGCAAATCCCGGCCAACATCTTCACGCAGAGCATCGCCACCGCTCCAGCCGTCACCCGTCTGGTTGCCGGCGGCTGTCGCATCCACGTCCGATCGGTGCTGGTCCAGGGTCTCCTGCTCATGCCGCCTGAGCGCATCCCACCTCGTCTCGTCGAAACTGTGCCGGCGGTCGCCCGCCTCCAGGCGATGGCGCGCGAGGCGGGCTGCACGACGACCGCGCTCGCCATCGCGTGCGTGAATTCTCTGCTACCGACGGCGGAGCTGGTGCTCGGCGCCGATGATCCCGGCCAGCCCTGCGAGCTCGCGGCGGCCTGCACCAGCCGCGTCCCCCCCGCTGCCGTCGAGGCCGCCCTGGCACTGGGGCGGTCCCTGCCGGAGCGCCTGTTCGACCCTCGTTTCTGGCCGGAGGCCCGATGAAGTCAGCCCGAGCCATATTGTCGGGGCTGGTACCGGAGCCATGGCGCATGGCGCTCGGTGGCCGCCGCCGCATTCTCGAGAGCCATGCCGGATTAGTCGCCAGCATCTCCGAAGCATTGCCACGGCTGCGACTTTCCGGCGATGCTTCGGCCCCCGTTCTCGCGTCCCCGAAGGAGAACCTGGAGGTCCATGGCTTCGGCAACGACGACGCGAGCCGGCGGCTTCATGCCTGGCTGGAGCCCGCACTGCCGGCCTCACTGCCCGCTTCGCACTTCCGGGTCGTGCGTGATTATGTCACTCGCTGGATTTATCCTCATACCCGGCCCGACCTCGGCCCGCGCGAATGGCCGGTCGCTCAGCGCCAAGGCTTCCACGGCCAGCACAAGGACGCAATCGCTGAGTATCCGGACCCGGTCGTCCGCGATCGATTGATGGCGGCGTATCGCCCTGGCCCCGACGACATCGTCATCGACTGTGGCTGCTTCATTGGCCTCGGTGCCATCCGCATGACGCGCGATGCCCTCCGCGGGCGCGTTTATGCCGTCGAGGCGAGCAGTGCCTGTCATGCGCTGCTCGTACGCAACGTCACGGTGAACGGTGCCGACCGCGTCACCCCGATGCACAATGCGATTTGGAACGAGGCGACCGTGCTCGACCTCGGCACCACGACCGCACAGGGCAATAGCCTCATCGAGGAGGTGGTCGATCGCCGCCACCATGAACGGGTCGCGACCGTGACCATCGACGGCATCGTTGAGCGCTTCGCGCTGCCGCGCGTAGATATGATCAGCTTGACGCTCAACGGCGCCGAGATCGAGGGGTTGCAAGGAGCCGCCCGCACGCTGCGCGAGATGCGGCCGCGGATCCGGGCCGCCGGCTGGTACATGCGCGAGGGACGTCGCCTGGCGGAGTTGCTGCCGCCGATCCTCGATACCCATGGCTACGATACATTCGTTGGGCCGCGTGGCGGGGTTCTCGCCTTGCCGCGCTCGAGCCCCTGAGCAGGAACGGCCAGACAGGATATGATCGGACTTTTCGGTAAGCTCAGCGCCAATACCGGCGCGCCGGTTAGCCTCGCAGCGATGGCGCGCCGCGTCCGCTCCGGCTATGCGGTCGACGCGCCCGACGGCACCGGCGCCGCCCTCGGCCGCGTCGCACATCTGGCTTCGCCCGGGGGGGGACGGGCCACCGATGCCGAGCAACGCTTCACCTGCGTCAGCACGGGCGCAATCTACGACTTCGCACCCTTCAAGGACCTGGCGGCCGACGACGTCACCTCACCCGCCGGCCTCGTACTGGCATTGGCGAAGCGTCGCGAGCTCGACCGCATCAAGTCCGCGAACGGCCAATTCGCAGCC
The DNA here is from genome assembly GCA_945889015.1 of Devosia equisanguinis. GTDB lineage: Bacteria > Pseudomonadota > Alphaproteobacteria > Rhizobiales > Hyphomicrobiaceae > CAMDBL01. Next base: position 9,299 of record CAMDBL010000139.1, read on the forward strand.
GCGCTCTACGACCGGGACGCGCATCGCTTGACGCTGATCACCGATCGGCTTGGAACGTTTGCCCTTCACGTCTGGCAGCGCGACGGCGAAGTCGTGTTCGCAACCCACACCTACGTGCTGCTCGGCGACGAGCGCATCGCACCGCGCGCCGATCCGGCGGTCGTCCTGCAATTGCTGGCAATGCAGCGCACGATCGGGCAGGTCTCGCCGATCAATGGTGTCCGCGCACTGCCCGCCGCGACTATCGCAGAGTTAGGTCGCCACCCGCCACGCGAGCGGAAGTATTGGCGGCTCGAGTGGCGCAAGCCGGATTTCACGGTCACCGAAGGTGCGGGCCTGCTCGCCGGAGCCTTGCGCAACGCGGTGGCTCGCCAGTCGCGCGGACGCCAGAACGGGCTGCTCCTGTCCGGCGGGATCGACTCGCGCCTGATCCTTGGCGTCGCCGAGCGCGGGAGTCTCGATTGCTGGACGACGAGCAGCTACGAGACCAATCCGGAACTGGCACTGGCGCGGCAGGTCGCGAACCTCTTCAGTGCCAGGCATACCGCTGCCGTGGTCGCGCCCCAGGACATGCTGCCCCTCGTCGACGAGACGGCGATCGAGTCGGATGGTCTCTACCCCGTCTCGACGCAGTTTTCTGTCTTCATGCCGCGCGTCCGCGAGGCCTGCGACACGGTCTTGACTGGCCACGGCCTCGACTACACGCTGCGCGGCTACTACCTCCCGGCGCGCTTTTTCGCGGCGGCCGGATCACGGACGCGGCTGCCGATGCTGCGTCCCATTCCCACCCGCCCAACCGGCGCCGACGTGCTGAGCAACCTCAGGCAGGGCCCCCCCCTGGAGACCGTTCGCCGGATTATCCGGCAGGATTGTTTTGGCGCGCTCTGGCAGGGCCTGGAGAAGTCGATGCACGAGGTCCTGGAGCCGTGGCTCGACTCGCCCGAGCCGCTCAATGCATGGGACGCATTCATCCTGCACTGCGTCTCCAAGCACTACGCCTTCACCGGCATGATGTCCGTACGCGCGGCCTGCGACCTCGCCATGCCCAGCTTCGACAACGAGGTGTTCGACATCTATCTGCGGATGCCGCCGCGCTGGCGGGTCAACGCCCGCCTCGTACAGAAGGCGATGCGGCTGATTTCACCCGAGATGGCGAACCTACCCAACGCCAACACACACTTTCGCGCCGACTTGCCGCTCGCGCTGGAGGCACCGATGCTGATCGGCCGCGCGGGTCTCAGACGCCTTGGCCTGGCTGCCCGCGATAGGCTGCCGACAGCGATGCATTCAGCCGGTTCCTGGCAAAACATCAGCGCGCTCTATCGTGAGGACCCCGGCCACCGCCAGCGCTTTACCGAGATCAGGGGCCGGCTCGATGCACTATGCCTCGGAGTGATCGACCCGGACGGACTGGCACGCTGCATCGACGAGCACCTCGACGGACGCGCCAAGCACGACAAGCTGCTCCGCCAACTGCTTACCCACGATGCCTGGGTTCGCCGCTTCGGAGTAACCGCCTGATGCCGACCAGCCAAGCGACAGCGGCGACCGTCACCAAGGGCCCACCTCCACGGTACATCTTCACCGTATCGACAGGGCGCTGCGGCCAGAACACGCTCGCCGACCTGCTGCGCGACCACCTGCCCGAGGCGACTGTGGCGTTCGAGGAGCCACAGGTCACTCCGGTTCTGCCCGGCGCATTGGGAACACTGGAAAGGCGTTTCCGCCGCTCCTTCGTCGAGACCCACGAGCTCCTCGGCCGCGGCAGGGTTCTCACCGCCTTCGCGCGCGCCGACAGCGCCTCGCTGGATCGCTTCGGCCGTGATCGCATCGCCTGGATCGAGCGTCGCATGGCCGAGAGCGGAGCGCGGGTCTACATCGACGTCAGCAAACACTTCATCCACGGCTTCCACATTCCGCTGTCGGAGCGACTGACCGATTTCGGAATGATCCGGCTGACCCGCGACCCGGTCAGCAACATGCGCAGCTATCTCAATCGCCGCAAAAGCTTCGAGCTCGACAACAACCCGCCCGACAGCGACCAGAACTGCCTGAGGCTCGCCCCTGGCGATCTGTCGTACGGTGAGTTGTACCTGTGGATCTGGTTCGAGACCCAGCTTCGGTTCGAGGCGCTGAAGGCCCGCTACCCCGCCATCAAGACCGTCGATCTCACAACCCCGGAACTCAACGACGCCGCCGCGATCGCCAGATTGATGGATACGTTCCATCTGGCGCACGGGCCGGTTCGCGTCGGCTCGCCGAAGAATACCAACAAGGCGCTCGGCTTCGGCGAGACTGCAGTGACGCGGGAGGACGTTGAATCCTACGAGCGCTTCGTGGCTCGTGTACCTCAGGAACTGATTTCGCGGATCCCGTACCTGCGTGGCTACGATGTGCGACGGGCGCATCCCTCGGCCGAACCGGCAGGCTGAGGCACCACCGATGACACCCTACAGACTGACACTCGATCCGCCGCTCGAGGCATTCCGGCCCGAGGTCGAGCACGCCCTGCAGTTCGTCGACGACTGCTATGGCCTCGTGCGCACGAGCGATGCCGCGACGACCCTGCACTACGGCGCGACCGCTACGGCCGGTAGTGTCCATATCCGCCCGGTGCTGCTTCCCGATGGCATCCGCATCGCCGGCGACGGCATTCATCCCCGGCTCGATGCCATCGCCTGCCTGTGCCCTCCCGGCAAAGGCTTGCTGCCGGACGGAAACGACCTCGATTACGACGCTATTGGATTGATATTCCTGCTGCTGTCGCGGCTCGAGGAACGCGTCCACCCTGCGCTTGATCGCTACGAGCGGTTCCCGATCACGGCCGCACTGCTTCAACCTGAAGCGGGGCGCCTTTATCCCTGGGCCGACAGGGCTGCGCACGATATCGCCGCGGCGTTGACCGGCACCCGCTCCCCGGCACCCCAAACCCGCTATCAGGTCAAATTCACCCACGATGTCGACCGGTTGAAGGGCTATCACCGGCCGTTTGATCCGCTCCGCGCCAGCGCGGGCGACATCCTGCGACGCGGGGCGGGTCTCGCCCAGAGCCTCGCCCGCCTCAAGACCGCCTATCTCGGAGGCGAGCCGTTCTGGTGCGCGCGCCGCATGATGGATCTGTCCGAGCGTCACGGCATTGTCAGCCACTTCTATTTCATGGGTCCGTCCAAGCATCCGATGGATAGCCCCTATGTGCTCAGCATGCGGTCGACGCTGCGGCGGCTCATCGGTGAGATCAAGGCTCGTGGTCACGTTTGCGGCTACCACCCTGGCTTCATGACCGCGCGCAACCCGGCCGAATGGCAACGGCAGCGGTGCGGCCTCGAGGAGGCCGCCGGCATCGAGGTGCGGGAAGGGCGACAGCACGTTCTGCGCTACGATGCCGCCGTGACACCTCGCATCTGGTCGGATGCGGGCATGGAGCTCGATTGCACGCCCGCGTATCCCGAGGTGGTGGGCTTCCGGACCGGCACCTGCCGGCCCGCGCGTGCCTTCGACCTGGTTGCGCGCACGACGCTGCCGCTACGCCAGATCTCGACGCCGGTCATGGAATTCGGACTATTCGGCGGAAAGTACCGCGACCTCGACGACGATACGGCGGCAGCCGACGCCAATTGGGCCCGCGATCTCTGCCGCACTTACGGTGGCACCTATACGCTTCTGTTCCACACGAGCTTGCGCGAGCCACGGCTTTGGAATTGGTTCGATCGCGTGCTCCGCGATGCGGTCCAGCCCGGCTAAGGCAATGATATCATGATTACGGACTGCTTCACGCTCGCAGCCTATCGTAACCTCCTCGATAACTTCGTCACGCGCGGCTATCGTACGACGTCGTTTCACGAGGCCGATGCCGCACGTCCCGATCTCGTCCTGCGCCATGACATCGACCAATCCCTGCGCTCGG
>CAMDBL010000140.1 GCA_945889015.1 Devosia equisanguinis
AGCAGCCGCCACTCGCCGGGCTCGGTGACGACAACGCGGCTGCAGGCGTGGCGCCCGGCATGGCGGCGGACCTCGCCGCCGATGCTGCCGGTGTTCTCGGGGTCGTCGAGCCGGACATAATCGACGTGCCATCCAGCGAGGCGCAGTTCGTTGGCGAAATGGCGCATCGCCGAGAACACCAGCGCGATCTTCTTCTTGTGATGGCGGACATAGGTCGCCTCCTCGACCACCTCCGCCATCAGCACGCGGTCACGCGCGGGATCGGCGCGCCCGAGGCTCGACAGCCCCGTCGTCAGCTGATCGCCGAGAACGAGGACGAGCGTGCAATCGGGCGCTTTGGGCTTGGTCACGTCGGGTCTCCGCCAGGCGGGTTTGAACGGTGTCAGCCTTGAACGCGCCGACGTTGGCCTCGGATGGCTTGCCCGCGCCCGACTGGAAGGACTAGGGTCCGCGATGCGACACGAGACACAGGACGGCGCGACATGGCTGAGAGCTACGACCTTCTCCTGAAGGGCGGCACGGTGGTGAACCAGGACGGGATCGGCGAGGCCGATATCGCCGTCACGGGGGGGCGCATCACCGCCATCGGCTCCGGTGTCGGCGGCTCGGCCGCCGAGGTCGTCGATTGCAAGGGGCTCACCATCCTCCCCGGCGTGATCGACAGCCAGGTGCATTTCCGCGAGCCCGGCCTCGAACACAAGGAAGACCTGGAGACGGGATCGCGCGCCGCGGTCGCCGGTGGCGTGACAGCGGTGTTCGAGATGCCGAACACGTCGCCGTTGACGACCAGCGCCGACCGCCTCGCCGACAAGGTCAAACGCGCCCGCCACCGCATGTTCTGCGACTTTGCCTTCTACGTCGGCGGCACGCGCGAGAACATCGACGACATTCCCGCGCTGGAGAAGCTCGAGGGCTCGGCCGGCATCAAGGTGTTCATGGGCTCGTCCACCGGGGACCTGCTGGTCGACGACGAGCCTTCGCTCGACAAGATCATCGCCAAGCTCTCGCGCCGCGCGGCCTTTCACGCCGAGGACGAGGATCGCCTCAAGCAGCGGATGAGCCTGCGCAAGCCCGGTGATCCCTCCTCCCATCCGGTCTGGCGCGACGAAACCGCGGCGCTGATCGCGACCCAGCGGCTGGTCAAGCTCGCCGAGACGCACGGCCGGCGGGTGCACGTGCTGCATATTTCGACCGCGGCCGAGATCGCGTTCCTGGCCGGTCACAAGGCCTGGGCCAGCGTCGAGGTGACGCCGCATCATCTGACGCTCGCAGCGCCCGAGGCCTACGAGCGGCTCGGCACCTATGTGCAGATGAACCCGCCGGTGCGCGACGCGCGCCACCGTGCCGCGATCTGGGCCGGGCTCGCAGCCGGCACCGTCGACGTGCTGGGCTCCGACCATGCTCCCCACACGCGGGAGGAGAAGGACCACGCCTATCCCGGCTCCCACTCCGGCATGACCGGGGTGCAGACGCTGGTGCCGGTGATGCTCGACCACGTGAATGCCGGCAAGCTGTCGATCCATCGCTTCGTCGATCTGACGAGTGCCGGACCGCAGCGCATCTTCGGCATCCGCAACAAGGGCCGGATCGCCGCCGGCTACGACGCCGATTTCACGATCGTCGACATGAAGCGCCGCGAGACCATCCAGAACAAGTGGATCGAGAGCCGCTGTGGCTGGACCCCTTACGATGGCGTCACCGTCACCGGCTGGCCCGTCGGCACCTTCATCCGCGGCCGCAAGGCGATGTGGATGGGCGAACTCGCGGCCAAGGCAAGCGGCGAGCCGGTGCGGTTTTGGGAGAGTGCGTGAGTCGTTGGTGGGCGATGAAGGGGTCGAACCTCCGACATCCTCGGTGTAAACGAGGCGCTCTACCACTGAGCTAATCGCCCGACGCGGTCTCTAGTAGCCGTGCGGCGCCGTCGGCGCAACCGTGCTCGGCATCGCGACCGATAGGAGAACTAAAGGGCCCGTGACGGACCGTTCGCGGCCATGCCCGGCAGCGGCTCGTCGCCATCGAGAATCATCCGGACGACACGCCCGCCGGTTTCACGGCCGACTTCGCGGCAGGTCATCATGACGAGGCGCGAACCGGCAGTGACGTCGCTGGCGGCGGCGATCGGCGTCGCGATGTCGGTGACGGCAACCACCTCCAACTCGACGGGCGGTCCGCCGTCGACGGACATCGTGATGCGCTCGCCGATGCGCGAGCTGGCCTGGTGGGGAAATGTCTGGCGGCCATCGTGGCGGGTGAGCCAGAGATCCTGACCCGACGTGGCGGGCGTCGTCTCTCTGGGGCCCGATCGGCTGGTCTCCACCGTGCGCCCCGCCGTCGCGAAAGCCGTCTCGAAGCTACGGTCGACCAGCGCCTCGCCGCTCGAAAGGGCCAGTGCTGCGACCGCCATCACCGAGGTCACCGCCGCAAATCCAAGGCTGCGGGCACTCAAGAGGCGCGGTGTGGCGGACGACATGCTCAGCTCCTGCGAATCCCATGCCGAAGCATATAGGCAGCGATTGGGGAGATCATAAGACTGGCTCGTCCACTTCGGCCCGTCATCCACACCCGTAGTTGACGTGGCCGATACCGCCGGGAGAAGCGGGCAGTCAGTCGGCGGGGGTGAGCGGGGCGTAGGTGCTGCGCAGGTGGCGCCAGAATCCGAGATTGAGCGCGAACAGGGCGGCAAACACCATCGCCAGCATCCCCAGCACCACCTCGTCATTCTTGTAGAACGCAACGGGACGCGGCAGCGCGAACGAGTTCGGCGTCGCCTGTGAGACGAGGCCGACGATCGTGGCGCTGGCATCGCCGGCAGGCGAGGCGGTGGCATAGACCGCGGCATCACGGGCGGGGCGGGTTTCGGCACGGGCGTTGCCGCACGCATTGCCGATGCTCACCATCACCGCGAACAGGGCAAGGCCCAGGGCCGCGTCGCCGATCAACTGTCCGATCCGTCCCCTGCGAGTCCAATGAGCCATGTTCATATCTCCGCTCCAAAACGCCGTCAGCCCCGCCAACCCGTTGGCTGACAACCACTTGGCCATGCGTCTGTGGCGCCGATTGGCCCCGAATGTGGCACTCTCGGACCACTTCGATGAACGGAAGTTAAACGGGGCCGGATGTGGGATCGAGGCCACACCCGCTGAAGCCGGTTGGGTCGGCGGGCCCAAAGGTTCAAACCCTGTCGTCGGGGGCGAGGCCGCAGACGGTGGCGGGATCGGTCTCGACCTGAAGGGTGACATGGCCGATGCCGTGCCGGGCCTCGAGTTCGGCGGCGACCCGCATCAGGAAGGCATCGCCGGGATGGCCCGCCGGCATCACCAGATGCGCGGTCAGCGCGATCTCCGTCGTGCTCATCGGCCAGATGTGCAGATCGTGCAGCGCGGCGACGCCGGGCTGGCGCTGGAGATCGGCGCGCACCGCTGCTCCTTCGATGCGTGCTGGAACCGCGTCGAGCGACAACGTCACGGCGTCGCGCAGTAATCCCCATGTCGCGTGCACGATCACGGCGACGATGACGAGGCTGACCAGCGGGTCGAACCAGTTCCATCCGGTGAGCAGGATCAGCCCGCCCGCCACGACCACGCCGGCGGACACGGCGGCGTCCGCGAGCATGTGGAGGTAGGCGCCGCGGATGTTGAGGTCGCCCTCGCGGCCACGGGCGAACAGCCACGCGGTGACCCCATTGACGACCATGCCGGCGAGGGCAACGCCGATCACAGTCCACCCCGCGACCGGTTCCGGGTTCGTCAGCCGCCGCACCGCTTCGAACGCGATGGCACCGACCGCGATGAGCAGGAACACTGCGTTGAGCAAGGCGGCGAGGATCGAGGACGAGCGCAGGCCGTAGGTGAAGCGCTGGCTCGGAGGACGCTTCGACAGCCACGCGGCGCCCCACGCGACGAGCAGGCCGAGCACGTCGGAGAGATTGTGGCCGGCATCCGCCAGCAGCGCCATCGAGCCGGCGAGCAGGCCCGCGATCGCCTCGATCGCGACGAAGGCGGTGTTGAGACCGATGCCGATCGCGAAGGCGCGGTCGAAGGATGCCGGTGCGTGGCCGTGTGCGTGGTCGTGGCTATGGCCATGCCTGTGGGCATGCCCTGGGGCGTCGGAGCCGTGCTGGTGACCGGCGGGATGATCGTGCGCCATCTCTCGAATATAGCAGCCGATCAGGCGCGCCCGAAGCGGCGAAATGCGTCGATGGCGAGACCGGTTGCCACGCTGCCGAACGCGTCGCCGGCTACCACCGCGGCATCCGGCACGCATTTGACGATGGCGTCCCGGACGGCGGGCACGCGGCTCGAGCCGCCGGTCAGGAACACAGTGCGCACGTCGGCGGGCGCGATGCCGGCGGATCGAATGAGGTCGCGGACGCGCGCCTCGATCCGCCCGAGGCTTTCGGCGATCGATCGCTCGAAACTGCGGCGGGCGATGCGCAGCACCATCCCGTTGGTGATGTCGGCCAAGGACAGCCGCGCGATCGGCTCGCCGGACAGGTCGATCTTGGCCTGCTCGATGCGGCCGAGCATGGCGTGGCCGAGCCGGTTCTCCACCACGCGGATCAGCCGGTCGATCTTGTCGGGCTCGGCCGAATCGCGCCGCACGCCGCGGATCTCGGTCAGCACGCGCGGCTCGTAGACGAAGTTGACCCTGTACCAAGTGGCGAGATCGACGAAATACCAGGACGGCGCCGACATGCCCTTCGTCTTCAGCGTGCTGTTGAAGCCGAGGAACGGCATCAGCGTCGCCATCGACAACAGACGGTCGAAATCGGTGCCACCGATGTGAACGCCGTTGAAGGCGAGGATGTCGTCCCGCCGGTCAGGTTTCCTCGCGAGGTCTGGGCCGACGCGCACCAGCGAGAAGTCCGAGGTGCCGCCGCCCATATCGGCGACCAGCGCGATCTCCTCGCTCGTCACGCTCTGCTCGTAGTCGAGGGCGGCCGCGATCGGCTCGAACTGGAAGGCGATGGTCTTGAAGCCGGCGAGGCGGGCGGCCTCCTCGAGCTGCTCCTGGGCCTTGGCGTCGGCCACCGGATCGTCGTCGACGAAGAACGCGGGCCGTCCGAGCACGACCTGCTCGGCGGGCCGCTTCAGCTCGGAGGAGGCGGCCTGGTGCAGGAAGCCCAGGAACTCCGCCAGGATCTCGGAGAAGGCGTAGCGGCGGTTGCAGATCTGGGTCAGCTCGTCATAGAGCCCGGTGCCGAGCAGGCTCTTGATCGCGCGGAGATGCCGGCCTTCCTCGCGCGAGAGATAGCGTGCCGCCGCCTCCTTGCCGAACGTCGTGGTGTTGTCCTCGAAGCTGTAGAACAACGCCGTCGGCACGGCGGTCGAGCCCTCCTGCAGCTCGAGCAGCCGCGGCCGCTGACCGTCGCTCAGCGCGACCGACGAGTTGGACGTGCCGAAGTCGATGCCGCAGGCGAGAGTCATGGGGCTTCCAGGTGGAGGATGGGGCTGGAAGCCCTAAAGGGAAAGGCGCGCGAAGGCCAGGGGCATGGATGGGTTGTGCCGGGGAGTGTAGATACAGGTATGACGTCAAGCCTCCCTACTGAACAGGATCGGGGCGCGGAGCGGCGGAGGCCGCGAGTGACTGCCGGCCTTACGACCGGCTGTTTTATGCGGCTCCCGCCGCTCCGCGTTCGGGCATTTGAACGACGGGGGACTATCCGCCTGCGGGATGCTCCCCCTCGCTACCCCTGGCCCTGGGGTGCTGCCGGTTACCCGGCAGTGGGGACTTTTGTCATCCGCCCAGCCCGGCGGAGACATCCGCCGACCTGAGAACCCGAGCCCGCGCCTCGCCTGACGGCCTGCCTTCCGGAAGACGACCCCGAGCGGCGCGAGCAGGAGGAGTATGCGGCTGACGGAAGAGAGCGGGGATATCTTTTTTCTGCCTCCTCCCCCTCGTCGCGCCGGAGGCGAGCCCCCGGCACGACGGAGAGGAGGCGATCGAAGCGACCGTCCCCAATGCTTCCAACGCCTGTCATCCCGGACGCCGGAGCGCGGACGCGCGAGGGCGATCCGGGACCCAGGGGCCGCGTGTGGAACGTCTCAATCACAGCCCCTGGGTCCCGGCTCTACGCTTCGGCCGGGATGACAGACGTGGTAATTGAATCGTCCCGAATTCACCGCGCCGGATTTGCTGCGCGGGCCATTTCACCACCTCCGTTTTCCCGGACGAAGCCGCGCAGCGGCGAAGATCCGGGACCTTTCCGGCAGTGGCATGCGCACACCTTCGCTGCTCGACGGGAAAACGAGCGCGGGGGAGCGAAATCAAAGCAACCGTCCCCAATGCTTCCTCCGTTAGTCATCCCGCATGCCGGAGCGTGGCACGCGCGAATTATGATGGAACGGGGCCTACGTGCCGTGAGACAGTGGGTTCGGACGTGACAGCGGCGAGTGGCAGGCGATGCTGGTTGGACGGTGGATGGCAGCAGCATTTCTGCTGGTGGCGAGCCAGCCGGCGCAGGCTGCGGCCGATGGGCCGGACCGGTGGGATGTGGTCGGCGTCGCGACTACGGACGTGCTCAAGCTGCACGCCGCTCCCAGCGGGCGCAGCCGCGTGCTGGCCGGCATTCCGGCCGATGCGAAGGGATTGGGTAACCTCGGCTGCAGGGGGGGGTGGCATCCTTTCAGCGCTGGCAGGCGATGAGCCCCGCCGAGCAGAAGCGCAGCGCGCGCTCGCGGTGGTGCAAAGTGGCGTACGCGGGGAAGACGGGGTGGGTCGCGGGACGCTTCCTGGCCGAGGGCGGGGCAGGCGGTGCCCACAACGGCAGCGCGGTCGGGGCCTGGACGCTGCTGTGCGCGCGCGGCGCCTGCTGGATCGAGCAACTGACCATGCGCGCGCCGCGGGCGACGCTGCTGCGCATCGAGCCAATGAAAGCCCAGAACGCGCGCGTCGTCATCGAGCGAACGGGCCTGCCCCGACAAGGCGCGATGACGATCGAGTTGGACGGTGCGGTCAACTCGTCGGGTCCGATCGCGCCCTTCGTCGACAAGGCGGGCAGACGAATCGTGATGCCGCCCGACGACATCACGCTCGGACTTCTGCGCGCGATGGCGTCGCACAAGTCGATGACGGTGCGGCTCGACGGCGAGACCGCCGGGGCCGAATTCGACGTAAGCCTGACAGGCAAGGCCCTGGAGGAGCTGGCGCGTCTGGGCGGGCAGCGTTGATCGTTTTGCCGCCGCCCACAATCGCCTTGCGCCGCACAAACCTCGGGCTTAGGTTCCGCGCGCCCCGACTCTCCGGGTGTCACGGCACCTCCAGCTCGATGAAAGGCGGCCCCCCATGGGCTTTTTCGCTGACAGTCTCAACCGCATCTCTCCATCCGCGACCATCGCGATGTCGATGAAGGCGCGGGAGCTGAAGGCGAAAGGCCGCGACATCATCATGCTGTCGCAGGGCGAGCCGGACTTCGATACGCCCCAGAACGTCAAGGACGCGATCAAGCGCGCGCTCGACGAGGGCAAGACCAAGTATACCGACGTCGACGGCATTCCCGAGCTGAAGGCGGCCATCGTCGGCAAGTTCAAGCGCGAGAACAACCTCACCTACAAGCCCTCGCAGATCACGGTCGGCACCGGCGGCAAGCAGGTGCTCTACAATGCGCTGATGGCGACGGTGAACGCCGGCGACGAGGTGGTGATCCCCGCGCCCTGCTGGGTGAGCTACGCCGACATCGTCCTGCTCGGCGGGGGTAGGCCGGTGTTCGCCGACTGCCGCATCGAGGACGGCTACAAGTTGAAGCCCGAGACGCTCGACAAGGCGATCACCAAGCAGACCAAGTGGTTCCTGTTCAACGCGCCATCGAACCCGACGGGGGCGGCCTACTCGCGCGACGAGCTGAAGGCGTTGACCGACGTGCTGATGCGCCATCCGCACGTCTGGGTGCTGACCGACGACATGTACGAGCACCTGCTGTTCGACGGGCTGAAGTTCTGCACGCCGGCCGAGGTCGAACCGGGACTCTACGAGCGCACGCTGACGCTCAACGGGCTTTCCAAGGCCTACTGCATGACGGGGCTGCGGATCGGCTATGCGGGCGGGCCCGAGCCGCTGATCAAGGCGATGGCCAAGCTGCAGTCGCAGTCGACCTCGAACCCGGCGTCGGCGATCATGTGGGGCGGCGTCGAGGCGCTGAACGGCCCGCAGGATTTCATCCCGCGCAACAACATGGCTTTCATGGAGCGGCGCGACCTCGTCGTGTCGATGCTGAACCAGACGCGCGGCCTGAAGTGCCCGAAGCCCCAGGGCGCGTTCTACGTCTATCCCTCGTGCGCGGAGCTGATGGGCAAGACCTCACCCGGCGGCAAGCCGATCAACAACGACGAGGATTTCGCCCTCGCGCTGATCGAGGAGGAGGGTGTCGCCGTGGTCCACGGCGCGGCCTTCGCCCAGAGCCCGGCATTCCGGATCTCGTATGCCACGGACATGAAGTCGCTGGAGGACGCCTGCACGCGCATCCAGCGCTTCTGCGCGGGGATCAAGTAAGCAGCACCTCGCACAGTGCCGGTCCTTGCGCATGCGCTCGCTCGGGCCAGCGCGCCGTTCACGCGACGCGGCGCATCACCAGCGAGGCATTGGTGCCGCCAAAGCCGAACGAGTTCGACAACACGGTGTCGATCTGCTTCTCGAGCGGCTTGTGTGGGACGAGATTGACCGGCGTCTCGACCGAAGGATTGTCGAGGTTCAGGGTCGGCGGGCAGACATTGTCGCGCATGGCGAGGATCGAGAACACCGCCTCGACCGCACCGGCGGCTCCGAGCAGGTGGCCGATGGCGGACTTGGTCGACGACATCGCGAGCTTGCTCGCCGCATTGCCGCACAGCCGCTCGACCGCACGCAACTCGATCTCGTCGCCCATCGGCGTCGAGGTGCCGTGCGCGTTGACGTAGTCGACGTCGCTGGTCGAAATCCCGGCGCTCTTCAGCGCCGCACGCATGCTTCGAAACGCTCCGTCGCCGTCCTCGGCCGGGGCGGTGATGTGGTAGGCGTCGCCCGACATGCCGTAACCGATCACCTCGGCATAGATCCTGGCGCCGCGCGCCTGCGCGTGCTCGAGCGATTCGAGCACCACGACGCCGGCGCCCTCGCCCATGACGAAGCCGTCGCGGTCCTTGTCGTAGGGACGCGAGGCCTTGGCCGGCGTGTCGTTGAACCCCGTCGACAGTGCGCGGCAGGCGATGAAGCCGGCCATGCCGATGCGGCAGATCGAACTTTCCGCGCCGCCGGCGACCATCACGTCGGCATCACCGAACGCGACGAGACGCGCCGCGTCACCGATCGCGTGGGTGCCGGTGGCGCAGGCCGTGACGACCGCGTGGTTGGGGCCCTTGAGGCCATGCTTGATCGAGACGTAGCCGCCAGCGAGATTGATCAGGCGGCCGGGAATGAAGAAGGGCGAGATCTTGCGCGGGCCCTTCTCCTTAAGAAGCAAAGAGGTCTCGGCGATGCCCGTCAGACCGCCGATGCCCGAGCCGATCAGCACGCCGGAGCGCTCCTGCCGCTCGACGGTGTCGGCCTTGAAACCCGAATCCTTCATAGCCTGGTCGGCGGCGGCGACCGCGTAAAGGATGAAGTCGTCGACGCGGCGCTGCTCCTTGGGCTCCATCCAGTCGTCGGGATTGAGCTTGCCCTCGGCGGTCGGGCCGCGCGGTACGAAATTCGCGATCTGACAGGCGAGGTCGGAGACGTCGAACTCGGTGATGCGGCGGGCGCCGCTCTCACCGGCGAGCAGCCGCTTCCACGTCGCATCGACGCCGCAGCCCAGCGGCGTGACCAGCCCGAGCCCGGTCACCACGACCCGGCGAAGCTGACCTCCAGCGCCCATCACCATCGGACCCTCGCTCATCACATGACCCGCGACGCCCGACATGCGACGTCCGATTTCCGACGCCAGTCCCACGACGCGAGCGTTAGCCCGCTAAAACGGAAAACGGGGCACGGCGATACCACGACCGATGGGCAGTGGCCGCGGGCCCCGTATCGTCGTCACGCCGCGTTGGCGTTCTTCTCGAGAAACTTCACGGCATCGCCGACCGTCAGGATGTGCTCGGCGGCGTCGTCCGGGATCTCGCAGCCGAACTCCTCCTCGAACGCCATCACCAGCTCGACGGTATCGAGGCTGTCGGCACCCAGGTCGTCGATGAAGCTGGCGTTGTCGGTGACCTTCTCGGCCTCCACACCCAGATGCTCGACCACGATCTTCTTCACGCGCTCGGCGACGTCGCTCATATTCTATTCCTCGCGTCAGTAACCTGAATGATGGTTGCCCAAACAGCCGATCCCGAAGACGGTCATCCCAGTCTGCCTGTAAGCAAGTCTGCCCGAGAGCAAGTCTGCCCGTGAGGCGGCTACCTGAGTCCCTGATCCCTGGCTCCAAGCAGCAGGCGGGAGGCCCGAGTTTTCCCCAACTCCGACCGCCTGCGACTTTCAGTCGTTTACACAACTGGCGGGCCATTGGCCAGGACTTGGGGGCGCTGTCAAGTGCGGCAAGAGTACGGCGGGCCGGCAATTGCAGGCGCAGGCCCGATTTCGCCTCACAGCATCGCCATGCCACCGTTGACGTGCAGCGTCTGGCCAGTCACGTACCCGCCCTCGTTGCTGGCGAGATACAGCGCCGCCGCCGCGATGTCCTCGGGATTGCCGAAACGGTTGGCCGGAATGTTTTCCAGGATCTTGACGACGAGATCCTCCTTCAAGACCTCGGTCATCGCCGTCTTGATGAAGCCCGGCGCGATGCAGTTCGCGGTGATGCCGCGATTGCCGACCTCGCGGGCGAGCGACTTGGTCATGCCGATCATGCCGGCCTTGGAGGCGGCGTAGTTGCCCTGGCCGGGATTTCCCATCACGCCCGAGATCGACGAGATGTTGATGATACGTCCATAGCCGGTCTTGCTGCGCACCATGGCGCGGCTGGCGGCGCGGCAGAGCATGAACGTCGAGGTGAGGTTGACGGCGATGACGTCGTCCCACTGCTCGTCCTTCATCACCATGAACAGGTTGTCCTTGGTGAGGCCGGCGTTGTTGACGAGGATGTCGAGCCGGCCGCCGACGGCCTTGGTCGCCTCGTCGATGAGCTTGGCCACCTGCGCCTTGTCGGCGAGGTCGCAGGGGACGGCGACGGCGCGCGAGCCCAATTCGGCCACCAGCGCCTCGAGCTTGTCGGCCTTGCGGCCGGAGACGGCCACGGTGGCGCCGGCCTTGTGGAACATCCGCGCGATCGCCTCGCCGATGCCGCCCGTCGCGCCCGTGACGAGCGCCGTCTTGCCTTCGAGTGAGAACATGGGTGTGTCTTTCCAGCCCGTGGAGCCCCGATTATCGCCGCGTTGTGAACTCGGGCGTCCGGTGCGTCAAGCGGGAGGCGCAAGACCGATGGGCCGGGCTCGCCACCCTCGCGTGCCCGCAGCCGGCGAGCACGGGCGTTGCCTCTCCCCCGTGCACCATGCCGGAATGCCGCCAGTTGCGCCCCATCCTCGGCTCGGATTGATGCCATGCGTGACGATGAGTTCGAGTGGGACGATCAATTGGCAGGCGAGACGGCGGCAGCGGCCGATCCAGATGCTCAGCCCATCCCGCCCGAGCGCCTGACCCGGATGGGGCGGCCGTTGGCCAAAGTCGTGCGCCACAAGCTCAAGTTGTCGCTCGACGAGTTCGCGACGGCGTATGGCATTCCGCGCTCGGTGCTGCTGGCTCGGGAGCGCAGCGAGGCCATCCCTCTTCGGCCGAGACCGCCCACCTGCGGCTCATCGAGCGCGAGCCTGAGCTGGCGAGGACGGTGCCGGCATAACTGATCGCGCGCGAGATCGCCTCGCCGATAACGCCCGTCGCCCGCGTCACCAGTTGGAACCTCATTTCCGATGTAGGTCGGAGCGAGCGCGAAGCGCGAGTTCCGACAGATCTTGCTCCAGCCGTCGGACCTCAGCCGGCGAAAGGCGGCCGGCCTCGCTCCGACCTACGGCTCACCCGATCAGCGCCCCCACCACCGCCTCCACATCCGCGGGTGTGCCGACCGGTGTCGCCTTCAGCGCCTTGTCGATTCGGCCTGCCAAGCCCGACAGCACCTTGCCCGAGCCGAGTTCGTAGAGGTCGGTGACGCCGGCAGCCGCCATCGCCAGCACGCACTCGCGCCAGCGCACGGTGCCGGTCACCTGCTGCACCAGCAGCTTGCGGATCTCGTCGGGTTCGGAGACGGGGGCGGCCGTGACGTTGGCGATCACCGGCACGGCGGGCGCGTTGATGGTCACCTTGGCCAGCGCCTCGGCCATGGCATCCGCGGCGGGCTTCAGCAGCGAGCAGTGGAACGGCGCGGACACCGGCAGCGGGATGGCGCGGCGCACACCGTGCTTCTTGCCGACCTCGCCGACCCGATCGATCGCGGTCTTGTGGCCCGACAGCACGACCTGCGTCGGTTCGTTGTCGTTGGCGATGTCGCAGACGTCGCCTTGGGCGGCCTCCTCGGCGACCTTGCGGGCGACGTCGAGACCGACGCCGAGCAGTGCGGCCATCGCCCCCATGCCGACCGGCACCGCCTTCTGCATCGCCTGCCCGCGCAGCTTCAACAGCCGCGCCGCGTCACCGATCGAGAACGCCCCGGCGGCGGCGAGCGCGGAATACTCGCCGAGCGAATGACCGGCGACGAATTTCACCTTGTCCTTCAGCGAGAAGCCCTTCTCGCGCTCCAGCACGCGCATCACCGCCATCGAGTGCGCCATCAGCGCCGGCTGCGCGTTCTCGGTCAGCGTCAGCGTCTCCTTCGGGCCTTCCCACATGATCTGCGAGAGCTTCTGTCCGAGGGCCGCATCGATCTCCTCGAACACCTCACGCGCCGCCTTGAACTGCTGGGCGAGATCCCGGCCCATGCCGACATCCTGGCTGCCCTGTCCCGGAAACACGAATGCAATCGCCATCTCAGCCGCCCGTCCGTGATGAAAACCTGGGCCGGTTTAAGTCCGGATGGCGAGGACGTGTCAAGCGAGCGCGGCCGGTGAAGAGGGGCCGGCCACTACATGCGGCTTCAGCTTATCTTCATTCCGCTGATGGAAAATCGCATGGTTTCATTGCCTCGGAGCGCAGCCGTGAACGCGTACCTACGCCCCCGCCTCTTTGCAGGCCACCTCGCCGTATCGG